>NZ_QRXT01000004.1:0-304690 GCF_003460065.1 Ruminococcus sp. AF17-22AC
AGCATGGTCAGAAAGATTCAGTTGATTGTCAACATGTATGTGGTTTTGAAGATACGATAATAAAGCCGGAGCGGATAAAATCTGTTCCGGCTTTTATGTTTTATAAACACAGACATATAAAGGGTGAACACATGGAATTTTATCAGTTAAAAATCACAAGAAAAGGAACAAAACCTCCGGTATGGAGGCGCTGCCTGATACCGGCAGACATTAACTTTGAAAAATTGGCAGAAATGCTGCAGGACATTCTGGAATATCAGAGTACAGATCTGTATGAAATTGAATTTTTCCAGAAAAAAGTCAGAATTTCCAACCTGACTGCACAGGGAGCAGACACCGCAAAAGGAAACTATGAATATCTGGAAGCCAAAGATACAAAGACTTCAGAGTTTTTTGATACAGAAGCATGGTTTACCTTCCGCGTAAAAGAAGCGGATCTTCCGGAATACCGTGCAGATATTGAGAAAAAGGTTGAAGATGCAGAAATCAAAACAGCTGATGGTGTAAAGAAAGTTTCCACCCCGGTTATTTTGAAAGAGACAAAATCTTCGGACGATGATTTCTGGTCAAAAGAGTCAGAGGAAATCAATACACTTCTTAATAAAAAGTATGGTGTACTCGGACTTGCAGATGTGATCGCAAAGAAAATTACAGAGATGGAGCTGGAATCCGGAGCAGAGCAGCCGGAAGTTTCCTTTACAAGAAATCCGAAAGTAAAAGATTATCTGAATTCCTATAATAAAGAAGATCTGGTTGAAAGTGCAAAAGAACTGGAGATCCCGTATGAAGGACTTTCCAAAGAAGAGCTTGCAGAGCAGATTGCTGCGAAAGTGCTTGATCCGGAAGTGATGAAATCTATTTTTCTGCAGGCGGATGAATGGGAAATAGATGCTTTTGACCATGCATCTACAAGAAAATGTTTCCTTGCAACACATAAAGACTGGAAAGAACTGGAATGGTTCAGCAATAAGGGTTACATTGTAGCATACAGTGATAATCATGCAGAAGTTCCGCAGGAAGTTATTGCTGTTTATAATCAGATCAATACCCCGGAATTACAGGAAAAATGCCGTCAGCTCAGCTGGATGCGTTCCTGCCAGAGTATGATGGGACTGATTTATGCAATCGCACCACTCAAGATCGTATACCGCATGTACCGCAAACGCGATGGCTTCAGAGTGAACTATGAAAAGTTCATGGAAATTCTGAATGAGCTGTCTGAAAAAGATGATATATGCATCATAAAAGGTGATAAGATGATCTGGAAAGCGGTTCTTCAGGACAACCTTTATGAGAAGATCGAAGAGTTCCAGGGAGACAGAGACTTCTATATTCCGACAGTGGAAGAAATTCTGGACTATGCAAAACACGGATATCCTTCACAGGATGTTTCCTACAGAAAACTGGCTTCTTTCCTGAGAGATGAACTTCATATTTCAGAAGAAAAGATTGAAGAACTTCTTTACATTGTGTACAAAGAATTTTCCATGGATGGAATGCTTTCTGACATCATGGAAGAGTTCAAAAAACGTGATATTGTGTTTGATTCTGACCGTCAGATGGAGAGATTTGCTCCGATCATGATGGAAGTAAATAATAACACAAGAATGCTTGATTTCCGCGGATATACACCAAATGAGGTCAGCCGTGCCGAACAGGCTGCTGCCCCGGCCCCGGTTGCTCCGGCAATGCCGTCTTTCGTACCGATGGCAAATACTCCGGCAGTAAATATGAAGCCAAAGAAAAAAGTTTATCCAAATGATCCATGCCCGTGTGGAAGTGGAAAGAAATACAAGAAATGCTGCGGAAGAAACTGATATTTAATGAAAGCATAGGGTTTATACAGAAAGGTTGAAACAAAAATGAAATTATTGATTGTGCGTCATGGTGATCCTGATTATTCTATAGATTCACTGACTGAGAAAGGCTGGAGAGAGGCAGAGCTTTTATCCAAAAAACTTTCAAAACTTGACATCAAAGATTTTTATGTTTCGACTATGGGACGTGCGAAGGATACAGCTTCGTGCACATTGAAAAAAATGAACCGTACAGCAACAGAATGCGACTGGCTTCGTGAGTTTGATGTACTGATCCATCGACCGGATGTGCCTGACCGCAAAATCTGCGCATGGGACTGGCTGCCACAGGACTGGACACAGGATGAGCGTTTTTATCAGTACGATCACTGGTTTGAGAATGAAGCCATGCAGGAAGCCAACATGAAATATTATTATGATCAGGTAACCGGTGAATTTGATAAAGTTCTTGCAGAGCATGGTTATGTCCGTGACGGACACTACTATAGAGTAGAAAAAGCTAATAATGATACGCTTGTCTTCTTCTGTCATTTCGGGCTGGGCTGTGTGCTTATAAGTCACCTGCTCAGTATGTCGCCGATGGTACTCTGGCATAATATGTGTGCAGCTCCGAGTTCTGTTACTACTCTGACAAGTGAAGAACGACGCAAAGGAATCGCAGGTTTCCGTATGAATTCCTATGGAGACATTTCCCATTTATATGCATATGATGAACCACCTGCATTTGCAGCACGTTTCTGCGAATGTTATGACAACGATGAACGACATGATTAAATAACAAAGACTATCCTTTTGGATAGTTCCATCTGTAATCCTCTTTTGATACAATTATTTTATGATAATTCGATTACATAAGATAAATTGTGCGAATCAAAGGAGGATTATTTTTTATGAAGAGAAAGACACTGGCTTTAATACTGGCAGCGGCTCTGACAGTAACTAGCGTGGAAGGAACGGCGGTTATGGCAAGCGCAGCCGAGTTCACATCGGAGGCTGTGGAAGAAACAGAGGCAGAATTGGAGACTGCGCCGGAAGATAGTGCTGATGTAGCAGTTTTGTCGGATCAGGGGGATTCATCTGAGTTGAATGAGATTGAAATTTCTGACAGTGAATCACAGGATAGCGATAGCGCAGAAGAGCAGATTGATGTATTCGAAGAGACGCAGGACGGTGCGGATGAAGAGGGAATAGAGATCACTGATGAAGAAGCGTTGACAGATGCAGACGCAGAGAATGAGGAAACGAATATTGAAGTTTTTTCTGACGGAGATGAAAGCACACCGACACTGACTGGTATGGAAGTAAAGGGAATAAGTGAGAATACCATGCGTGACGGTGTGGCAGGGATAGACTATTATGTTGCAGTTCAGATTACGTTAAAATTTGCTGATGATACGACTTCAGAGTTCATTTTTCCATTAGGTGAAACATCATATTGCGATGCTGAAAAGACAAAAGGATATACGATAAGGGCATCGCTGAGAAGAGGACCCGCAGGTGAAGATTTAATGGGACAGAAATTGCCGAAGGGCAATTACTATCTGTATTTTAAATGTGATGAAGATGAAACTATAAGCGCAGATATTCCTGCATATATACATAATCTTGAAGAAGTTGGAGTGTGCCAGAGTGAAATTACGACAGGAGAAACCCCAGTGATTTCGGTCAGAAATGCATACAGATATTATAAATTTGTGCCGCAAAGAGACGGTATTTACCAGGGCAGCACGAGTTCAGCCTATTGCATTCCATGGATTGAAGATAAATCTGCGGATGAAAGTACATCTTATAAAATCTATAAAAAACTTGAGGGCAGCAGGTGGGAGCTGAAAGCAAAGGAACCGGTTTATTTTCAGGTATATGGCGGAGATAAGGATGACTCTTCAAATGAAACGGCAACTATTACTTTAAGCGAAGTGCCACAGCTTGAAAGTATCAGCACCACACAGTCAGAAGTTACTTTGCTTGAGAATTACGAAACTTGGTATGGTGAAGCAATTTCGCGCCTTCTGCGCTTTAACTATACGAATCAGGAACCTAAGGATTTTGACGTAAAATTTGGTTATGCAACGTACAGAGATCCTGATGGAAATATAGTAATGTCAGATCTTGTTTATGCAGATGGTGAAAATAAGGGAAAGTCGTTTGACTGGAACAATGCATATGTGCCGAAAGGTTCTTATACGTACATTTTTACATTAGAAAAAGATGGTCAGGAACTTATGAAAGTGAAGGTTCCAATAAAAGTAGAATCTCTGGCAGACCGTTATGCTCAGCTGAATAGCATCAAAGAAGGAACACAGGAAATAGATATAACCAACAGACAGTTTTATAAATTTGAACCGGAAGTAACCGGAGACTATATGATCAGCGCAGAAACAGGGCTGTCGTATTTAGTAATAGAAGTGAAGGAAGACGGAACAACTGAGCGTCTGAATGAAATTAACGGAAGGGTTTTGTACAAACTTGAACAGGGTCATAAATATATCATTGATATTTATAATCATACGACAGATACCACCAGTACGAACCTGACTCTGAAACGACTGGCGAAAACGGAGTCTGTGGAAATTATATCTTATATGCCGCAGGAAATTAAGTGTATAGAGGGGCAGAAACCGGAATTCAATTTTATAAAAGTACGTATTAATACAGAAAAAGGATCTGAGGTTAGAAAACTGAATTACGGTGGTATTTTCGGAGTGGAAACAGATTCATATGGAAAGACTCTGAAATATTCCTTATATAAAAAAGAAAATGATCAGTATACGGAAGTATACGATCCGGAAGCAGGAGAATATGTATACAGAGTATTTTATGATGGCATAGAAGCGACGACTTCTATTCCGGTACATATTGCTTCTTTTGAAGAAGTGGCTCCGCAGGATAGCTTAGAAGAAGGCGAGAGCAAGACACTTTCAGCGAAAGACAATCAGATTTCTGCAAGGTATCTGGCTAATTTCACAGGCAGACACCGGTTTGAATTTAATAAGAAGGTAAATGTGTATTGTGTTGGGGATACAGGTACATCAAAGACCTATTCAAACGTTTCGGAATTTTGCGAAAAACTTGTAAGAGGAAACGCGTACTATCTGTACATTACATCAGACACAGGACTTGAAGATCTTCAGGTCAAAGTTACGGAATTGCAGAAACCGGTGAAGCTGGAAATACTTGCAGATAAGAACGAATACATTGCGGGCATAGATGATCTGTCGAATATCAATCTTCGAACCAGAGTTACATACAGTGATGGGTCTGGGCAGATAATAGGAATGAATGATCCGGTATACGGAGGTATGCTGTCATACAGAGCCAGTACAGAAGGTGGAAAAACAGCGGAATACTACAGTCTACTGACAGAAGGAGAATGGAACTGTGTACCGTATATTTACGGACAGGGGAATGAAATCTCACTGAGTGGAACTGAGATAATAGGTACAACAATTAAGGTAACGATGCCGAATGCAGAGAATCTTGAGGAGCTTGAAGAGGGGGCTTCAAAGACTGTCGAACCTGTAAAACGTAAATTTTATAAATTTATACCGAAAACAAGTGCCGGTTATGAAGTGAAGGTTTCTGACGGAGCGACTGTAAATGTGTATTCAGTTTATGATGGCAGCTTATCAAATCATGGAAGTATGCCGAATCTGACTACGGGTGTAACATATTTTGTCATGGTTTCCACACCGTATTCTGTAGATTTGCAGATCAAGAAAAGAGAGAATGCAGAAGATGATGGATATGTGATGGATGAAAAGTATGATCAGACATTTAACCTCAATGACATGCATAGGGAGGAACCGCTTTATTTTATATTTAAACCGACTGAAACAGGGTATTATAAGTTCTGGACAGAAGGTAATGTATATCCATATGTTGCACTTTATGAAGAAGATGAGAAGATTGGAGAGGTTTATCCTTATGCGGCAGATAATGTTGTCCTGACAGCAAAACTGGAAAAAGGAAAAACTTATGGATATTTAGTGATCTGGGATCCATATGAGGGATCAAATCTTACCGTACATTTTGCAAAGACAGAACATCAGAGCATCAAGAGTCTGGAACTGGTTCTGAAAAAAGGTGCGACAGAGGATGCAATGACAGTTATGAACGGAGTACTGGATGTATATGATCTTCGGATTAATTATGCAGATCATTCCACTCTGGTTGAAGCTGCATCGGAATTCAGATCCTGGGGTTCATATGACTGTGAAGGAAGCGATGAATATGGCAATAAGTGGAAGATATTTGTAGATAACAGCGAAGCAGTGCTGGATGCAAAAGACACAAAGTACGAGATAAAACTGACATATTATGATCCTGAAAAGGAAAACAAATATCAGAATACGGTTTGGATTCCGGTCAAAGGAATCGAGGGCATGAAGGCTATTGAAAATGGCACTTCTGTAAAACCATTCCAGAATAGTGGTGTAGATGCATATTTTACCTTTACACCATCTGAGTCAGGCGAATACATTATGCAGTTTGAGACAGAAGATGGAGAAGCGATACCATATGCTTATGCCTGCAGTTATAATGTGCAATATAGTGACTTTCAGTATATAGAAGTAAATAGTGTACCTGCAGAGACACTTACCGAAAAAAGTGTCTCTGCAATGCTTACCGGTGGTGAGACATATCTTGTCAGAGTCGGCAGAAGGAACATGGACTGTAACGGAAGCACCTCCTTCAAAATCGAAAAGGCAAAAACAGTAAAAAGTGTAGAAGTCAAGAATAAACCGATTCAGAATACGGTGTATAACACAGATGGTAATATAGAGGCTTCTCTGGAAGGACTGATTCTGACAGTTTACTACAAAGACGGAACTGAGGAAGATGTTGCTTATGGCGAAAATGATGCAGCAGGATATGGTATAACCGTAAAGGATGGGTATTGGAAAGATGCAGATACCTACACAGTCACTGTATCACTTCGAAAGTATTATCTTCAGGTAGATTATAATAGAGTAGATATTCCGGATGAGATACAGACAGTGAATACAGGTATCAGTACAAAGCTTCCTGCATCTGATCAGGTGGTTGTTCCGGTAATGTTTACCCCGGAAAAAACAGGCTATTATTTTGTTGATGTGGAAAATGGTTCTGTAAGCAGTGTACAAAAACTGGCAGCACAGGAGTCAGCGCAGGCCCGGATGCGTGGAACAGGAACTTCTTCGAATGCCGGAGATACGCAGTATTTTGAAGCAGATACTAGTTATATGATCTACATTTATACAAATAAAAAAGAATCTACGGTGACCATCCGGGAAGGTGCATGCAAATGGGAAACAATTGCAGGAACCATTGTTAAAGCATCCTGTACAACCGGTGCATCCTGCAAACAGGAATGCAAAGTTCATAACCATACACGTGTGGTTGAAGGTGATAAAGCAGCCGGTCACGGTTACAGTTCATGGAAAGTAACGAGGGAAGCTGACTGTACGAGAGCCGGTGAGAAACAGAGAAGATGTGTTTATTGTGGTCATGTAGAGAAGGTACAGACGGAACCGGCTAAAGGACATAAATATGGGTACTGGAAAACGACAAAAGAATCCACTGTCCTTAATACAGGACAGAAGGAACGTATCTGTCGCGTATGTAAAAAGAAAGAGAAAAAATCTATTGCGAAACTGAAGGCAACGATCAGTTTAAATGTATCAGGTACGATTCCGCTTAAGACGAGACAGACTTTCACAGCAAGAGTTACGATGGGAAAAGGCGACAGAGTTGTTTCCTGGAAGTCGAGCAATACAAGAGTCGTTTCTGTTGATAAAAACGGCAAAGTAAAAGGACTGAGAGCAGGTAAAACTGCGACGATCACTGTGCAGCTTCGGAGCGGTCTGAAAAAAAGTTTTAAGGTCAACGTTCAGAATGCAAATGTTGCGACAAGATCTCTGCAGGTGACAAATGCGTCTACCAGAAAGAGGGTTTCTTCACGGGTAAGTCTGAAACGCAGACAGACATTGAAACTTGCGGTGACACTCTCGCCAATTACAAGTAGAGAGAGAGTAGAGTATTTTTCTTCTGATAAGAGAATTGTAAGTGTATCTTCCAGAGGTGTGATCAGAGCAAACAGGACAGGCAGAGCAATCATTACTGTCAAATCCGGAAGAAAAATTTACAGGATCAGAATAACAGTTAAATAAAATGTGAGATATTTGATACAAAAAGTCATGCCGGGGGAAATCAATCCTCCGGCATTGCTTTTTGTACTTTCAAAACAAAGCATTTCGCGATACAATAGGAGCAGATGTAAAATATGAATTTGAGGATTAACAAATGAATGAAAAAATCCTGAAAGAGAACAAAAGTCAAAAGGAGAAAATATTTGATTTCAAAGACAATGCGCACGATCTTACACGCACTATCTTATGGAAATATTGAGGTGGAAGCATCCAGGCGGCTGGCAGATATCAAGAAGCTGGATGCGATGCGGATTTTTTTTAAGACATTAGATACAAAGGTTTATAATGGGAATCACGAGGTGCCGGTGCGGCTTTATTTTCCATCGGAGGAAGCCATGAGCGGCGATGTAGTAGAGGGAGAAAAATATCCGGTACTGCTGTTTTTTCATGGTGGCGGCTGGGTGACTGAAAGCATCGAAAATTATGACCGGGTATGCAGCCGGATGGCGCAGTCCACCGGACATATCGTGATGTCGGTGGAATACCGCCTGGCACCAGAATACCATTTTCCGATTCCGTTTGAAGACTGTTATGAGGCGGCAAAAGCACTCTATACAGGGCGGTTGATATTACCTGCTGATCCGGATCGAATCACGATCATCGGGGACAGTGCGGGCGGAAATCTGGCAGCGGCGGTTTGCCTGAAAGCCCGTAATACAGGAGATTTTACACCGAAAAAACAGATTCTGATCTATCCGGCAGTAAACAACTGTTATACAGCAAAATCACCTTACAGATCAGTACAGGAAAACGGAGAAGACTATCTTCTCACGGCAGTCAAAATGGAAGATTATCTGACCCTGTATGAGAGTTGTGCAGAGGACAGAAATAATCCGTATTTCTCTCCGCTGATGGAAAAAGACTATACAAATTTACCTGACACACTGATTCTTACAGCGGAATTTGACCCTCTCCGTGATGAGGGCGAAGAATATGGAAAACGATTAAAAGAAGCCGGAAATTATGTGGAAATACACAGGGTTTCGGATGCGCTTCATGGCTATTTTGCACTTGGAATCAGATTTTTGCATGTACAGGAAAGTTTTGATATTATGAATCGTTTTTTAAGTAAAGGAAGCGAATAAACGTGGAAAAAGGATACTCAAAATGGAGAAAATTAGATAACGCAGCACTGGCTTTTCCACTTGTCACAGATAAAAATGACACCAGAGTTTTTCGGTTTTATTGTCAGTTAAAAGAGGCTGTCAACAGTGAAATTCTGCAGAAGGCACTGGATCAGACATTGGAGAAATATCCGTTGTTCCGTGCAGTTCTGCGAAAGGGACTGTTCTGGTTCTATCTGGAGCGAAGAGATATAGATGCATTTGTAAAAGAGGAAAAGAGGCCGCCGTGCAGCAGCCTTTATATACCGGATAAAAAGAGCCTTTTATTTCAGGTGAGTTATTACAAAAACCGTATTAATTTTGAGGTATATCATGCGTTGACAGACGGTACCGGAGCAATGAATTTTTTAAGTGAACTGGTACAGAATTATCTGATCCTGACGCATCCGGAGGCAAACTTACCACGTGTAGAACATGCAGAGGAACCGACACCGGGAGCGCAGGAAGAAGATAGTTTTTCACAGTATTATTCCTCAGATATTCCGAAAAATAAAGAAAAAAAACCGTCAGCTGTGAAGCTGAAAGGTGAAAAATTACTGCATGCAGATATGCAGATCACAGAGGTAGTTATTCCGGTAAAAGAGACATTGGCGAAGGCGCGTTCTTATAGTGTTTCGATTACGGTTCTGCTTACTGCAATGTTGCTTTGTTCGATACATGAGGAGATTCCGAAGAACCGGCAGAAGAAGCCGGTTGCATTGATGATACCGGTCAATCTGCGCAATTATTTTCCATCTCAGTCGATGGGGAATTTCTTCGGATGGATTGAAGTTGGATATACTTTTTCCGATGAGACAATCTTTCAGGATGTATTATATGACGTAAAAAAACAGTTCAAAGAGAAGCTTGTAAAAGATAAAATAGCGATGGATATGAACGGATATGTGCGTCTGGAAAAGAATCCGGTAATACGTGCGGTGCCGCTTGAAATTAAAAAATATTTTATGATGGCGGGGGCGAATCTTGGCAGCAGGAGTATTACAGCGGTATATTCGAATATCGGGATTCTGCGTTTCCCAGAAGCGTATAAAACCTACATTGAACGGTTTGGTATTTTTGCAAGTACTAATTCTCTGCAGCTTTGTTCCTGTTCATATGAAAATCAGATGGTGCTTGGATTTACGTCCAAAATTCCGGATGACAGTATTCAGAAGAAGTTTATGCGGATGCTCCGTGAGGAAGAAATTCCATATAAAGAAGAGAAAAATGACTTTCCCGGATGTGGGGAGCAGCAGAAAAAAGAAGAGAAAAAGGTTTTACAGACATTCAATTTTCTGTGTCTTGCCGTAGCTGTGATCTGTGGGATGATCAACTATCTGATGCTGGAGACACTGAACTGGTTCTGGTTTGCTGCGGCTGGTTGTCTGTGTGCATGGCTTGTTGTCGGAGTGGCATATTTTAAACGCAGAAACATCCTCAAAAACCTGGCATGGCAGCTGCTGCTCATTACGATTTTGTGCGTATTATGGGATCATTTCATCGGATGGAAAGGCTGGTCCGTAGATTTTGTATTTCCGTTTGGGGCACTTGCGGTGCTTGGAAGTGTCCCTGTAATCGCAAAGGTCAGCCATCTGGAGAGGGAAGAATATTTGTATTATCTGCTTCAGGCGGCGATGATCGGATGCCTTCCGGCAGTTCTTATCTGGATCGGAATCATAAAATATACGATGCCTTCCGTACTTTGTACAGGCATCAGTTTTCTGGTTCTGGCGGGGATGTTTATCTTCCGAAAGAAAGATACATTAAGAGAATTTCGAAAAAAACTGAGAATGTAAAATGTGATTTACGAGAAAGGAAAATACCGATGTTAGAATGTGATTATGAAGTGAAACGGATTGATGGAGATTATGCACATCTGCAGAGAATCGACAGACCGGAGGAAGAACTGAAGCTGGTGGCGAGGGCACTGCTTCCGATGGAAATCTATGAGGGATGTATTCTACATTATGAAATGATGCAGTATTCCATGAAATAGAGGAGCAGGAAGCGGAGTTGTCTGCAATGCTTTGAGAAAAACCTCGGGAGAAAGTTATGGAACAGTATTACTACAACCATATGAATAAACAGGAACAGGCTGCCTATCATGGAATCCTTCAGGGACTTTCCGGACTGGCGGATGAGTTTCAGATTCCGGCACTGGACAGAGAAACTTTGTATAATGTCTTTTTCCAGCTGCGTCTGGATCATCCGGAGATTTTCTGGGCAACGGGATATAAATACCGATATTACAAAGAATCACCGAATATTATTTTTGTTCCGGAATATCTGTTTGATAAAGGCAAAATAAAAGAGCATCAGAAAGCAATGAAATCCAGAGTTGAAAAGCTGGTGCGTCCGGCGAAGGAGATGTCCGAATGGGAAAAAGAAAAATATGTACATGATTTTATCTGTCAGAATGTACACTATGACAAGCTCAAAAAGGCTTATTCTCATGAGATCATCGGCCCGCTCGGACAGGGAGTGGGTGTCTGCGAGGGCATTGCAAAGGCAGTAAAAGTCCTTCTGGATGCGCTGGGCGTCTGGTGCGTGATCGCAATATGTGGAAACAATCCGGAAAAAGGTATCAAATACCGTCATACCTGGAACATTGTCCGGATCGGAGGGACTTATTATCATCTGGATGCGACTTTTGATAATACACTCGGAAACAGTGATAAAGTCGAAGATATTCGTTATGATTATTTCAATCTTGATGACAAAAGTATCTTCCGGGATCATGAGCCACTGATCGCAGCAGCACCTCATTGTACAGATCACGATCGCTTTTATTACCGGGAAAAGAAGCTGTCTTTTACAAAGACAGAAGATGTGTATAAACGTTCACTTCAGGCAGCAAAAAAAGGAAAAACGCTGACATTTCACTGGAGAGGCGGTTACCTGACAAGAGAAGTTCTGAATGAACTGCTTGGGCTTATCCGTAAGGCCGGTGAAGAAAAAAACAAGACAGCAGCAGTCAATATCAACTGGCCGCAGGCTGTACTGCGTCTGCATTATACAGAAGCACAGATGCAGGAAAGCATCACAATGGAAGATGCAAATGAAGGGGAAAAGGAATAACAGATACACGGCAGTACAATGGTAATAAAAGGGGAGACAGACATGCTTGAGACATTCAATGTTCTACGAATCGATGAGCCGGATTTCGGATGTGAGGGACGTCCGGACGGGATGGCAGTGAAGGACAATGTCCTTCTGAAAAGTAATTATACAGGTGAAGAAATGACAGTCAGAGAGAAAGATGCCCGGCTGTATGAGCTGGATATCAATGAAGGAGATCAGGTATTTCTGATTGATGGTGAGATGCGTAAGATTCGCTGAGATGATGTGCCCTGATTGAACGCGGCTTACGGAGCGCTGATAAAAATAGACTAGAAAGTGCAGGAAGATAGATGGAATTAAATATTCTTGACTGGTTCCAGACGTTACATACACCGATTCTGGATAAAATTATGACATCGATCACAAAGCTGGGGGATGCGGGGATTTTCTGGATTATCCTGACACTGCTTTTTCTTATCATACCAAAGATGAGAAAAACAGGAATCATTATGGCAGCAGCACTGATCATGGATCTGCTGATCTGCAATGTAGCAGTAAAAAATCTGGCAGCAAGAACAAGACCATACGATGTAAACACCAGTGTGCAACTGCTGGTGGCAAAGCTTCATGATTATTCATTCCCATCGGGACATACAGCCGCATCTTTTGCTTCGGTTACCGCGTTATATCTCGCAGGTGAAAAGAAGCTCTGGAAACCGGCACTGATACTGTCCTGTCTGATCGCAGTATCGAGATTATATCTGTATGTCCATTATCCGACGGATGTTCTGGGTGGTATGTTTTTTGGAATTCTGGCAGGATATGTGGGCTACCGGTTGGTGAAATTTCTGGAAGCAAAGCTTTCCGGAAGAAAGAACGCAGGGAAACAGAAACAGGCACGGAGGTAATGACATGCACAGGATAAGACAATCCATTCAGTTCTATGGAAGAGTTCAGGGCGTGGGCTTCCGTTACAAACTTGGTTATCTGGCAGACAAATACAGTGTGACCGGATGGGCGAGAAATGAATATGACGGATCGGTTTCGACAGAGCTGCAGGGGCTGGAAGAAGATATTGACAAGATTGTACAGGCACTTTACAATGACCGGTATATAGAGATTGACGATATCCGAAGACGTGAGATTTCTGTGGATGAGGAAGAACGAAGATTCGGAGTTCGATACTAAAGGAGGGCACACGAGTGGACGAATTATATCAGGCAATTGAGGAGAAGATCAAAGCAGCAGGATATCCGAGAGAGATTTCCGGTCAGGCTGTGTACGAAGATATCTGTGACCAGATCGAGGGAAAAGAAAACGGCAGTTATGTGTTACTGTCCAAATTTGATGACGATGTGATTTTTGAGTATCACATTACGATCATGGATCACGAATTTAATCTCGGAATTCTTACAATGAGACTTCCGGAGGGCATATACGCAGCAAACTTTGATGAAGACTGACAGAACAGAGCGGGTGAAAACCTGCTCTTTTTGTATGATGGTTATGGTAAGTACTATAGCTACATGCAAACATTTCGCATTTTCGTGAAAAACTACAGAAAAACATTTTGCTATTTCGTGAAAAAAACAGGGATGTGCAGAATCTTTTCATAGATGAGATGGACGATTTGGATAGCTTTTTCCGTAATTTATTTCTTTTGAAGGGACGGGAATTGAAGGGGAAAAAGTGTGTCCTGATTTTTGATGAAGTTCAGTTGTTTCCGCAGGCAAGACAGGCAATTAAATATCTGGTAGCAGATGGTCGGTATGATTATATTGAAACAGGATCATTGATTTCGATACGTAAAAATATTCAAAATATCCTTATTCCATCAGAAGAATATAGGATAAAAATGTATCCAATGGACTTTGAAGAATATCTGTGGGCACTGGGCGATACGGTCACATTTGAGGCGATTAAAAGTGCTTACGAAAAGAGAAAACCACTGGGTGATTCTATTCACCGAAAAATAATGAAAAAGTTCCGGACATATATGGTTATAGGAGGAATGCCGCAGGCTGTCAGTGCATTTGTTGAAGGAAAAACTTTTGCACAGATTGACTTTATAAAAAGAAATATACTGAGTCTTTATGAAGAGGATCTGGCAAAATATGATCGAGATAATCGGGAAAAAGCGTCGGTGGTTTTTCGAACGATTCCGGAACAGTTGGAGAATAAGAATTCACATTTCAAATTTTCTGTGATTGATAAAAATGCAAGATATCAAAACTACGTAGATGCGGTAAGCTTTATATCAGAGTCTATGATGGGGAATGAGTGTATTAATGTAACGAAACCGGAAGTGGCACTTGAATTGTTTGCAGACCGTAGCAATTTCAAACTGTATATGGGCGATACCGGACTTCTGGTAACACAGATTATGAAGAGTAGAGATGAGACAGATGAAGATTTGTATAAAGCACTGATTATAGATAATCTCAGCGTTAATCAGGGGATGATTATTGAAAATGTGGTTGCACAGATGCTCAGAGCATCTGGTCATGAATTGTATTTTCATGAGTATTTATATACTCCGGAAGATTCTGTCAGGGAAAAGAAATATGAAATAGATTTTATGACTGTTAAAAAGAAAAAAATCTGTCCGATTGAGGTAAAATCTTCCGGATACATGTCTCACAAATCTTTTGATTATCTGACGAAAAAATACCAGTTGAAGATGCAGGATCGTTATATTATTTATACGAAAGACTTAAAATATAAAGATGAGATTATGTATATACCTATTTATATGACAATGTTGATATAATAGAAGTTTTGTAACTATTCAGAAGATGATTTGGAATGCATTTTGACTCGTAACTGTGAGGGTGCTGAACAGCACTTCAGAAGGGGGATATCAATAAAGTCGTCCCGATCGATAAGTCCAGTACGATTCTGACGATTTTACTTGCGCTGATTTTTCTTCATGAAGGATTATCATGGGCAAAGGCTGGATGTGTTATTACCGTGCCCTGCAGCAGGGACCGGCAAGTGTGGTCGTGCCAATCGACAAACTGAGCATTCTTGTGACGATTGCATTCTCATGGATCGTATTCCATGAGAAACTGACACGGAAATCAGCGGTGGGGGGTGTACTTATCACGGTGGGAACCGTATTGATGACAAAGCTATAAAGATTAGGAGTTAGAGATTATGGGACATTTTTATTTTATAAGACATGGACAGACTGTATGGAATGTAGAGAACAAAATCTGATTTTGAATAATCTACAAATTATGTGCACTGTGTTTAAAGGATTTACAGGTTGTACGGTTTACTGCAATATGCTATAATACACACTTGAATACTAGGTTAAAAGGAGCGTTTTATAGTGACTATTCATGATAAATATAGAGTACTACAGGAGAATCTCAAAGCACTGGGAAGTGTAGCAGTTGCGTTTTCAAGTGGAGTGGATTCTACATTTCTTCTGAAGGCGGCGCAGGAAGCTCTTGGTGACAAGGTGATCGCGGTTACGGCAAGCTCCTGTTCTTTCCCGAAGAGAGAGTTAGAAGAAGCAAAAGCATTCTGTGAAAAAAACGGAATCCGCCAGATCATTGTTGAATCCGAAGAACTGGATATCGACGGTTTTCGGCAGAATCCGAAGAACCGCTGTTATCTGTGTAAGCATGAACTGTTTGAGAAAATCTGGGAGATTGCGAAGGAAAACGGCATGAATGCTGTAGCCGAAGGATCCAATATGGATGACAACGGAGATTACCGTCCGGGTCTGATCGCAGTCAAAGAGCTCGGTGTCAGCAGTCCGCTTCGTCAGGCAGAGTTTTCCAAAGCTGAGATCCGCGAACTGTCCAAAGAAATGGGACTTCCGACCTGGGATAAACAGTCCTTTGCATGTCTTTCTTCACGTTTTGTATATGGAGAAACGATCAATGAGCAAAAGCTTGGAATGGTTGATAAAGCAGAGCAGCTGCTTCTTGACATGGGATTCTATCAGGTACGCGTCCGTATTCACGGAAATATCGCAAGAATCGAAGTTCTTCCGGAAGAGATCACAAAGATTGTTGAAGAAAAAAACAGAATGAAGATTGCATCGAAACTGAAAGAATATGGCTTTGATTATGTAACACTGGATCTTCTGGGTTACCGTACCGGAAGTATGAACGAAACACTTGAAGATAAGGAGATTAAGAGATAAATGTTGAATCAGTTTTCCAGAACACAGCTTTTATTTGGCAAAGAGGCAATGGAGAAACTGTCCGGCTCCCGTGTTGCCGTATTTGGAATCGGCGGAGTTGGTGGTTATACTGTCGAGGCACTTGTACGAAGCGGAGTCGGAGCAATTGACCTGATCGATGATGACAAAGTATGTCTGACAAATCTCAACAGACAGATCATTGCGACCAGAAGTACAATTGGCAAATACAAGGTAGACGTTATGAAAGAACGTATTCTGGACATCAACCCGAAGGTCGAGGTGAATGTTCATAAATGTTTCTATCTGCCGGAAACAAAGGATGAATTTGATTTTTCGCAGTATTCCTATGTGGTAGATGCGGTAGATACTGTGACTGCGAAGATTCAGCTTGTCATGGAGGCAAAAGAAGCCGGAGTTCCGATCATCAGCAGTATGGGTGCAGGAAACAAGCTGGATCCGACAGCTTTTGAAGTGGCTGACATTTATAAAACATCTGTCTGCCCGCTGGCGAAGGTCATGCGGCGTGAATTAAAGAAACGTGGAGTGAAAAAACTCAAAGTAGTTTATTCAAAAGAACAGCCGACCAGACCGATTGAAGATATGTCAATCAGCTGTCGTACTAACTGCATCTGTCCTCCGGGAGCTGCACATAAATGTACGGAGCGTCGTGATATCCCGGGATCCACTGCATTTGTGCCGTCCGTAGTTGGTCTTATTATAGCAGGAGAAGTCATCAAAGATCTTGCTGCAAAATAAATATGGCGGATGTCAGAACTAAATAAGGTCCCTGTTTCGGGCTGTTATCTTGCGATATATCGAATGAAATTGCGGATAATGGCCCGTTTTGGACTCGCTTTATATAGCTAAAACGAATTAATGATAAGATGAAAGTATCGTTTTGACTCGTAACTGTGAGGGTACTGAACAGTTACCGTATTTCTATACAAAGGAGAAAATTCGTATGAGAAGAAATAAAAAGAGTAGAATTCTTGCAGTCTTACTTGCCGTGTCCCTGTCAGGAAGTTCTGCAGTTTACGCACAGGCAGAGGTAAGTATTACTCCGGCAGCAGAAGCCGAAGATCCGGATACGGATATCGAGATATGTGGTGAAGAACATGAGATGAAGGAAGTGCAGGTAGTGGAACCTACCTGTACAGAAGCAGGATATGTACTCTGGAAATGTCCGAGCTGTGGCTACGAGGAAAAACGTGATCTCAAAAAGGCACTTGGTCATGAGCTTGAGGTGGTTTCTACAGAAGAAGCTGCGGAAAATACTCCGGGAAAAGTTGTTTATAAATGCAAAAGAAAAAACTGTGATTATACAGAGACCATACCGATTCCTGTCAAAGAACCGTGTACAGAGGGAAAAGAAGACAACAAGGATAACGACAAAGACAATAACCCGGGAAACGGTGAAAAGTCAGATGTGCCAGCTGATCCGAACGAAAATGATAAGACTGATAACAATGGTGAGACAAAGCCGGATACCGGAAATGAATCCGGTGAAGATTCTGATAAGACAGAGGAACCCGCGGTTGACGAAGAAGAACTCCCGGATGTGGATGAAGAATATGCGTCCTATGCTTCTTCTACATCTACGGAGGTTGTAGCAGAATATGATCCGACAACGGCTTCCCATACAATCAAAGTAGTGAAAGACGCGAAGCACCCGGAGGAAGTTGAGGAGATTGAGGGCAAAACTGTTGCAGATAATACAGCCAGAATCAGCAGAGATGAACAGGGAAACCTTACGGATCTGGCGATATCTACGGAAATTGAAAAGATTAAAAACGGATTTTCTCTGACCAGTGAATCAAAAACATTGAAATCTATTTCCATCATAAATGCGAAAGATCTGCCAAATGACTGGTTTACTTTAAATGCAGGCAAAACGGCAGGTGAACTTGGAATTCATGTAGAGTATACAAAAGATGAAATAGTTCTGACTCTGACGGAAAACAAGAAGATACTGAATATTGTAAACGTTACAGAGGATGAGACAACGATTACAATGAAGACTTCAACCGGCGGAAGCTTTGGGATTCGAAAAAATCTTCAGAAGTTTTCAACAAAACTTGAGGGCGTGGTAAAAGGCACAAAGAACCGGATCGTACTGAAAGGTACAGAAGGTGCGAAACCATCTGTGGAGCTGTCTTATGTGAAAGAGAAGAGAGAGGACGACACGGCAGTTAAAGAAACAGCAGAAAAAGATAATGAAACTGAAAATAAAGAAAACGATGAAGACTCTGCAAATGCAGAGGAAGAAAGAAATGAAGAACATTACTGGATCAGAGCCTATAACGACGAGGTGGAGGATCCAATTGTGATCACTGTTTATAAGAAATAAAAATTAACGGGGCATATCAAAACGATATGCCCCGTGATTTTAGTATTCGCCTACAACTGTAGCTTTAAGCAGGTTGGTGTTTCCGGAACGTCCAAGCGGAACTCCGACAGTCAGAACAACGACATCGCCTTTTTTTACATAGCCGTTTTCTTCGGCGGCTTCTGTAGCGTGAAGGAGAAGGATCTCCATGCTGTATTCTTCTTTTGTCAGGATCGGAGCAACACCCCATACCATGTTTAACTGACGCCATGTACGTTCATCCGGAGTACATGCGATGATCTGGCATCCTGGACGATATTTGGAAACCATGCGTGCAGTGTTTCCGGAACGGGTAACTGCGATGATGGCTTTTGCATTCAGGTCGATGGCTGTCATGCAGGTAGCATGAGAAATCGCAGTTGTTACGTTGGTAGTGTCATCTTTTGTACGAACACTGAACTGTTGGTTGTATTCAACATCAGCTTCTGTACGGCGGGCAATCTTGACCATCGTCTTGAGTGCTTCAATCGGATATTTACCGGCAGCAGTTTCACCGGAAAGCATGATCGCACTCGTTCCCTGATAGATGGCATTGGCAACGTCTGTAGTCTCTGCACGTGTCGGACGTGGATTCTTGATCATGGAATCCAGCATCTGAGTTGCTGTGATAACCTGTTTGCCGGCACTGTATACTTGGGAAATGATATCTTTCTGAATAACCGGAACGTCTTCAAGCGGAATTTCAACACCCATATCACCACGGGCGATCATGATACCGTCTGCGGCTTCAATGATGCTGTCGATGTTGTCAACACCCTGCTGGTTCTCGATCTTTGCGATGATCTTGATGTCGTGGCCGCCGTTTTTCTCGAGGATATCGCGGATCTCTTTGACATCGGCTGCTGTTCTGGTGAAGGAAGCAGCGATGAAATCATAGCCTTCTTTGATACCGAAAAGGATATCGTCATGATCCTTTGGGCTGATAAATGGCATATTTACTTCGACGCCAGGAAGGTTTACACCTTTTTTGTTGCTGAGGACACCGCCGTTTATAACGGTACAGACAATGTCATGACCTTTGATCTTTTTGACTTCAAGTCCGATCAGACCATCATCGATCAGAATGCTGTTGCCAGGTTTGACATCTTTATATAAATCCTTGTAGGTAACAGAAACGATTTTTTCATTTCCTTCGATCTCATCTGCAGTCAGAGTAAATTCCTGACCTTCCTTCAGAGTGATCTTTCCATCTGCAAATTCGCAGATACGAATTTCAGGACCTTTTGTATCGAGAAGCGCTGCAACTGGTTTGTTAAGACGTGTGCGGATTTCTTTTAATTTATCAATACGGCCTTTCTGTTCATCGTGTAAACCATGAGAGAAGTTAAAACGTGCTACATTCATTCCTTCTTTAATTAATTCTTCCAGAACACCGTCTTTGTCAGTAGACGGACCAAGGGTACAGATAATTTTTGTTTTGCGCATTCAAATTCCTCCTACTTTTCCTAAAAAATACACCTTTATTCTAACATATAATTGTCATTGTACAAGTTAAGTTTTTGATAAAATACACGTTAAATTTATAACATAATATCAAAGATTGTGGGAGCAGTTTAATACAAAACAATCTTTGATATCTAAAACACAACAATCGCCATACCAGTTTAAAATCTGGTATGACGATTGATGTATTTTGCCTTATATTTAGAATATACGATCGTCTGATCTTTATACAGTCCGTAATAACCGGAAACGGCATAGCTGATGGAAACTGCGATCAGATAATAGGAAACACCACGGAATCCGAAGAGCTCAAATGCGATCAGGATCGAGGTGATCGGGCAGTTGGTAACACCGCAGAAAAGTGCTGCCATTCCGGCGGCCGCGCAGATAGACGGGGAAAGTCCTATCAGATGCCCCATGAGACATCCGAAAGTTGCGCCGATGCAGAACGACGGAACAATCTCACCACCGCGGAATCCGGCACGCATGGTCAGCGCGGTCAGAAGAATTTTCCAGAAGAAATCCAGTGGACGCGTCTGTCCCTCTTCAATGGCAAGCTCGATCAGATTGTTGCCTGCGCCCATGTAATCAGTAGTTCGTAAAAGCAAAGTGATCGCAATGATGATCGCACTGGCAGCAACAATACGAATATAGGGATTTTTGAAATATTTTGTGTAAAGTTTGCTGATTCCCTGCAATGTCATGCAGAAAATGATACTGATCGCGGCACATGCGACAGCGACGAGAACCATTTTCAGACCGGTTTCCACAGTAAGATCCGGAATATCTACAACGTGAAAAGATTCTGGATGAATTCCGAAGTTGGCAGCAAATTCCGAAGCAATAATAGAAGATATCACGCATGGAACCAGTGCTGCATAGTACATGATACCGACGCTGACTACTTCCATGGAAAAAACAGCTGCAGCCATCGGAGTACCGAAAACAGCGGAGAAAGCCGCACTCATTCCACACATGACCATGACGTGACGGTCTTCTTCGTCGAGACGGAACCAGCTTCCGAGCTGATTACCGATACTTCCGCCAAGCTGGATCGCTGCACCTTCACGTCCGGCAGAACCACCGGCAAAGTGTGTCAGGATCGTGGAAATGAAAATCAGCGGAGCAGAACGGAAGGGAACGTCATCCTGTGAGCGGATGGTGGAAAGTACCTGATTGGTGCCGCCATCGTCCTGTCCGAGTTTCTGATAGAGAAAGACGATGACAAGGCCGGTAGCGGGCAGCAGAAAGAACACCCAGAAGTGTTCTGTGCGGTAAGTTGTAACAAATTTCAGTGCCCGTGCAAAAAGACTGCTGATGAAACCGACCATCAGCCCGGTCAGGACTGCGAGAAGCAGCCACTTGATCAGATTTGTCATGTCATACCGGATGTGCCCGGCATAATAGTGCAGATCGTGAGTTTTTCCCGGATTTTTATTATCCTGTGTGTTGTTCATAAGCTCCCCCAAAAGTTAAATAGTGTTTTGCATATTCCCGAAGTATTTTTGTTTATATCAGGACATGCAACAAACGGTTCCGGGAAATATTCTGCGGAACCGTCTGATGATTGTGATTATAAGTCTGTGTGATTTGGTATTACTCCTGAGTAATTCCTGTAACCTCATATCCTGCTTCTTTGATTGTAGCGCGGATCTTGTCTTCGTCAACTTTTTCCGGTGCTGTGAAAACAGTTGTGTTGCTTTCATGGGAAGATACGACATCTTCTGCGCCGAAAACTTTTTTGATTGCTTCATTTACATGTGCTTCGCAGTGTCCGCACATCATTCCTTCAACATTAACTGTAACTTTTACCATAGTTTTTTGCTCCTTTTCTTTTATATTATAATCATTTTTTAATTCAATGGAAGTAGCTTGTTTCATTTTTTTATCTTTTTTTGCATCGTGAATCTTAAACAGATTCAGACGAAGTGCATTTGTAACGACGCAGAAGCTGGAGAGGCTCATTGCTGCAGCGCCAAACATCGGGTTGAGTGTCCAGCCGAAAATTGGGATCCAGACACCGGCAGCGAGCGGAATACCGATGACATTGTAGAAAAATGCCCAGAAAAGATTTTCGTGGATATTTTTCAGGGTAGCACGGCTGAGACGGATCGTAGCAGGAACATCACTCAGGCGGCTCTTCATCAGGACAACATCGGCAGCGTCGATTGCAATATCTGTTCCGGCACCGATCGCGATTCCGATATCAGCCCGTGTAAGAGCCGGAGCATCGTTGATACCGTCACCGACCATGGCAACTTTGCCCTGCTCCTTCAGGGAACGGATCACGCTTTCTTTGCCATCAGGGAGAACTCCGGCAATGACATCGTCAACGCCTGCCTGAGCACCGATTGCTCTTGCGGTACGTTCGTTGTCACCGGTCAGCATAACTACGCGGATGCCCATGTTCTGAAGTTCTTTGATTGCCTGCGGGCTGTCCTCTTTGATAACATCAGCGACTGCAATAATTCCGACCAGTTTGCCGTTTTGTGCAAAAAGGAGGGGAGTTTTTCCCTGCTCGGCAAGTTTCTCTGCTTTCCGGGAGAGAGAAGCAGGAACGTGTACCCTGCTGCTGATGAATTTCATACTTCCGCCGATCAGGGTTTCATTATTCAATACCGCGGAAAGACCATTTCCCGGAAGTGCATGGAAATCGGAAACTTCCGGTGCAGTAAGGTGCAGGTTTTCGGCATGCTCTAAAATTGCTTTTGCAAGCGGATGCTCACTCTTTTTTTCAAGGGCAAATGCCATTGTAAGAAGCTCTGTTTCAGAAATTCCGTCAGCCGGGAGAAGGTCTGTTACCTCTGGATGTCCGCTTGTGATGGTACCCGTTTTGTCGAGTGCTACGATCTGGACTTTGCCTGCTTCTTCGAGAGAAACCGCTGTTTTGAAAAGGATGCCGTTCTTTGCGCCCATACCATTGCCGACCATAATTGCTACAGGAGTGGCAAGTCCAAGTGCACATGGACAACTGATGACAAGAACAGAAATTCCACGTGCAAGTGAGTAGCCAAATTCATGTCCGGTCAGAAGCCAGATAATGGTTGTAATGACTGCAATTGTGATGACTGTCGGGACAAAAATACCGGAAACACGGTCTGCAATCTTTGCAATCGGAGCTTTGGTGGCGGCGGCATCACTGACCATTTTGATGATCTGGGAGAGTGTGGTGTCTTCGCCTACACGGGTTGCCTCGCACTTGATAAATCCGGACTGGTTGACGGTTGCTGCGGAAACAAGATCACCGGCAGCTTTGTCAACAGGGATGCTTTCGCCGGTCAGTGCAGATTCGTTGATGGCGCTGGTACCTTCGATGATCACACCGTCGACCGGAATGTTTTCTCCGGGCCGTACGATGAAAATATCGCCTTTTTTTACCTGTTCGATTGGAACGGTGGCTTCCTGGCCATTACGGAGAATGACAGCTGTTTTCGGTGCAAGTTTCATAAGACTCTTTAATGCATCGGTTGTTTTGCCTTTAGAGCGTGCTTCGAGCATTTTTCCGACGGTGATCAGAGTCAGAATCATGGCAGCGGATTCAAAATAAAATTCCATCATGTAGTTCATGACTGCGGCGGAATCACCGTCAACCTGTGCTCTTGTCATGGCGAAGAGTGCATAAACACTCCATACAAAAGATGCCATGGAACCAAGTGCGACAAGGGTGTCCATGTTCGGAGAACGGTGCCACAGACTCTTAAAGCCGCTGATAAAGAATTTCTGGTTGATGACCATGATGATTCCGGCAAGCAGAAGCTGTACAAGCCCCATGGCAATATGGTTGTCGTTGAACCATGCAGGAAGCGGCCAGCCCCACATCATGTGTCCCATGGAGAAATACATGAGGACGAGGAGAAAACCTGTCGAGGCGATCAGTCGGCGTTTGAGAACCGGTGTCTCGTGGTCTTCGAGTGCTTCTTCAGCCTCGGACATGGAAACCTGTTCTTTGGCAGCGCTTTTGAGTGAGGCTCCATAGCCTGCCTGTTGTACGGCAGTGATGATATCGTGGGAAGAGGCAGTTCCCTCAACTCCCATAGAATTTGTCAGAAGGCTGACAGAACAGGATGTGACTCCCGGAACTTTTGATACAGCCTTTTCTACACGGGATGAGCAGGCAGCGCAGCTCATGCCGGTGACGTTATATTGTTCCATTGCGGTACCTCCTTATGAAATACTGAGAGAATCTCCTTTAAAGTGGTATGCAGCCTTGTGTGCTGCAAAGATCATGGCAATAATGACGATCAGTAAAATAATAATGTCATCTGGTTTCATGGTTATTTTTCCTCTGAAAATTCTTCAGTTTTATGTTTATCCAGTTGTTACAGTTACTTCATCAGTTTCTGAAGAGTTGCGACAAGCTCGTCAATTGTCTCGTCTTTGCCCGCGCGGATATCGCGTGCAACGCAGGTTCGGATATGATTCGCGAGAAGTTCTTTATTGAATGAGTTAACTGCGGCATTTACAGCGGCAGACTGGATAAGGATGTCGTTGCAGTAAGCATCGTTTTCCAACATTCCTATGATTCCCCGTATCTGTCCCTCAATACGTTTCAGACGGTTGACAAGTTTCCTGCGGTCAGCTTCTGAACGGTCTGTGTGCTTCATACTGCAGCAGGAACAGACCGGTGATTTATCGGATGTGGTATCACATGGCATTGCGTTTGCGGAAATATCGGCAGTTGTCTGGTCTTTATTACAATTACAATCGGACATAGGTAAGACTCCTTTCTGTATGTGAGTGGATTATTCGGATAAATACCCTGTAGGGGTATGATGATTCTGGTAACAATATATACCCCATAAGGGTATTTGTCAAGAGGGAATATAGAAAATGTGAGGGGTGGGTGACCTGGTAAGGGGAAAGGTCTGGCTGAGATAATGGGATCTGAGAGGTGTTATGACTCGTGGAGGAGAAAGGCTTGAGGAAGTCATCAAAAAGTGAGCGGTGTAATGACTTGCAGAGGAGAAAGTCATATAGAAGTCCACGAAATGTAGGTAAATCGGGTACCCAGCGGGAGAGAAAGTCATGAGAAAGTCATCAGAATGAGAAAAATCGGGTACCCTGTGGGAGAGAAAGTCATGAGGGGGTCCACGAAATGTAGGTAAACTGGGTACCCTGTGGGAGAGAAAGTCATGAGGGGGTCCACGAAATGTAGGTAAACTGGGTACCCTGTGGGAGAGAAAGTCATGAGAAAGTCAATGAAACAGTGAAAAATGGTGGACTCTGATAGGGGAATGTTCAAATGGAATCAACAAGAACATGAAAAAAGGTAGACTTCAGAAAGAGAAAGTCCCGACAGGGTAAATAAATTCGAATTAAGATTTGAATAAAGAATAAGATTCGAATGAAAAATGAGGTGTTTGAATGAAGATGAACAGGAGGAAGATTTGCGGAGAACAATGAAATATCCAGATGAAAATAAGATATGGTAGTCGCTAATAAAAAGATAAGATTTCCATCCAATAGAATGTCAACATACAGAAAAGCCTTTTACATATGAAAACCAGGGATACAGTGTGTAAATCAATATATTACATACCTGATATATCAAGAAATCTTATATAACCCAGGGGTGCGCGAGGGGACTGGTAAGTCCCCTCGGTTGGGTCCCTGAGGGAAACTCCCTCAACAGGGGGCTACGCCCCGATTCCGATAACCTTCCGACTGATCATAAATGACACCCCGGCGGTCAAAGCTTCTGCAATCCAGAATGCATTCCAGACTCCGACAGCCCCAAAGAAGTGACTTAAGATAAACGCGGCCGGCAGAATGATGATCAGATATCTGCAGAGAGAGACAACCAGCGAAGCACTGCCTCGTCCAAGTCCCTCCAGGGCACCACAGGATGTAACAGATACAGAAGAAACAAGAAAACCTGCGCAGATGATCCGAAGGGCAGTTTTGCCGGCGGCAATTGTCTCAGGATTGGTGGTGAACATCCCGATAAGCTGTCCCGGCACAGTCAGACAGATGATAGTTCCGATAAGCATGATCACACCACTCATACACAGAGTAACAAAATAAATTTTTTTCACACGTTTATGCTCTCCGGCACCGTAATTATATCCGATGACCGGACGCATGCCCTGGACGATGCCGCTCGCCGGAAGATACAGGAATGTCTGGAGCTTGTAGTAGATTCCGAGGATGACTACATAACTCTGTGAATATGCAGCCAGAAGTCCGTTCAGTGCAGAGACCAGCACAGAAGGAAGTGCCAGATTTAAAGCGCCGGGAATGCCGACAGAATACAACCGTGCTGCAAGGGCTTTATCTGGATGGAGATATCGGCGACTGATTCGTACCTGAATCGGACGCATCTTATAAACAATCAGATAAAAAGCAAGATTCAGTACCTGACCAAGTCCGGTCGCGAGGGCAGCACCTTCGATCCCCATGGCAGGGAACGGACCAAGGCCAAATATCATCAGAGGATCGAGCAGGATATTAGAAACACAGCCGACCATCAGTCCAATCATAGTTACCTTCATATTGCCGACACCCTGAAAGATTTTTTCGTACGCAAGGTTTATAGTGGTCACAATGGCAAAAAGAAATACAATCGTGGAATAGCGGACGCCAAGGCTGCTGACATTTTTATCTGAAGTAAAAACAGAAAGAAATTTTGGCATGATTGAAATACAGATGACTGTCAGCAGGATTCCATGTAAGGCGGACAGCGCCAGACCATGTGTAGCGGCTTTGCTTGCGGTTTCTTTATTGCCGGCACCCAGACAGATTGCAATCTGCGAGCTGATACCGATACCGAAACCAATTGCGATTGCATTTGAAAAATTCTGCACAGGAAAAACAAGTGACAGCGCGGTCATGGCATCTTCGCTGATCTGGGCAACAAAGAAACTGTCCACGATATTGTACAGAGAATTGACCAGCATGGAAATGACCATTGGCATTGCCATGGATAAAATTAGCGGAAAGACCGGCCGTTCTTTCATAAACGTATCATTCATAACAAACCTCCATAATAGCATCAAATTAGTATCTGTAAAAAATATCCATAAAAAAACGCCGCACAACTACCGCAAAGGGTAATTGTGTGGCGAAAAATAGTCAGACTTTAAAAGCATTGAACCAGAAAAGTCCACACGATGTTTTGGATAAAAACGCAGATGCCTGCGAATCTGGATAGATTCTAGCATAGAACATGAAAAGCCGTCAATAGCGGATTGAAAGTAATCAGACAAAGTACCGATTAAGCTATTTAAAAAATCGATCAGACATAATTGCTGTCGGGATAATTTTCAAATCTCCAGATCATCAGCATTCGCCATGTGAGTCTGGGTATAAAGGATAACGGTATCTCCTTCAAGAAGTATCAGGTTTCCGCTGGGGATGATCAGCTTTTTGTGGCGTCTGACAAGTACGATGATCGAATGTCTGGAAATATCAAGATTCCGCACCGATCACCATTACATCCCCGGCTTTCAGAACCGTATCACCTTTTGGGACAAGGATACGGTGATCGCGCTGGATTACTGCAACAATGATTTTCTGTGGAAAATCAAGTTCAGCAATGTGGTGTCCGACCCATTTGTCGTTTTTGTCAAGACAGATGCGGATAAAATGTACATCTTCCTCCTGTCCGTATTCACCGATTCGCTTCAGGCGCGAGTACTGATCGACAAATCCGGCGGAAATAATACCGGTGGGGATGGCAACCATACCGATACCAAGAAATGCGATAAATATTCCGAAAATCTTGCCCATGGTGGTGACAGGATAAATATCACCATAGCCAACGGTAAGCAAAGTGGAGGCAGCCCACCAGATTCCGGAAAAAGAAGTCAGGTATTTTCCAATCGCCCGTGGTTCTGAAACATCAGGATAAAGATATTTGGCAGTAAATACACGAAGCAGGAAATCAATAGCAAAGAAAGCAACCGTCAGGCGCTCCAGCGTCAGAAGGAGCGGGCCGTATTTCATTTCCATATTATCGAAGGTGTACATGATGCTGACTGTCAGATTCAGCAGGATCGTAAAAGTATTAAAAAAGTCGTAGCCCCAGCACCACGCATCGTAGTTGGAGCCGATTTCAATCAGTTCAAAGAGGCCTGTTCTTAAGATGACTTTGTATACAACTGCGTACAAACGGACTTCTTGCGACTCCTTCTGCGATGTGCTACACTAAAGTGGTTGTTTATCTTATTCTCAAAAGACGGTGAACAACTATCACAGAAGCACAATTAAAGAGAAAGGAAATAGTGTCTTCGATAAAACTGCAGACACTATATAGTAAATTTATGATAACTTTGCTGACACTGCAGCTCACGATTTTTATTCTGGTAGCTGTAGGATTTCTTATGAAAAAAATACATATCATTGGTCCGCCGGGGCAGAAAAATATCAATGATCTTGTAATCTATCTGATACTTCCCTGCAACATTCTCCACGCATTTACGCAGAGTGCAGCGGACGGTGATTTTACAAATTATCTGGAGATCCTTCTTATCTCCATCGGTATTCAGGTATTTTGCGTAATCTATGGAAAATTGATGTTCCGGGGAGAAGCAGAGGGACGTTACAAATGTCTTCAGTACGGTACGATCTGTTCCAATGCAGGGTTTCTCGGTAATCCGATCGCTGAGGGAATCTATGGAATGGAAGGTCTTGTACTTGCCAGCGTCTATCTGATTCCACAGCGAATTATGATGTGGTCTTCCGGCCTGGCTGTTTTTTCCGGAAGCAGTGATAAGATGAAAACACTGAAAAAAGTCGTAACGCATCCGTGTATTCTCGCCTGCGTTCTCGGAATAATCATGATGGTGACCGGCACGCAGCTTCCGCCGGGACTTGACGGAGCGGTTACATCAGTCGGAAACTGCAATACAGCAATGTCCATGATGGTTATCGGAATGATCCTCGCGGACATTGACCTGAAAGATTTCTGGGACTGGACTGTTGTCAAATATACAGTGCACAGACTGGTGATCATTCCGGCAGTGGTTTATCTCGTATGTAGAATGCTTCCACTCAGTAAAACCGTTCTTGGCTTATGTGTACTTCTCGCTGCAATGCCAGCAGGCGCAACGACAAGTATCCTTGCGGAAAAATATCAGGTAGATTCCCCGTTTGCAACAAAGATGGTTATTTTTTCCACCTTACTGTCACTTCCGACCATTTGCCTGTGGAGCATCTTCCTGCAGTGAAATACACTTTCAGACAACAATGTGTCTAATTTTCTTTGTCAAAATCGTAACAACACATCCCCCCTACAGGCTTGTGGAGGGGATGCTTTTTTTATATAATGAAAAAATATGAGGGTGGAAATTCAGAGAAAATTTTGCTTTTGTGCAATAAAAATTACGAATCGCCCAAATAAACATGACAAGCGTGAAAAGAGAACAGACTTATGAATAATTTGAAAAACGAAATTCATGACTACTGGACGAACCGTGCCAGAGGTTATTCAGAATATAATCAGCAGGAAATGGCGGATGCCCGCAGAACGATGTGGAGGGACAAGCTCCTTTCCCTGCTTGGAAATCAGTTTCCGGAAAAGAAACCGCAGGAGATCAAAATTCTCGATGTCGGAACCGGCCCGGGATTTTTTGCAATTCTTCTTGCAGAAGCCGGGTATCAGGTTACTGCAATCGATTATACCGAAGAAATGCTGAAAGAAGCACAGAGCAATGCAGGTGAGCTTGCAAAGTGTATTGTGTGGAAAACAGGCGACGCACAGGCGCTTGATGTGGAAAACAACAGTTTTGATGTGATTGTAACGAGAAATGTTACATGGAATCTGCCGCGCCCGGACCTTGCATACAGAGAATGGCTTCGTGTCCTGAAGCCGGGGGGTGTCCTTTATAACTTTGATGCTGACTGGTACGGTCATCTTTATAATGAAGAGAAACGAAGCAGTTACGAGAAAGACCGTAAGCAGACGGAAGAGCAGAATGTGGAAGATTATTACAGCGGAACAGATATTGAGAAGATGGAAGAAATTGCCCGTCAGGTTCCGCTAAGCCGTCTGGAACGTCCGAAGTGGGATATCGAAACGATGCAGAAAGCAGGATTTCTTGATGTTTCCTGCGATGAAGAAGTATGGAAAGAGGTCTGGACAGAGGAAGAGATCATCAACAACAGTACTTCTCCGATTTTTTTGCTGACAGGAAGAAAAAGAGATGCTTTTTATCTGAAAAATGTAACGGTGCAGCCGGGACAGAAGTGGCACGGGGAACTGGAGCTTGCAAATGGTGAGATCAGACTGCCGGCGACTGTTCTGCACGGACATGGCACAGGAAAAACCATGCTGATCACAGCAGGTGTTCATGCCGGTGAATATGTAGGGATCCAGGCAGCCATCGAGCTTGCACAGAAACTGAAAATCGAGAAGGTAACAGGAACGGTCATTATCATAAAAGTGTTGAACCGTCCGGCATTTGAAGCACGAAAAGGCAGTATGGGGCTTACAGATGGGAAGAATCTGAATCGTGAATTTCCGGGAAATCCGGACGGAACGGAGATGGAACGTCTTGCATGGGCTGTTTCTCAGGAATTGCAGCCGGTAGCAGATTATTATATTGACCTGCACAGCGGAGACGATTATGAAAAACTTACTCCATATGTTTATTATGCAGGAGCGGCAGCAGAGGAAGTTGTCAGCTTTTCGAGACAGATGGCAGAACAGGTCGATGTGCCTTACATGGTAAAATCCAACGTGGCATCCGGCGGTTCTTATAACTATGCGGCTTCACAGGGAATCCCGAGTATTCTGATCGAGCGTGGAGGAATGGGTGACTGGACTTATGAGGAAGTCAGATCCACCCGCAGGGATGTCCGTAATATTCTCTGTCATCTGGGAATTTATCAGGGACTGAAAGATTTCCGTACCTACTATCCTCTGGATGTAGCTGATATTCGCTATCAGGATGCCGAGGAAAACGGACTCTGGTATCCGTTTAAAAAAGTCGGTGACATGATCCGGGAAGGTGATATTCTCGGAGAAGTCCGCGATTATGAGGGCAATGTAAAAGAAGTCAGTGTCGCGGAGTTTGACGGTGTACTTCTTTATCAGGCAGGAACTCTTCAGGTGCTTGAAAACGGTCCGATGGTCACATATGGAAGAATTGTCAGCCGGTATGATGAGCGCAAGGAGAGAATCGTTAATTACTGGGAAAAACGAAGCGACAGTTTTCTCGTGCAAAAACGTCAGGAACTGCACAGTGCCATGGCAGAACGCTGGATGAAAGAAATACGTGCGCAGCTTCCAAAAGGAAAAAAACTGCGTATTCTTGATGTGGGATGCGGTGCTGGATTTTTCTCCGTTCTGCTTGCAAAAGAAGGCCATCAGGTGACAGGTATCGACCTGACACCGGATATGATCAAAAATGCACGTCTTCTTGCATCAGAGGAAAAAACAGACTGCGAATTTCTGGTAATGGATGCCGAAAATCCAGAATTTCCGGAGGGTACATTTGATGTGATCATTTCCAGAAACCTGACATGGACACTGCCGCACGTAAGCCATGCTTATGGCGAGTGGCTCCGCGTCCTGAAAAAGGGCGGGGTTCTGCTTAACTTTGATGCAAACTATGGAATCACAGATTTTTCCAATGTTGCAGATCTTCCGGAAAATCATGCACACAACATTCTCGGTGATGATATGATGCGTGAGTGTGAGGAGATCAAGCGTCAGCTTCCAATCAGTTCTTACAGCCGTCCGGCATGGGATCTGGAAACCTTAGGTTCTATGGAAGTAAAAGATTTCAGAGTGGATCTGGGTATCAGCAGCAGGATTTATCTGGAAAAAGACGAATTTTATAATCCCACTCCACTGTTTATGCTGCGGACAGTTAAATAACGGGCAGACAATAGGACAGACTATAACAATATGCGGAGAATCATATGGATTTAAAACAATTACAATATTTGGTGACATGTGCGCAGGCCGGATCTTTCAGTGATGCGGCAAAGATCCTTTATTCTACACAATCAAGTGTCAGTAAAGTGATAAAGGCACTGGAGGATAATCTCGGAATGCAGCTTTTTGAGCGGCTGCCACGTGGAATACGCCTTACGGTACAGGGACAGAAGGTTTATCATTATGCCTGCAGGATCACAAATGAGGTTGAAGTTCTGGAAAATATGTCGGCAAACGGTATGACAAAATGGATCCGTATTTCCATGAATCCCAGTTCCTGGTTTGCCGATCTGTTTGTGGATTTTTATAATGAAACATATGAAAAAAATTATCATTTCCAATTGACGACAGCAGGTGTGCGAAGTGTTATGGAGCGCGTCCGTGACTATATGGATGACATTGGTTTTGTCTATATCCTGAGCCAGCAGAAAGAGAATTTCCTGCATGAACTGGCAAAAAACAAGCTGCAGTTTGTATCTCTGTATGAGACAGATGTGATCCTTTATCCGGGACGGCAGACAGAACTTTATGATTTGGAAAAAGAGACTGTAAATCTGGGAGAGCTTGAGGGAGTACGGTTCATACAGAATTATCAGGATGAATTTTTTGATATCGGATCTGTCAATGAGGAGGCTTTTCAGTGGAAAGACCTTGATATTTCCGTGCTGACCAACAGTGATTATATTATGGAAAGAATGCTGAAAAACAGTAAAGTCTCCAATGTGAGCGGAAGCTATCTTTCCGAAAATAAGGCAGGCACGGCACCGGGAATCCCTCTGAATATGGGGGACAGCAAAGTTATTTTTGGCTATATCCTTCACAGAGGAGAAGAAATGGATGAAAGTATACAGGAATTTCTTGAGTTTCTGATGAGCAGACTTCCAAAAAGTTAATCCACTGTGAACGAGTATAAAGTTAATCCGCACTTATTCCATAACATGCATAAAGTATTCAATTTAAGAATAGCACAGAACCCTCCTACGGGGTTGTGTGCTTTTTTGACATTTGCTAGACTGTAATTGTTAAATTATTGTAACTGTGAGGATACGGGCCAGTTACGATTTATCATGCGGATATGTTGTCTGATGCTATGCAGGCATGAAGGAGAACAAATGATTAAATATATTTTAAAAAGACTTCTTCAGTTGATTCCGATTCTGATCGGAATCACTTTTTTGTCTTTTGCCATGATGCGTCTGGCGGGCGGTGATGCAGTGACCTACATGTATGAAAATGCAGGTTCGGCAGTCTCACAGGAAGTCATTGATGAGACGAGAAAAGAGTACGGGCTGGATCAGCCGTTTCTTGTGCAATATGCAAAGTGGTTTGCAGGAATGGCAACCGGAGATATGGGCAAGAGCTATGTATCGAAGAGAGATGTTTATGAAACTTTCATAGAAAAACTTCCGGCAACAATCATGCTGACGGTTTCTTCAGTATTGCTGACAATGCTGATTGCAATTCCGTTTGGAATCCTTTCGGCAGTAAAACATAATAAATGGATCGATTATTTAATTCGTTTTTTCAGTTTCATAGGAAATTCCATGCCGAATTTTTTTGCGGCGCTGGTGCTGATGTATTTCTTTTCTATCAGACTGGGATGGCTTCCGGTCATTACCAGTGACAACGTGGCGTTAAGTCTTGTCCTGCCTACGCTGACGCTGGCAATTTCCATGGCATCAAAATATACCCGTCAGGTAAGAGCGACAATCCTTGAAGAACTGAATAAAGACTATGTGGTCGGAGCCAGAGCGCGAGGTGTCAGAGGCAGTGTGATTATCTGGAAAAATGTGATGAAATCTTCCATGCTCACGATCATTACGCTGCTGGCATTGTCCATAGGAAATCTTCTGGGTGGAACCACGATCGTTGAGACTATTTTTATGTGGGACGGTGTCGGTAAAATGGCAGTAGATGCCATAACTATGAGAGATTATCCGATCATTCAGGCGTATGTGGCATGGATGGCGATTATTTATGTAGTGGTAAATCTGATCACAGATATCATTTATCATTATCTGGATCCTCGCGTAAGACTGGGAGGTGACAGAGTATGAGTAAAACGAAAAAAACGATAACTGTCCGCAGGCAGAAAATAAAGAAAAACCATGTGAGAGAAAAGCTGATCTTTTTTACAATACTGGTACTGATCCTGCTTGTAATTGCAGCCTTTGCCCGGAAACTCTGCCCGTATGATCCGGATATGCAGGATCTTCTGCTGGCGCAGAAACCGCCCAGCGCAGAACATATACTGGGAACTGACCGTTACGGAAGGGATATGCTTTCGAGAGTACTGGTGGGAAGCACAACGAGTATTTATGCAACACTGCTTCTGGTAGCACTCATTACTGTAGTCGGAACCGCAATTGGTATTATATGTGGCTGGTGCGGAGGAATTCTGGATACTGTTCTGATGCGTGTGTCCGATCTGTTTCTGGCATTTCCGAGCCTTGTATTTGCCCTTGCGGTAGCTGGTGTGCTCGGTGGAGGTATTCAGAATGCAATCATAGCTCTGGCTGTAATTGGATGGCCGAAGTTTGCCAGACTTGCCAGAGGACTGACTCTTGCACAGAAAGACTCAACGTATCTGATGGCGGTGAGACTGTCGGGAAGCAACACATTTAAGATTATGTTTAAACATATTTTGCCGAATATTGCCGGTCCGATATTGGTTACTTCGGTTCTTGATATCGGAACGATGATGATGGAACTGGCCGGACTTTCTTTTCTCGGGCTTGGTGTACAGCCGCCGATGGCAGAGTGGGGAAGCATGATCAATGATGGAAGAAGTATGCTTCAGATCTCACCATGGATGGTACTTGCACCGGGACTTGCCATATTTATAACGGTTATGATCTTTAATCTTTTCGGAGATACGCTCAGGGACTATATGGATCCAAAAGAAAGAGCTAAGAGATAAGCATATAAAGAAAGGAAAAACTACTATGAAGAAGAAATTAATTGCGGTAATTCTTACAGGAGTAATGCTGGCAGCAGGAATGTCCACAAGTGTATGGGCTGATGGTGAAAAGTCATTTGTATATGGAACAACCGGTTACAGTGAGGAAATGGGAGATGCGGGATTAAACCCGCACGATAATTACTCCGGATGGAGCGCACTTCGTTATGGCGTCGGAGAAACTCTTTTCAAATACAATGACAATATGGAAGTAGAGCCGTGGCTTGCAACAGATTATGAATTCGTGGACGATACAACTGTAAAGATCACACTTCGTGACGGCGTGAAGTTTTCCAGTGGACGTACCATGGATGCAGAGGCAGTCAAAGAATGTCTGGAAGATCTGATCGCAGTTCATGACCGTGCGCCTTATGATCTGAAGATCGACCATATTGATGCGGAAGGGCTGATACTTACTATTTATACGACAGAACCATGTCCGGCAATCATCAATTATCTTGGCGATCCTTATGGTGCAATCATTGATATGGACTATGGAATCCAGGGAGAAGGCGGTTCAGCGAATGTGGCAGGAACAGGCCCGTATATTGCAGAGAATGTTACTCCAACCCAGATCGATCTGGTCAAAAATGAGAACTACTGGGGTGGCGAAGTAAAAGTAGACAAAGTTACTGTCAAATCTTTTGCAGACGGAAGTGCGCTGACAGCAGCCCTGCAGACCGGAGATATTCAGGGAACTTATGGACTGCAGTATGACAACTATCCTCTGTTTGAAAACAATTCAGACTATACCATTAACTCCTGTGCGACCAGCCGCTGCTTCTTCGGACAGTTCAATATGGATTCAGAGATCATGCAGGACCAGAATGTCCGCAAAGCTGTTGAGATGGGAATCGACAAAGACGGATTCTGTTCTGTGATCATGCAGGGACGTGGCGTTCCGGCCAAAGCAGCCTTCCCGAGCAGCTTTTCCTATGGAAATGACGCTGTAGAAACCGTTTCCTATGATCCGGACGGTGCAAAGAAACTTCTTGAAGAATCCGGATGGACAGATACAGACGGTGATGGATATGTAGACAAAGACGGACAGAAACTCAGCATTAACTGGCTGACTTACCCGACCCGTCTCGAACAGCCGAAGCTGGCAGAGTATGCACAGGCTACGTTGAAGGATATCGGCATTGATGTTGTTGTAAATAATACATCTGACCATATGACAATTGCCAAGAGTGGAGATTTTGATGTATATGTAAGCTCTACAACTACAGCACCGACAGGAGATCCGGAATACTTTTTTACAAGTACGGTGACAGGTTCTAAAAATTACGGAAACTACCAGAATGAAGAGGTAACAAAGCTTACAGATCAGCTTCATCAGACTTTTGATAAGGACGAAAGAGGTAAACTTGCAATAGAACTTCAGCAGGATATTCTGGATGATGATGCATACTTCTTTGTATCACATCTGAATATGGGAATCGTGACAAAATCAAATGTAAAAGGAATGGCAGCGCATCCATGTGATTATTATGAGATCACGGCAGAACTGGATGTGGAGTAGCCTGAGGAGAACAAAATATTATGGATTCTTTGCTTCGTGTAGAGCATGTGACAATTTCATATAATGGAGAGCCGGTGGTTCAGGATGTCAGTTTTGAATTAAAACAGGGCGAGATTCTTGGAATCGTGGGAGAATCCGGAAGCGGTAAAAGTACGATTGTCAAAGCCATCATGGGACTTCTGGGGGAAGAAGGCCTGGTTACAAGAGGTGATATCTGGTATAAAGGTGAAAATCTTACAGATATGAGTGAGAAAAAGCTCCGTAAGCTTCTGGGAACAGAGATCGGAATGGTATTCCAGGACTGCAAAGCTGCATTATGTCCTGTCCGGACAATCGGGGCACAGATACATGAGGCAGTGTCAGAACATAAGAAAATCAGCAAGAAGGAAGTCCGGGAACGTGCAGGAGAGATCATGAAGAAGATTGGTCTGGATGACAGTGACCGTGTGCTGGAAAGCTATCCGTTTGAACTCTCCGGTGGAATGAATCAGAGAGTAGGGATCTGTACAGCCATGATCATGCATCCGAACCTGCTTCTGGCAGATGAACCGACCAGCGCCCTGGATGTAACGGTTCAGAAGCAGGTAGTGGAGGAACTTCTGCTTATGCGTAAAGAATACAATACTGCAATGATTCTTGTAACTCATAATATCGGTGTTGTAAGGATGATGGCAGACAGGATACTGGTTCTCCAGAACGGACAGGTAAGAGATTATGGAGCAACCGAAGAGGTTCTGGATCATCCGAAAGATCCATATACTAAGAAACTGATGAGCTCTGTGCTTCATTTGAAACGGGACTGAACTCAGGAGGCATGAAGAAATGACAGAGATTATTTTAAAAGCAGAACACCTTAAGAAGGTTTTTGTCTCAGGAAAGAAGTCCATGACAGCGGTAGATGATGTCAGTTTCGAACTGAATCGGGGCGAATGTCTTGGAATCGTAGGCGAATCCGGTTCGGGAAAGAGCACGATAGCCAAAATGCTCACACATCTGGAGCCGGTGACAGATGGACAGATTTTTCTTAAAGGAAAGGATATTACCCGCCTCAGAGGCAAAAGCTTAAGAAAAACCTATCAGGATATCCAGATGGTTTTTCAGATGCCGATGGAATCTTTTGATCCGAGACGTACTCTGGGAGACGGAATTGGGGAAAGTCTTCGGAACATGGGGATAAGCCGCGCAGAAACACGGAAACGTGTGGAAAATCTTCTCGAAAGATGTGGCCTGGATGCGGAATACGCAGATCGCTATCCACATCAGGTCAGTGGAGGACAGTGTCAGAGAGCAGCAATTGCCAGAGCGCTTGCAGTCAGTCTGGACATCCTGATCTGTGATGAGGCAACCAGCGCACTTGATGTAACCGTGCAGAAACAGATTCTGGAACTTCTGACCGAACTGAAACAGAAAGAAAATCTGTCATTTATCCTGATCTGCCACGATCTTGCACTGGTGCAGGCCTTCTGTGACAAAGTCCTGGTTCTCTATCATGGAAAGACCGTAGAATACGGAACTCCGTATGATATCATCGATCATCCGAAGATGGATTATACAAAGAAATTAATAGATTCAGTTTTATAAAATTAACAGCATAATAATCAGCGACAATAACCGGAGGGCAGGAAGTATGGTTGTAAATGTTTTTCTGTCTGATGATTTTGAAGTGATGGATGCGTTTGGCCCGATACAGATTTAAGAGCATGAACTGAAAATGGTATAAAAAAAGTACTTCCCGCGGAGTTGGAAGTACTTTTTTAATGGGTTGAATGTGCATCATAATATGTGGAGGTCTGTGCACTTTTATTTGGTAGATAACACAATTCATGTGTTGATTGTATTTTAACAAAATGCAGTGTAAAAACAAGCCTCCCGGGGGGATACAGAGCTATGAAAAAAATGCAGGATCTATGCGATATATGAATAGGTTAATATCCCCCTGGGATGGTTATATACGGTCAGAATTGATGGTATACTGATAGAACTTGTTATGCATAATAAATAAAAACAAATCCTGAAAGTGTTGATAGACACAGCACTGTGCATAAATGAGAACAAAAGGAGGAAATGAGATAATGAAGAGAAAATTACTGGCGGTTATGATGGCGGTCTGCATGACTGCATCCTTTGCAGGGGGAACTGCGACTGTATTTGCAGCACAGGAAGAAAGTACAGCGAAGGACGAAGTGATCGTAACTATGCCGACAACATCAGAGCCGGAATCTGGTTTTGATCCGGCATATGGATGGGGCGCAGGAGAGCACGTACATGAACCTCTGATCCAGAGTACGCTTACTACTACAAATACAGATCTTTCTATCGGGAAAGACCTGGCAACTGATTATTCGGTAAGTGATGACGGACTTACCTGGACCGTTAAGATCCGTGATAATGTTAAATTTACAGACGGAGAACCGCTGACAGCATCGGACGTGGCATTTACATACAATAACTGCCGCGATAACAGTTCCGTCAATGATTTTTCCATGCTGAAAGAAGCAGTGGCGGTGGATGACACAACTGTTGAATTCCATATGAATACACCATTTGCAGTCTGGCCATATACCATGGCAATTGTAGGAATCGTTCCGGAGCATGCTTATGATGAAAATTACGGACAGAATCCAATTGGTTCCGGACGCTATATCATGAAACAGTGGGACAAAGGACAGCAGGTTATTTTTGAGGCAAATCCGGATTACTATGGAGAAGCACCAAAAATGAAAAAAGTAACAGTTCTTTTCATGGAAGAAGATGCAGCACTGGCAGCAGCTCAGTCTGGCACGGTAGACGTGGCACATACAGCGGCATCCTATTCAGATATAACGGTTGACGGATATGATCTGTTCAGCGTGCAGACGGTAGACAACCGTGGATTTAATCTTCCGGCAACTGCGGCAGAGGAAATTGACGGAGTAACTTATGGAAATGACTTTACCAGTGATGTAGAAGTAAGACGTGCGATTAATATTGGCATTGACCGCGAAGAAATGATCGAAAATGTTCTGAACGGTTACGGAACTCCGGCATACAGCGTGTGCGACAAGATGCCATGGTACAATGAAGAAGCAGAAGTAGAATACGATCCGGATAAAGCAAAAGAAATTCTTGAAACAGCAGGCTGGGCAGAAGGTGATGACGGAATCCGTGAGAAAGACGGTGCGCGTGCAGAATTTACCATGCTGTATCCGGCATCTGATTCTGTTCGTCAGGCACTGGCAGAGGACAGCAAGAATCAGCTTGCCGAACTTGGAATTGAAGTGACAACAGAGGGTGTTGACTGGGATACTGCCTACACAAGAGCAGAGTCTGAGCCGCTTGTATGGGGATGGGGTGCACATACACCAATGGAACTGTACAATATCTATCATACAATGAGCGAGACCGGTCTTGCAGAATATTCTCCATATGCAAACGAAACCGTAGACAAATACATGGATGAAGCTCTGAAGTCCAGTGATCTGGAAACGTCTTATGATCTCTGGAAAAAAGCTCAGTGGGATGGCGATAGCGGAATTATACAGGAAGGTGATATCCCGTGGATCTGGCTCTGCAATATCGATCATCTGTACTTTGTCAAAGACGGACTTAAGGTAGCTGACCAGAAGATCCATCCACACGGACATGGCTGGTCTATCGTAAATAACGTAGATCAGTGGTCATGGGAGTAACAGATCTTGAATAATTTAAAAGCAAAATTTATTTTAAAAAATTTCATCAAAGTGCTGCTTCTGCTGTTTGCAGTCAGTGTTGCTGCTTTTGCACTTATGACAGCTTCTCCGATCGATCCTCTGAAAGCGAATGTCGGACAGGCCGCCCTTGGAAGCATGAGTCAGGAACAGATTGCAAAACTTGAAGAATACTGGGGCGTGGGACAACCGCCCCTGCAGCGCTACATTGCCTGGTTCAGGGATTTTGTAAGGGGAGATATGGGAATATCTCTCCTTTATCGCCAGAAAGTTACGACAGTGATCGCGGTAAAACTTGGGAATTCTTTGTTCCTGATGATCATTGCGTGGGTTTTGTCCGGACTGATTGGATTTTTGCTGGGTTCACTTGCAGGTATGAATCGTGGAAAGCCGATTGATAAGATCATCAAAGGATACTGTCTGGTGATCTCCAGCACTCCGGCATTCTGGATTGCCATGCTGTTGCTGATCATCTTTGGGGTATGGCTCAAAATACTTCCCATAGGATTAAGCGTACCGATTGGAGTAGAGGCAAGCGGAGTGACTTTTCTTGACCGCGTGCGTCATGCGATTCTTCCGGCAGTGACACTTTCCATTACAGGAATATCCAATATTGCCATGCACACCAGGGAAAAAATGATCGACATCTGCGACAGTGATTACGTGCTTTTTGCAAAAGCAAGAGGAGAGAGCAGCTGGCAGATTTTCAAAAATCATGGTTTCCGCAATGTCCTTGGACCGGCCGTGACACTTCAGTTTGCTTCAATCAGCGAGATCTTCGGCGGCTCAGTACTTGTGGAGCAGGTCTTTTCCTATCCGGGACTTGGACAGGCAGCGGTCAGTGCAGGTCTTGGAAGTGATATGCCGCTTCTGATGGCGATTACGATCATAAGCGCATTGTTCGTGTTTGGAGGAAACTTTATAGCGAATATTTTGTACGGAGTCATTGACCCACGAATCCGAAGAGGGGGTGTGGGAAGATGAATAACAGGTGGAATCGCAGAAAAACACTGGTACTCTGGCTTGTTATCGCAGTGGTGTTTCTTGCAGCAGTCTGTATCGGCGGTCTGTTCTGCGAAGATGCGGCAAGGGCAACAGATTTTTCCAGAAAGAACATTGCACCCTGCCTGAAATATCCGTTTGGTACAGACTGGCTTGGAAGAGATATGTTTGCGCGGACAGTCAGAGGACTTTCTATCAGTATCATCATAGGAGTATGTGCAGCTACGTTCAGTGCGGTCATGGCATTCATTCTGGGGGTTGTATCTGCAACAATGGGAAAAACAGCAGATACCATTGTGACATGGATCATAGATTTGGTTATGGGAATCCCACATATGCTTCTTCTGATCCTTATCTGTGTCGCATGCGGAAGAGGACTTAAGGGAGTCATTCTTGGAGTTGCACTGACGCACTGGACATCTCTGGCGAGACTGATCAGAGGTGAAGTGCTGCAGCTCAAAGAACAGATCTATATAAAAACAGCCAGAAAACTTGGAAAAAGCAACCTGTATATTGCGATGAAACATATGGCTCCACATCTGCTTCCGCAGTTTATCGTCGGACTTGTTCTTCTTTTTCCACATGCGATCCTTCATGAATCCGGTATTACTTTTCTTGGGTTCGGGCTGTCAAACGAGCAGCCTGCAATTGGAATTATTTTGTCAGAAGCAATGAAATATCTGATCACAGGCAAATGGTGGCTTGCACTGTTTCCGGGAATCATGCTGGTGATTACCGTTGTATGTTTTTATACAACAGGAGAAAACCTTCGCAGACTGCTGGATCCGGCAAGTGCACACGAATAGGAGATTAAAATGGATAAGGAAAAAATTCTGGAAATCAACAATTTGAAAATATCCTTTACCCAGTACCAAAAGGGAATGCAACAGACAGAACTGTCTGTGATCAAAGACTTAAGTGTCACAATCCACGCAGGAGAAATGGTGGCAGTAGTCGGCTCTTCCGGCTCCGGCAAAAGTCTGCTGGCACATGGAATCCTGGGGATTCTGCCATATAATGCAGAAATGGGTGGAGAAATACGATACTGCGGAAAGCCTCTGACAGAAAAAAACATTCGAAAACTGCGGGGAAAAGAGATTGTTCTGGTTCCACAGAGTACGGCTTATCTGGATCCTCTGATGAAGGTAGGGAGGCAGATCTGCAAAGGACAGAAAGATAAAGAAAAGAAGCATCGTCTGGATACAATTTTTGAGGAATATTCGCTGGACAAAAAGGTTCAGGAGCAGTATCCGTTTGAGCTTTCCGGAGGAATGACCAGAAGAATTATGATCTCTACAGCGTTGGTCGAAAATCCTAAGCTGGTTATTGCAGATGAGCCGACACCGGGACTGGATCCGAAACTTGCAAAACGTGCAATGGAACATTTCCGGCAGCTTGCAGATATGGGAGCTGCCGTTCTGGTCATTACACATGACCTGGAGCTTGCGTTGGAAACAGTGGACAGGGTACAGGTATTTTATGCCGGACATACGATAGAAGATGCGTCGGTGGATGATTTTGAGAGAGAAGAAACTCTGCGCCATCCATATAGCAGAGCACTCTGGCGTGCAATGCCGAAGCATGGTTTTCATTATATTGGTGGTGTACAGCCCTATGTAAAAGATAATCTGCAGGGATGTCCGTTTGCACCGCGATGTGACATGGCATCGCGGGAATGTCAGGGTGAAATTCCATGGAAAGTTTCCGGAAGTGGATATGTGAGGTGCATATTATGAAACTTGAGGTCAGAGATCTGTCCTTTTGGTATGAGGAAAAAGGCAGACAGATATTGAGTCAGTTCAGCCTGAGTGCAGACAGCAGTGAACGTGTGGGAATCATAGCTCCCAGCGGCTTTGGAAAAACAACTCTGTGTAAGATTCTGTCCGGATACGAAATGCCGCAAAGCGGCGAGGTACTTCTTGACGGCAAAACACTTAAAGAGTATGGTACATACTGCCCGGTACAGATGATCTGGCAGCACCCGGAGCAGGCGGTAAATCCGAGACTTCGCATGAAAAATGTAATCGAAGAGGGAGACAGGACAGATTCGGAACTGATTGAAAAGCTGGGAATAGAACCCGACTGGATGAACAGATTTCCGACAGAACTTTCGGGAGGAGAACTTCAGCGATTCTGCATTGCAAGGGCTTTGGGACAGAGAACACGTTTTCTTCTCGCGGATGAGATTACAACCATGCTGGATCTTATTACCCAGAGCCAAATCTGGCATTTCCTCATAGAGGAGACAGAACGGCGGGATATCGGGATGCTGGTAGTCAGCCACAACCCGGAACTGATAGGGAAAGTATGTACAAGAATTGTTGAACTGAATAAATAATTAGGCACCGGTTTATCAGGCTGTAATATGGAAAGTCAGGCTTGATAGACTGGTGTTTTTCTTTTTCTCTGTATGAAAAACCACCAAAATTTGTTGATCCAAATTGTGCATAAGAGATAAAAATATAATATTTTATTTAAGTATATTGACATAAGTAACAAATATTGTATAATGACATCATAAATTGGTTCAACCAATCAACCACAGTACCACAGAACCAGAGAAATGCGCAAAGAAAGGAAAGAAAGAAATGACAGACAATCAGGATTTACTGGCAATGACACATGTGGGTGAAGATCCGCATAAATACATGAAATCAGTTACACCACCGATTTTCATGAACTCACTTCATGTATTCGACACAGTGAAAGACTATTTTGACGTAGATATTTTTAATGATGAATTTTATTATGGAAGAGCATCCAACCCGACTGTTGCAATTCTTGAGAAAAAGATCGCAGCACTGGAACACGGCTCAAGAGCAGTTGTATTTTCAGCAGGAATGGCAGCATGCGCAGCAGCAATCTTAAGAGTCTGCACAGCAGGAAGCAATGTAATCTGCATTAAAGAAAGCTATGGCCCGGTACAGCATCTTCTTGATGAGTTCCTTGGACCGAAATACAATGTTTCTGTTACATATGTAGACGGAAGAACAGTCAAAGAATTTGAAGATGCGATCCGTCCGGAAACAAAGATGATCATTCTTGAGAGCCCTACAACCCTCTTATTCAATGTTGTAGATCTGGAAGGTGTTGCAAAACTTGCAAAAGAACACGGCATTAAAACTTACATCGACAACACATATTCCACACCGCTTTTCCAGAAGCCACTGGATATGGGAATCGACATTGTTATGCATACAATGACAAAATACATCGGCGGACACAGCGACCTGGTAGGTGGAGTACTTGTTTCCAAAGATGAACAGCTGATGCGTGACCTTATGGTTCAGAGAGACTGGTTCGGCGGTGTTATGGGACCTATGGAAGCATGGCTTGCGATCCGCGGTCTTCGTACTCTGGATGTACGTATGCAGAGACATTATGAGACAGCAATGGAAGTTGCAAAATTCCTTGAAAAACAGCCAAAAGTTAAACGTGTATTCTTTACAGGACTTCCGTCACACCCACAGTACGAACTTGCAAGAAAACAGCAGAAGGGTGAATGTGGTCTGATGAGCCTTGAGATCGACGGAACACTTGAAGAGACAGAGACCTTTGTAAACAGTCTGAAGCTCTTTGAAAAAGGATGCTCATGGGGCGGATTCGAGAGCCTTGCAATCGCTTATACGTACAACTGGACAGACGAGCAGTGTGCATTCCTGAATGTATCACGTAATATCGTCAGAATCCACTGTGGACTTGAAGGAACAGAAAACCTGATCGCAGATCTGAAACAGGCGCTTGACAAAATTTCATAAAGGAGAACTTTCATGGAAACTAAAAAGAAAGAAATCAGGAAACCAACACTTTTCACGGCAGTACTGCCATTAATTTTTATGTTTGTTGTCCTTTTTACAGGACTGGTAATTTACAGCATTGATATCAAAATCCTTCTGATCATCTGTGCAGCATTTACAATCTGTGTGTGCATGTATCAGGGACACACATGGAAAGATATTGAAGATGAGATTGTTGCGAAACTTGCAAAAGCTTTCCCGGCGATCATGATCCTGATCTGCGTAGGTCTTATGATCGGCGCATGGGTAGTAAGCGGAACAATTCCGTTCCTTGTATATATCGGACTTCAGATCATCAGCCCTAAATATATTATCATCACTTCCTTCCTCGTTACTGTAATCCTTTCTGTAAGTACAGGTACTTCCTGGGGAGCAGCAGGTACAGTAGGAGCCGCTCTTATCAGTGTGGCAGCAGGTATGGGAGCACCGCTTCCGGCAGTTGCAGGTGCGATCGTAGCAGGTGCATACTTCGGAGATAAAATGTCACCACTTTCTGACAGTACAAATATGTCTGCCATTGCAACAGAGACAAACCTGTATCAGCATATCGGACATATGTTTTATACAACCGTTCCCGGATTTATCGTAAGCTGTATTGTTTATCTGGTCGCAGGAGCACATTTTGCAAGTGATTCACAGGTTGGACAGGTAGATGAGATCATCAATACTCTTGGTAAACTTTTCAATCTTTCCATGCCGACCGGACTGCTTCTTCTGATTCCATGCGTGATCGTAATCGCAGGATCACTTATGAAAAAACCTACAATTCCGGTTATGATCATTTCTTCAGCAGTTGCAGTAGTAATTGCCATGGCAATTCAGGGATTCTCTTTCTCAGACTGCGCAGCAAGTATGGTAAGCGGATTCAAGATGGAAATGCTTCACACATCTGTAGATCTTGAAAATATTGTTGAGCAGATACCGAACCTTCTTCAGAGAGGTGGTATGAGTTCCATGATGAACACCGCATTGATGGCATTCTGTGGTTTCTCCTTCATCGGCGCACTTACCGTATGCGGAAGTATGGAACTGATTCTGGAACGTATCATGAAACATATTCATGGTACCGGCCAGCTGATCACACTGACTGTTGCTCTTGGCGTAGTTATGATTACAGTAATCGGAGAAGCTACCGTAACATTCCTTATGATCGGTGGTATGTTCCGTCCGGAATACATCAAACGCGGACTTGAGTCCAAAAACCTTTCCAGATCTTTGGAAGACAGCATTACAGTCGTAGAGCCGCTGGTACCGTGGTCACTGGCAGGTGTATATATGACATCTGTACTTGGTGTACCGACTGTTCAGTATGCTCCGTGGGCAGTTCTCTGCTACACAGGTGTATTCTTTGCAATCCTCTGGGGATTCACAGGATTCGGAATCAAAAAGATCACAAAAGATTCTCCGGCATACGAAGAGTATCTTCAGTTATCCGGAAAATCAGCAGAGGAATAATACCGGTTTAATCGGGGAGCCTCTATTGACGTTTCTATAAGATTTCCTTATAATTAAAAGGATTCAGTGTCCATCAGGGATATTGAGTCCTTTTATTTGGTGTCAAAGTATGCGAGAGAAGCTGCCACTGGCAGCTTCTCTGTATCGTGGATTCTGCAGAGAGCAGAAATTTATAGAAATTGAGGAAACTTTATGAATAATGAAACAAATACTTCTTCGGATCAGGGAAACAGAATCTCGATGAAGCCGATCGAGAAAAAATCTCTGTATCTGAAAATCTCGGATTCGATTTATCGTTATATTCAGATGAATAATCTGCAGCCGGGAGATAAACTTCCATCCGAGCGTGATATGTCCTCTATGCTTCAGACAAGCAGAAACTCAGTACGTGAAGCTCTGCGTATACTGGAAGACAGGGGGCTGATATATGTAAAGACCGGAAGCGGTGTGTTTATTAATAATCCATATGGAGAGAATAATTCTCTGACGATTCAGCTTACGAACTGTTCGTTGACGGAGATGGAGGAGCTTCAGAGTGCGCTTGATCACGAAGCAGTAAAAAATGCGATGGAGAGAGGCACGATTCAGGAAAAAGACCAGCTGCTAGCTACAGCAACAGAGATGGTTCGCCTGGCTTCTGATAATCTTTACAGCCATGTGCTGGACCGCAGTTTTCATGACAGCCTGTACAAGATCGGTCGAAATAATGCGATTGAGCAGATGATCAACAAGATTCGTTCATATCGTTTTATTCAGCAGGAAGATTCCCAGAATGGAAATGACTCTATCTGGCTGGCTACGATTCCGCAGCATCTGGCGCTGGCGCAGGCCCTTAAAGACTGTAAGCTGGCAGCCGCGATTCAGGCGATCGATGAGATCAATGAGTATGGATTCAAAATTGCAAGAAAGTAAGATACAGTTTTTGAAGTTTATTTGTAACTATTCTAATAAAGTAAAATCAGGGAACGGAAAGAGGCAGGAGAAGCCATGTCGGCAGATGGACAGAGCATCAAAGAACTTCACAGAGGTATCATTGAGGGCAAAACACAGGAAGAGCTTGACGTTCTTTTATGGGATGCAGTTCTGACATATCAGGATCAGATGCTGTATACTTTATCCGGGCTGGAATTTTCCTACACAGTAAAACATAAGAAAAATGGCGAATACAGCGGGGAACTTCTTGTTTCCCGCAAGGAAACCAGCAAGACACTGACAAGAAGCTCTGTATTGCTGGCTTTTCATAAAGTTCTGGAAGCGACAGAAGTAACTTCGGAGGGTGATGAAGCATCCTTTCAGCCACCGGCATACCGTGGTCCGAAGGCAATCGGACAGATTTTCGGGATTTCTTATATTTTCAGTCTGTTTCTGGAATTTGGTCTGATTCGTCTACAGGGGAATGGTCGGGGAAGAAAAGCATGAATAAAAAAGTATTGATTTTTTTCTTGACATTCTCTTTTTTTAGATATATACTTTGATAATCAAAATATTCTAAAACCAAAACAAATAAGAATATGAGGAAACAACAATTATGAATAAAGAACAGACCATAACCGGTGTCATCCGGGGAACGGGAGCCTGTGTACCAAAGCGTATTCTGGATAATAAAGAAATTGCAGGCTTTGTAGACACCAGCGATGAGTGGATCCGGGAAAGGACGGGCGTGAGAAGGCGGCGCATCGCAGAAAAAGAAACGACAGTTTCGATGGCATGCGAGGCGGGACGCCAGGCAGTCGAAGAAGCCGGAATTTCACCGGATGAGATCGACATGATCCTCGTTGCAACAGGTTCGCCGGATCAGATTTTTCCGTGCACTGCCTGTCGGGTGCAGGAAGCACTTGGAGCGGATGGAGCGGTCGGATTTGATCTTAATGCCGCTTGCAGCGGATTTCTTTTTGCTTACAATACTGCACAGGCATACATTGCATCTGGTATTTACCGAACCGTGCTGGTAATCGGAAGTGAGAGCATTTCGAGGTTGGTTGACTGGACAGACCGCGGTACCTGCATTTTGTTTGGAGACGGAGCCGGAGCGGTTCTGATTCAGGCAGCAGAGGGAAAAACTTACCGTCCGGCGGCACACTCGGATGGAAGTGGCGGTGCAGCACTTACGGGTCCGGGTGTCAGAAACAGGATCCGCAGTATTGATAAAGATGGCAGAGAAGCAAAAACAGAATACATTACCATGAATGGCAAGGATGTCTTTCAGTTTGCAGTCCGCAAAGTTCCACAGGTGATACAGGAAGTTTTAAAAGAAAATGAACTTTCTGTGGAGGATATTGACTGGTTTGTTCTTCATCAGGCGAATGCAAGGATTGTGGATGCAGTTGCAAGACGGCTTCATATAGGAATGGAGAAATTTCCGATGAATCTTCAGGATTACGGAAATACCTCATCTGCCAGCATTCCGATTCTTTTGCATGAACTGAACCGAAATGGTGTCCTGAAAAAGGGACAGAAACTTGTTCTGGCAGGTTTTGGAGCAGGCCTTTCGTGGGGAGCCAGTATTCTGGAGTGGGATATCAAGGGCTGAAAATTTCAAATATAAAAGCAGATATCCTCAATATAAAAGTAGATATTCTAAAATAAAAAATGAATTGTAAAAAAGGAGAAAACGAAAATGTTAGAAAGAATTATTGAACTTACAGCAGAAACTTTAGGAGCAAATGCAGCAGAGATCACAGCAGAGACCTCTTTCATGGATGATCTTCATGCAGACTCTCTTGATCTCTTTGAACTGGCAATGGCACTCGAGGAAGAATTTTCTGTAGAGATTCCGAGTGAAGACCTTGAAAAGATTACAACTGTAGCAGATGCAATGAATTACCTGACAGAGCATCAGGCATAAGAGCTGCAGATTAAGAGGATTTTATTATGAAGACAGAAATCACAGAATTATTGGGAATTGAATATCCGGTGATTCAGGGCGGTATGGCATGGGTGGCAGAATGTCATCTGGCAGCAGCCGTATCCAATGCAGGCGGTCTTGGACTGATCGCAGCAGGCGGAGCACCGGCAGAATGGGTAAGAGAGCAGATCCGGGAAACAAAAAAACTGACCGATAAACCGTTTGGTGTCAATATTATGCTGATGAATCCGGAATCAGAAAAAGTCGCGAAGGTAATTGTGGAAGAAGGCGTGAAAGTCGTGACCACAGGAGCCGGAAGCCCGGAAAAATACATGGCAGACTGGAAAGCAGCCGGAGTTAAAGTGATTCCGGTTGTAGCATCTGTAGCACTTGCAAAACGTATGGAACGCTGCGGCGCAGATGCAGTCGTTGCGGAAGGATGCGAAGCAGGCGGACATATCGGAGAACTTACTACGATGGTGCTGGTTCCGCAGGTCGCAGATGCAGTGAACATTCCGGTGATTGCCGCCGGCGGCATTGCAGACGGCAGAGGAATGGCGGCGGCATTTATGCTTGGCGCAAAAGGAATCCAGATGGGAACTGTTTTTGCTGCATCCAAAGAATCTGTGATTCATGAAAACTATAAAAACAGCATTCTTAAAGCAAAAGATATCGACAGCCGTGTTACAGGAAGAAGTACCGGTCATCCGATCCGTGTTCTGCGTAATGATATGGCGCGTAAATATCTGGAACTGGAAAAATCCGGAGCACCGTTTGAAGAACTGGAACAGCTTACCCTGGGAAGCTTAAGAAAAGCAGTTCAGGAAGGTGATACAAAGAACGGAAGTCTGATGGCAGGACAGATAGCAGGAATGATCAAAGAGGAACGCACCTGTGCAGACATTATCAGCTCGACAGTATCAGAAGCCTGCAAACTGATGAATGGAGTAAGTGCAAATGAGTAAGATTGCTTTTATTTATCCGGGACAGGGGGCACAGGCTGTTGGAATGGGCGCAGATTTTTATGAAAAAAGCCCTTTATCAAAAGCTGTATTTGATCAGGCATCCGAAGTGGTTTCACTGGATCTGAAGAAACTCTGTTTCGAAGAAAATGATCTTCTGAACAAAACAGAATATACACAGGTGGCAATGGTAACTGCCTGTCTTGCGATGACAAGAGCTGTAGAAGCCATGGGACTTCATGCTGATATGACGGCCGGTTTAAGTCTTGGTGAGTACTGCGCAATTGCGGTGGCAGGCGGGATGTGTGATCTGGATGCAATCCGTACGGTGCGTGCAAGAGGAATTTTTATGGAACATGCAGCACCGGAAGGAACAGGAGCAATGTCCGCGGTACTCGGCCTTGACGCAGGCGTGATCGAGGATGTTTTAAGAGACAGAGAGGGCGTATCCATTGCGAATTATAACTGTCCGGGTCAGATTGTGATCACCGGAGAGGCGAAGGCAGTTGACGAAGCAGGAAATGCGCTTAAGGAAGCAGGTGCAAGAAGAGTACTTCCGCTTAAAGTCAGTGGGCCTTTTCATTCACCGATGATGCAGCCGGCAGGAGAAGAACTGGCGAAGGTTTTTGCCGGAGTCAGCATGAACCCATTGAAGTTGCCATATGTGGCAAATATCAATGCGGAAGTTGTCACGGACTGCGGAAAAATTGAAGGACTTCTGGTAGCGCAGGTTAGCGGTTCTGTTCGCTGGCAGCAGAGTGTGGAGACCATGATCCGCGAAGGTGTAGATACTTTTGTGGAGATTGGACCGGGCAAAACACTGACCGGATTCCTTCGAAAAATTGATAAAAATGTAAAAGCTTATCACATCGGAAGCTGGGAAGAAGCTGTTTCGGTGTGCGAGGAACTGAAACAGAAATAGACAGATATAGCCAGATGCCGAGAGGAGAGAAATAAGTGGCAGAGCAGAATAAAAAGAAAGTAGCTGTTGTGACCGGCGCATCCAGAGGAATCGGAAGAGCCATTGCCCTGGAACTTGCATCAAGAGGTGCAGCAGTTGTGATCAATTATAATGGTTCGGAAGAACGTGCAAAAGAAGTACAGAAAGAAATTGAGGAAAAAGGTGGCGAGGCAGAAATCAGACAGTGGAATGTGGCTGATTTTGCGGCCTGTGAAAGAGCAGTAAAAGATATCGTAAAAACACATGGAAGTATCGACATTCTGGTAAACAATGCCGGAATCACAAAAGACGGACTTCTGATGGGAATGTCAGAAGCAGATTTTGACAGTGTAATCGATGTCAACCTCAAGGGAGCTTTCAATATGATGCGTTTTGTTTCCAGACAGATGCTCCGCCAGCGCTGTGGTCGTATTATCAGTATGGCATCTGTAGTCGGAATCACCGGAAATGCAGGACAGGCAAACTATGCGGCATCCAAAGCAGGAATCATCGGCATGACAAAAAGTGCGGCAAGAGAACTTGCATCCCGTGGGGTTACAGTCAATGCAGTGGCACCGGGATTTATTGAGACAGAAATGACAGCAGTATTATCCGAAGAAGTAAAAAAAGCATCTGCCGCACAGATTCCGCTCGGTTATTTTGGCAAACCTGAAGACATTGCAAAAACAGTAGCTTTTCTGGCTTCAGATGATGCAGCATACATTACAGGACAGGTAATTCAGGTTGACGGAGGTATGGTCATATGAGCAAGAGACGAGTAGTTGTTACCGGGCTTGGCGCGGTTACTCCTATTGGAAATAATGTAAAAGATTTCTGGGCAGGTATCCGTGCCGGAAAGGTCGGTATCGGACCGATTACAAAGTTTGACACCATAGATTACAAAGTAAAAATTGCCGCAGAAGTAAAGGACTTTAATGCAAAAGACCATATGGATCCGAGATCGGCAAGACGTATGGATCCGTTCTGCCAGTATGCAGTGACGGCGGCAAAAGAAGCACTTGAAGATTCCGGTATTGATATGGAAAAGGAAGATTCTTTCCGTGTCGGCGTGATCGTCGGATCAGGAATCGGAAGCCTTCCGCAGGTTGAAAATAACTATGAAAAAATCATCACGAAGGGACCGGGAAAAGTTAATCCGCTGATGGTGCCGATGATGATCTCCAATATGGCAGCAGGAAATATCTCCATTCAGTTTGGGCTTCGCGGCAAATGTACTGACGTTGTGACAGCCTGCGCTTCGGGAACACACAGTATCGGCGATGCGTTCCGTGCGATTCAGTACGGGGATGCAGAGGTTATGCTGGCAGGAGGAACCGAAAGCTGTATCTGCCCAACCGGTGTAGCCGGGTTTACCGCACTTACCGCACTTACTAAAACAGAAGATACCACAAGAGCGTCCATTCCGTTTGATAAAAACAGAAGCGGCTTTGTACTTGGGGAAGGCGCCGGAATCGTTGTTCTTGAAGAACTGGAACATGCAAAAGCAAGAGGTGCCAGAATTTATGCAGAACTGGTTGGTTATGGTGCAACAGCAGATGCATTTCATATCACATCCCCGGCAGAGGATGGGGCAGGAGCGGCCAGAGCAATGGAACTTGCCATGGAAGAAGCGGGTGTACAGCCATCCGAGGTTGAATATATCAATGCACATGGAACAAGTACCCATCACAATGACCTGTTTGAGACAAGAGCTATCCATAAAGCATTTGGTGATGCGGCAAAAAATCTTGTTGTAAATTCTACAAAATCCATGATCGGACATCTTCTTGGAGCAGCCGGTGGTGTGGAGTTTGTGACATGTGTTAAATCTCTGGAAGATGGTTTTATCCATCAGACAGTCGGAACAACGGAGCCGGATGAAGAGTGTGATCTGAATTATGCGATCGGTGCACCGATTGACAAAGAAATCCGCTATGCAATGAGCAATTCACTCGGATTCGGCGGACACAATGCAACACTTCTTGTAAAGAAATATGAGGGTTGATAAATAATGGAATTTGAAAATCTTCTTACATTAATAAAAACTGTGTCAGACTCTGAGCTGACAGAGTTTTCCTATGAAGAAAACGGAAGCAGCATTCATCTGAAAAAGAAAAAAGAAACTGTGGTGGTTGCAGGAAATACATCTGATATACCTGTTATGGGACTTGAAAATATGCAGACAGCAGGAAATACAAGACTGAAAGAGTCAGATATTGTACAGCAAAAATCAGATGAGCCGGAAGGCCAGATTGTCAAATCTCCACTGGTCGGAACTTTTTATGCAGCACCATCGGAGGACGCAGAACCGTTTGTTTCTGTCGGTGATCAGGTAAAAAAAGGTCAGACGCTTGCAATTGTAGAAGCGATGAAGCTGATGAATGAGATTGAGAGTGATTTTGACGGAAAAGTTGCAGAAATTTATGCAGAGAACGGACAGGCAGTGGAGTATGGACAGCCATTGTTCCGCATTGTGTAAAGTTACGGAGAAAAGAGTGGACAATTCGGACGTACTAAGAAAGCAATGTGTATAAGTTGTTCATTGCGAACGGGAGTATAGATTATGAATAGATTAGGTGTAAAAGAAATAGAACAGATTCTTCCTCACAGACATCCATTTCTTCTTGTGGATTATATCGAGGATTATGAGCCGGGTAAGTTTGCCATCGGTTATAAATGCGTGACTTTTCGTGAGGATTTTTTTAAGGGACATTTTCCGCAGGAACCGGTCATGCCGGGAGTCCTGATGGTGGAAGCACTTGCACAGACAGGTGCTGTGGCAATCTTGAGTCTCGAAGAAAACAAAGGCAAGATTGCATATTTTGGCGGAATCAAAAACTGCAGATTTCGCGGAAAAGTTGTTCCGGGAGACAAGCTCCGTCTGGAAACAACGATTATCAAATGCAAAGGACCGGTTGGCGTCGGCCATGCGGTTGCAAGCGTTGATGGCAAAGTAGTTGTTGATGCAGAACTGACTTTTATGATTGGATAGGTGACACACAATGATTAAAAAAGTGCTGATTGCAAATCGGGGAGAGATTGCTGTGCGGATCATCCGTGCATGCAGAGAAATGGGAATAGAGACCGTAGCTGTTTATTCAGAGGCAGACAGAGATGCCCTGCATACACAGCTTGCAGATGAAGCAGTCTGCATCGGACCGGCTCCGTCCTCCCAGAGTTACCTCAGCATGGAAAACATCATCAGTGCAACAATTGTTACAGGCGCCGATGCAATTCACCCGGGATTTGGATTTCTCTCGGAAAACAGCCGTTTTGCAGAACTTTGTGAGCAGTGCAACATCACATTTATCGGACCTCCGGCAAATGTGATCGCAAGTCTCGGTAACAAACAGGCGGCAAAAAATACCATGGCAAATGCTGGCGTTCCGATCATTCCGGGTGGCAAAAATCCAATCTACACAGTAGAAGAAGGGCAGAAAGAAGCGGAAACGATCGGATATCCGGTTATTATTAAAGCCGCGCTTGGCGGTGGCGGAAAAGGCATGCGTGTGGCTGATACACCGGCGGATTTTGAGGAAAGTTTCCGCACCGCGCAGAAAGAAACGCAGATGGCTTTTGGAGATTCTACCATGTATGTAGAACATTTTGTGCGCCATCCGAGACACATTGAATTTCAGATCATGGCGGACAAGTTTGGAAATGTGATTCATCTGGGCGAGCGTGACTGTTCTATTCAGAGAAATCATCAGAAGATGATCGAGGAATCTCCGTGCGAAGTGATTTCAGAGGAACTTCGTAAGAAAATGGGTGATGCCGCCGTAAAGGCAGCAAAAGCAGCCGGTTATGAAAATGCCGGAACGATAGAGTTTCTTCTTGATAAAGAAGGAAGATTCTATTTTATGGAGATGAATACCCGTATTCAGGTTGAGCATCCGGTGACCGAGTGGGTAACAGGTGTGGATCTTGTCAAAGAGCAGATACGTATTGCATCCGGACTGCCGCTTTCCTTAAGCCAGGAGGATATTCATCTGACCGGTCATGCAATTGAGTGTAGGATCAATGCAGAAAATCCAGCGAAAGGTTTCCGACCTTCACCGGGCACAATCACGGATATGTATTTTCCGGGAGGAAAAGGAATTCGTATCGATTCCGCAGTTTACAGTGGTTATACGATCCCGCCGTATTATGATTCTATGATCGCGAAGGTGATCGTGTGGGCAAAGAACCGTACAGAAGCAATACGCAAGATGCAGAGTGCGCTTGGTGAGGTGATCATCGAGGGAATCGACACCAATGTAGACTATCAGTATGAGATTCTGGAGAACCCGGATTTTCAATCAGGAAACACCGATGTGGAATTTATTGAGCGGATGGAGGCGAACTGACGATTATGAAATTGGATAACATGTTCAAAAAGACAAGAATTGTTTCCAGAATACAGAGCCATAATGCAGCACGCGCTTCCAGACCGGAAGTGCCGGAAGGACTTCTTCGTAAGTGCAACAAATGCGGTGCGGCGATCATCACAGAAGATGTCAAACAGAATCATTATACCTGTCCGAAATGTGGCGGATATTTTCGTGTTCATGCATATCGCAGAATCCAGATGGTGCTGGATGAGGGAACCTTTGAGGAATGGGATCATGACCTGATCGGTGAAAATCCGATGAATTATAAGGGATATCCGGAAAAGGTGAATGCTCTTCAGGCAAAGAGTGGGCTGAAAGAGGCAGTTGTCACGGGAAAAGGAAAAATTAACGGAAGGGAAACCGTAATTGCTGTCTGTGATGGAAGATTCCTGATGGCGAGCATGGGCTGGGCTGTCGGAGAAAAAATCACGAGAGCGGTAGAACGCGCGACTAAGGAGAAACTTCCGGTCATTATTTTTGCCTGTTCCGGTGGAGCCAGAATGCAGGAGGGAATCACATCTCTGATGCAGATGGCAAAAACGTCCGCGGCACTTGAACGCCACAGTAAAGCAGGGCTTCTTTATGTCAGTATTCTGACTGAGCCGACGACCGGTGGAGTGACGGCAAGTTTTGCGATGCTGGGAGACATTATTCTTGCGGAACCTGGGGCATTGATCGGTTTTGCGGGACCTCGTGTGATCGAGCAGACGATTCGCCAGAAACTGCCAAAGGGTTTCCAGAGAGCAGAATTTCTTGTAGAGCACGGATTTGTTGATGATATTGTAAGACGTGAGAATCTGAAAGAGACGCTTGGGAAGATTCTGGAGATGCATGAGATCTCCAATTCCTCAGACGATTCAATAGATGAAATGCACTCAGCGAAATCTTCATCGGAGTCAGATTTTGAGTCTGCCGACATCAACCCTTACCTCACAGCATGGGATCGTGTGCAGCTTTCACGTAAGATCGACCGTCCGTCCGGCAGTGATTATATAAAAGCTCTTTTTACAGATTTTATGGAATTCCATGGTGACCGCAATTACGGTGATGATAAGGCAATCATCGGTGGAATCGCGAAATTTCACGGCAGACCGGTCACAGTCATTGTACAGGAAAAAGGAACAAACACGAAAGAAAACATTGCACATAACTTCGGTATGCCGATGCCGGAAGGCTACCGCAAAGCGTTGCGTCTGATGAAACAGGCGGAGAAATTTCACCGTCCGGTTATCTGTTTTGTTGATACGCCGGGGGCATTTTGCGGAATCGAAGCGGAAGAACGCGGACAGGGTGAGGCGATTGCCCGTAATTTATGGGAACTTGCCGGATTGAAAACACCGGTTCTTTCGGTTGTGACCGGAGAAGGCGGAAGTGGCGGTGCGCTTGCACTTGCAGCAGGAGATCAGGTATGGATGCTGGAAAATTCCGTGTATTCCATTCTTTCTCCGGAAGGTTTTGCGAGTATTCTCTGGAAAGACAGTACGAAGGCAAAAGAGGCGGCAGAGGTTATGAAGCTGACGGCTGCTGATCTTTATGAGAAGGGAATCATTGAGCAGGTGATCCCGGAACCGGAGAATCTGACACCGGAAAGTATGTGGCAGGTAACGGAAGAACTGGATAACCGGATTGACGATTTTCTGAAAAAATATGACAGCTTATCAGAAGAGGAACTTCTGGAGCACAGGTACACGCGCTTCCGCAGGTTCTGAGTTTAAATAATAATATAGTATATACGACAGACAGATCCCATACTGGGAAGGAAAATACCGCTGCGTCAAATGACGCAGTACTCGCGAGTATTTTCTACCTCAGTATGGGATATTTTGCACGGATCGGTGTGCATGCAATTATCGGAAACTTTCCGGATCTTGCAGAAAAGGCATTGAATCCATATCGATAGAGAGCGTTTGAAAAAGAAAAATACAGGACAAAACCGGGAAAGTGTGGAAAAAGCGAACACTTTTCCGGTTTTGTCTATATAAAACGGCAGAATCAGGTATTATAATATGTGAAAATAAAAAGAAACTCAGACAGGGGGAACTACGAATGAAGGAAGTAAAATCTCCGAAGAAACCGTTGTTTTATTACTACGGCATCGTGCTTCTTATCATTATTGTTTTTAATGTGCTTGTGACACCGATGCTTACAAAAACAATGGTCAAGGAAGTGGACTATGGAACGTTTATGTCAAAGATCGAGGACAAAAAGATCGATGACGTACAGATTGAGGATAACCAGATCCTTTTTACCGATAAGGATGATGCAAATACGGTTTACAAGACCGGTGTGATGGAAGATCCGACACTGACAGAGCGTCTTTACAAAGCCGGAGCAAAATTTTCAAAAGAAATTGACCAGCAGATGTCTCCGGTTGCAAGCTTTTTGCTGACAGGTGTTCTTCCGCTTGTGATCTTTATTGCACTCGGCCAGTATATGAGCCGCAAGATGATGAATCAGATGGGCGGCAAAAACTCGATGGCATTCGGAATGGGAAAAAGCAACGCAAAGGTTTATGTACAGTCAACAGAAGGAATCCGCTTCAGTGATGTGGCAGGTGAGGAAGAAGCAAAGGAAAACCTGCAGGAGATCGTGGATTATCTGCATAATCCGGAGAAATATACAAAAGTCGGTGCATCTATGCCGAAGGGTGTTTTGCTTGTAGGCCCTCCCGGAACAGGTAAGACCATGCTGGCAAAGGCGGTAGCCGGAGAATCCAATGTGCCGTTTTTCTCCATGTCCGGTTCTGAATTTGTGGAAATGTTTGTCGGCATGGGTGCATCGAAAGTTCGTGACCTCTTTAAACAGGCAAAAGAAAAAGCTCCGTGTATCGTGTTTATTGATGAGATCGATGCCATTGGTAAAAAGCGTGACGGACAGATGGCAGGCGGAAACGATGAGCGCGAACAGACTCTGAACCAGCTCCTTACGGAGATGGATGGTTTCGAGGGCAACAATGGAGTTATCATTCTGGCGGCAACCAACCGTCCGGAATCTCTTGACCCGGCATTGACCCGTCCGGGACGTTTCGACCGCCGTGTACCTGTAGAACTTCCGGATCTTGAAGGCCGTGAAGCAATTCTTAAGGTACATGCAAAGAAAGTACAGCTTTCTGATGATGTAGATTTCCATACGATTGCAAGAATGGCATCCGGTGCGTCTGGTGCGGAACTTGCAAATATCGTGAATGAGGCCGCGCTTCGTGCGGTACGCGACAACCGTGAAGTGGTGACGGAGGCAGATCTTGAGGAGAGCATAGAAGTCGTTATTGCAGGTTATCAGAAAAAAAATGCAATACTTTCTGCACAGGAGAAAAAAGTCGTCTCATACCATGAGATCGGACATGCTCTTGTGGCAGCCATGCAGACACATTCCGCACCGGTTCAGAAGATCACGATCATCCCGAGAACTTCCGGTGCACTTGGCTACACCATGCAGGTAGAGCAGGGCGATAAATATCTTCTCACGAAGAAAGAACTGGAAAATAAGATTGCGACTTTCACCGGTGGACGTGCCGCAGAAGAAGTTGTTTTTGGTGAAGTGACAACAGGTGCTTCCAACGATATCGAACAGGCAACCAAGATTGCACGTTCCATGATCACCCGTTATGGCATGAGCGATGATTTTGATATGGTGGCAATGGAAACAGTGACAAACCAGTATCTCGGAGGAGATGCATCCCTTGCATGCTCAGCGGATACACAGAAAGAAATTGACCGCCAGGTTGTGGAACTCGTTAAGAGAGAGCATGAAAAAGCAAAGAAAATCCTTCTGGATAACCGTCAGAAACTGGATGATCTTGCAAACTATCTTTATGAAAAAGAAACAATCACCGGTGACGAGTTTATGGCAATCCTGAACGGCAATAACGTACAGGCAGAAGCAAAACCTGAAACAGCAATTGAGGCAAAGGAGGCGGATAACAATGAAAAGACAGTCTGATATCGGATGGTTTGAACTGATTATGGGTCTGATTCTGATCATTCTCGGCATTGTGATCATGCGTCAGCCGGTTGGTGTTCTCACATGGATCGTAATCCTGTGTGGGGTGATAGCCGTTATAAGTGGAATCGGAGACATTGTCCTGTATGTGAAGATGGAACGATTTACAGGTTTCGGACCGGTCGTTTCTCTGGTGACCGGAATCCTTGGAATTATGGCAGGATTTATGCTGATCGCACATCCGGGAGCAGGCACATGGGCAATCGCAATGATTCTTCCAATCTGGATCATTGCACACTGTATTTCCAGACTTTCCCATCTTCAGTATATGAAGATGCACTTCGGAATGACTTATTATACAATCTCACTGATTTTGAACATTCTGGGACTGATCGTCGGAATTCTTCTGATCTTCCGTCCGATGATCACGATTTTCTCGATGGGTGTTCTGGTAGGCGCATTCCTGATCATAGAGGGAGCAGAATGTATTGTAGTAGCCTTTACCGGGGGACATTACTACAGATAAAAACAGAAATCATAACAAAAATTAAATACACAGAATCTTCACAGCTGCTTTAAAGTAAAATTAAAGTTCCACCTTTATAGTGTACTTAGCGGATCATTATGACGGTGCAATTCTGGATATTATGATGCCGAAGATGGATGGCATCACGGTACTGAAAAATATCCGTGCGCAGGGAAAACTGGATGTGCTGTTTGAGCGATTCTACCGCCTTGACAGTTCGAGAAACTCCGGTACAGGAGGTTCCGGTATCGGTTTGTCCGTAGCACAGGCAATCGTGCAGGCGCACAAAGGTAAGATTACCGCAGAAAACAAAACAGGAAACGGACTGACGATCACAGTTCTTTTATAATAGAATCTGACTATGTAATACAACCGCCAGATGAAGGAAAAAAGTATCTTTCATTTGGCGGTATTTTTGTTCAGTATGATTGAGATATAGTGCAAAATATTGTAAAACAGATAGAATAAGCGAATGTATACTGTGAAAAAAATCTTATATTTTATACGATCAAGGAGAATGATTTTGACAAAAGAAAGTTATGCAGATAATCGAAAAAAGCGGTTTCTGTTTTATGGCCTGATGATATTATGCGCATTTATTGTCGTAATACTGCAATTTTTCGGACCGGGAAAATACAGTGAGAGGACTTCCAAAAGTCAGATTCTTTATCAGGGTGATTTTGTATGGCAAAAGTCTGACGGCAGCAGCGAGGCAATTCAGGTTCCGGGAAAATATAAAGTGCCAGCCAGAGACACCATGACGATCGTAACGCAACTTCCGGATGATTATACAGAGAGTACACTGATGATCCGTTCATCGCTCCAGTCGATTGTTTTTTATGTGGGAGGAGAACTGCGTGCGGGGTATGATACTTCGCATACACGGCTTGTCGGTAAGAATTCAGCAAGCAGCTATGTGTTCTGTCCGACATCTGCGGCAGATGCAGGCAAGGAAGTTCGTATTGAACTGAGGACAAATACTGACAAATATTCCGGTGTGGTGAATGAAGTTTACTGCGCTTACAGTTGTGATCGTGTTTGTGACGATATTTGAGGACCACAAAAAAGGTTATTTCAAGGGAAGTGGGTATACACTGGTCGGGCTTGTATTTGCCATGCTCTGTGTATTGATTGAGTCACTTTCAACTTATTTTGTAGTTTCGATATCCGGAATATTTATCGGTATTGGAATGACTATACTGCTGATTCTGAATCTGATAAAAACAATTCATGATATTCAGGCAATGGAGCGTGGACGGCAGAAGATAGAAATGGATGAGCGCAGGAATCAGATGGAGGCAATTTCGCTTCAGATGATGCAGACGCTGTCCACGACGATCGAGGCAAAAGACGAATACACCAGAGGACATTCTCATCGTGTGGCAGAATATGCGGTGCTGATTGCTGAAGAACTGGGATGGGACAAAAAAGAAATCAGAAATCTCAGAAATGCAGCACATTTATATGATATCGGAAGAATTGGTATTCCAGATTCAATTTTGAACAAACCGACACGCCTTACGGAAGAGGAATATGCGGTAATTAAAGAACATACGATCATCGGTGCGGAAATACTGAAAAATATCACTCTGATCGATCATGTGAAGGAAGTGGCAAGAAGCCATCATGAAAGATATGACGGAAAGGGATATCCGGATGGTCTTAAAGGAGAAGAAATCCCGCTGTATGCCAGAATCATTGCGATAGCAGACAGCTACGATGCAATGAAATCAAGGAAAATTTACAGGAATCCGCTGGCAGATGAAATAATTTATAATGAAATATTACAGAGCCGCGGAAAGCAGTTTGATCCGGATATTGCGGATGTATTTTTGAAACTGCTGGATGAAAATCGTGTGGCAATCGATGAAGACGGTGATTCGGACACAGAATTTGAGTTTGAGAGATTTATAACCAGTGTTATGAGTACGATGAAAAGACAGGAAGAAAGCGAGGGATTCGATTTCCTGACCGGACTGCCGATGAGAAACCGCGGCGAAAAACTTGCGGCGCAGTTTATGCAGCAGGACAATGGCTATCTGGTATTTCTGGATATGGATAATCTCAAAAAGACCAATGATATTTACGGACACAAGGCAGGTGACCGGGCGCTGAAACTTTTCGGTTCACTGCTTATGGAGCATGCGCAGCATTCAGTAGTCTGCCGATTGGGTGGTGACGAGTTCCTGATGTTTGTGTCGGAGGTTTCGAAGGAAGAAATCATCGATATTGTGACAAGGATCCAGAAGAAATTCGAGCAGTGCAAAGAGGAAGATATGGAGATCCGTTTTGCAGATATTTCAGCCGGAATCTGTGAAGTAAACAAAGGTGATCCGTTTGAGGAATGTTACTCAAAAGCAGATAAGGCGCTGTATTATGTGAAGCAGAATGGAAAGGGAAGTTATTTCTTCTATCAGCAGATGGAAAATGAAGAGTCTGGCAGTGCCGGAACCGGAAAAGACCTGAAAATGATTGCGAAAGCATTGCATGACAGTGGAAAATATTCCGGTGTATTCAATCTCGATTATCGTGGTTTTGCCCGGGTATTCGAATATATGAATCATCTGAGTGCACGGTATAAATACGAATATCATCTTGTAATGGTAACAATGGAAACTCAGCCGGATTCTGCACCGCATATTGAAAGCATCGAAGAGGCATTGGAATGTATGGAACATGTAATCTGCAAAAAGATCCGGAGTGTGGATGTATGCACCCGTTACAGTTCCATGCAGTATCTGATCATTCTTTTTGAAACAGAAGAAAGTAAAATTAAAGATATTATGGAGCGCATTTTTACACAGTATCGTAAAGAGTACAAAGGAACATCACTGCTTCCGAAATATGAATATATTTCAATGATGAAAGAAGAGAAAAAAGAAACTCAGGTGTAGTATATAACAGAAAGATATCAAGAGGGCTGTTCACATAATCACTGTGGCAGCCCTCTTGAAGGTTAGGGAATATTTTTAATAAATGATTCGGTCATTAGAGAATGTCGTCTCTGCGGATATATCCCGGATGTCCTTCCTCTGCAATGATCTCATTGCCGTGAATGACTTTGGCCCATTTGTCCATTACCTGATTTTCAATATGAGCATTCTCGCCAACAACAGTATGAGATAATACAACACTGTTTTTAACGACAGCACCAGGTTTGATCTGGCAGCCACGGCCGATAACAGAGTTCTCTACCGTTCCCTCGATCACGCAGCCGTTGGAAATAACAGAATTTTTGACATCTGCACCCTCCAGATACTGTGTCGGGCAGGAGTCGTTGGTTTTGGTATAAATCGGCCAGTCCGGATTGAAGAGTCCTTCGGCAGTCTTGATATCAATCAGAGAGATATTTGCATTATAGTAACTGTTAAAGTCAGTAACAGATGCAAAATAGCCTCTGTGTGAAACACCACGAACATCCAGCTCACCAAGAGAAGCGGCTACGATCTGTGGAAGGGTGTACATGGATGAAATTTTCTTGCCCTTTTTGATCAGTTCGATGAAGAGTTCTTTCTTCATGATGTAAGTATCCATAAAGATGTTACGTTTCTGGGCGCTTCCACGGTTCTTTTCGATGGATTCGACACCCTTCTGTTTGTTTAGATTCAGAATATCGCAGTTAAGGAAAGCTTCTCTTGCGTTATCAACGGAATGATACAGAAGAGTGATATCAGCATCGGAATCAATATGTGCCTGAAGAAGTTCACTGTAGTTTGCTGCATATACCATATAGGATGGAGCAATGATTACATATGGTTCACGCATACGTTCGATGAATTCAATGTTTTCTGCGAAAGCGGAAATATCGGTATTATATACATCATTCTCAGAACTGTTCTGAGAGAACATCAGCTGGAGCTTGCCGCGCTTGGAGTTGATGTTGTAATGGCGCCCGGTACCCAGATGCTCTACCAGTGAACGTGGTTTGCGCTTTACGTATACCTGAATACGGTCAATACCGCTGTTGCTCATATTTGAAATAGGAAAGTCAATGACACGATATCTTCCAAGGAAAGAAAAAGCACCGATCGGACGATACTGCTGAAGTCCTTCTACTTTGATATGGGTTCCGGAAGATGTGACAATTCCAAATGCTCTTGCCATATTATTCTACCCCCTTTACACGTTTGGACACGAGTTCGATGTTTTCGCTGTCTGCACTGCCGACAACAGCTTCCGGACCGATCTTAATGTTATCGGCAACAAGAGCTCGCTGCACAACGGCACCTGCAGCCACTTCTACACCCGGCATAAGTACACTGTCAATGATCTTTGCGCCTTCGCCGACCTTACATCCGGTGAACAGTACAGAGTGCTTTACTTCACCTTCTACGACGCAGCCCTGAGTGATGAATGCTTTGTCGATTTTTGCGTTTGGTCCTATGTACTGCGGAAGAGTAGGCGTGTCTTCTGTGTAGATTCTCCATGAGGCATCATTCAGATTCAGTTCGTTTCTTGAATCAAGCAGATCCATGTTTGCTTCCCAGAGAGAATCGATGGTTCCGACATCTTTCCAGTAGCCTTTGAATTTGTAGGCAGCAAGTGTCTTGTTGTCATTCAGAAGCTGTGGAATGATATCCTTACCGAAATCGTGGTGAGAATCAGGATCTTTCATATCTGCAAGGAGCATCTTACGGAGAAGCTTCCAGTTAAAGATATAAATACCCATAGAAGCAAGGTTGCTCTTTGGATGTTCAGGTTTTTCTTCGAATTCAACGATGCGTCCAGCCCCGTCCGTATTCATGATACCGAAGCGGCTGGCTTCCTTCATCGGTACTTCAATGACTGCAATGGTAGCATCTGCATTCATTTCTTTGTGGTAATCCAGCATTTTATCATAATCCATTTTATAAATATGGTCACCGGAGAGAACTAACAGATATTCCGGTGAATATTTGTCGATAAAATCGATATTCTGGGAGATCGCATCAGCAGTACCTCTGTACACATCCAGATCGGCATCTGCTTTTTCACGTGGTGGAAGAACGAAAACTCCGCTTTCTCTTGCGTCAAGTCCCCAACGTCCGCCAGCTGCTACGTAACTGTTCAAAAGAACGGATTCGTACTGAGTAAGTACACCGACAATGTCCACACCGCTGTTAGCGCAGTTACTCAATGGGAAATCAACGATGCGGTATTTTCCGCCATATGAAACGGCAGGTTTGGCAACTCTGTTGGTCAGTTCATGAAGACGGCTGCCACGTCCGCCGGCCAGAATCATCGCTAACATGTTGTTTTGTTTCATAGTGAACCCTCACTTTCCTTTTATATTGCTTATAAAGCTATTATACATTTTTAACAAAAACATTTCTACCTTTTTGAACAAAAAAGTGTGATTTGTTGATAGAAAAAAAAAGCGATTGTTAAGTCTGTATTAAATAAAAGAAAAAAGTACGAGAAAAACAGGAAAAAGTGACAAAAAAACGAAAAGTTTCGAGAAAAGATTAGAATATACTGGAAAACAGGGGCATTTGGCTGGACGGAACAGAAGTTTTAGGATATAATAATAAGGTTAATAAGGAAATCGAAAATAACAATTTGACATATGAGAGGATTACAGTGAATAAACGGGAAGATTTTAAAAGGTTTATAGTATTTTGTCTTGCAAGTATTGTTGTTATTGCACAGACGGCTGTATTTGCTTATATCTGGTATGATTACTACAGAGAGTTAATCTTTGAACCATTCTGGCGGAAAGGAAACTGGGTCCTGATCGCAATTTATGCATTGATCAATGTCTTGTTTTCAAGACTTTATGGTGGATTAAAGGTTGGCTATCTGAAGCGTATAGATGTGTTCTATTCTATGACGCTGGCAACGCTCTGTACAAATATTGTGACTTATTTCCAGATTACACTGATCAACAGATGGTTCCTTCGGCCATGGCCGATGGTGGAGATGACGATTGTACAGTTTGTGATCATTCTTCTGTGGATCTGGGGTTCACGATATATATATTCCAAATTGTACCGGGCAAGGAAACTTCTGGTGATTTACGGAGACCGGGATCCGGGTGATCTGATACAGAAGATGAATTCCAGAAGAGACAAATACGATATCAGTGGAAAGATTCATATCAGTGTCGGCGAAAGAGAAATTTACCGTCGGATGAAAGAATATGACGGAGTGATCATATGGGATCTTCCATCGGGAATCCGAAACCAGTATCTGAAACACTGCTTTGCACATTCTATACGATGCTACTTGAGTCCGAAGATCTCGGATGTTATCCTGATGGGAAGTGAAAGAATCCATCTGTTTGATACACCATTGCTGGTAGCCAAAAATATGGGGCTGTCGGTAGAACAGAGAATCATGAAACGCCTGTTGGATATTGTTGTTTCGGGATTGGGAATTATCGTTGCATCACCACTGATGCTGATTATTGCGGCGTGTGTAAAATTGTATGACGGAGGTCCGGTATTCTATTTGCAGGAAAGGCTTACAGAAGGCGGAAAGCCATTTAAAATCTGCAAGTTCCGAAGCATGTGTGTGGATTCAGAGAAAAATGGAGCACGTCTTGCATCAAAGCATGACAGCAGGATCACTCCGGTAGGAAAAGTACTTCGTAATCTCCATCTGGATGAGTTGCCGCAGCTTTTTAATGTATTTAAAGGCGAGATGTCCCTGGTCGGACCGAGACCGGAGAGACAGACGCTGGTACATGAATACTGCAGAGAGATTCCGGAATTTTATTATCGACTGAAAGTAAAGGCGGGTCTTACCGGATACGCACAGGTATACGGCAAGTACAATACAACACCATATGATAAACTGAAGCTGGATTTGTTTTATATCGAAAATTATTCGTTCTTCTTAGATCTGAAACTGCTTCTTATGACAGTGAAGATCTTCTTCCAGAAAGAAGTATCGGAAGGTGTAAATGACAATCAGACAAATGCACTGAAAGATTCAGCAGAAAGTATAGATGTGACAGAAGATAAGTCAACAGAAAAATAAAATAAAAAAGCCCTGCATCGTATTGATGCGGGGCTTTTGACATACATAAATAAATTTGAAAAATCAGTTCTTTTCCATGAAATCTACATACTCTTCAAGAACAGGTTTCGGTTCGCCGATTCTCCGGATCAGACCATCGTGCATCCACATTACGGTATCGCAGAGCTCTTCGAGAGTCTCCAGGCTGTGTGATACAATAATAACTGTACGGTCTTTGTTGGAAATCAGACTCTTCATTTTTGCATAACTTTTTTTCTTGAATTTCTGGTCGCCGACACTTAAGACTTCATCGATCAGCATAATATCAGTCTCCAGGATAGCGGTGATGGAGAATGCCAGTTTGGAGTACATACCACTGGAATAAGTACGTACAGGCATATCGATAAAATCACCGAGTTCTGCAAATTCAACAATTTCTGCTTCTTTTTCTTTTACCTGTTCTTCTGAGAAGCCAAGCAGCATACCGGAAAGAATGATATTTTCACGTCCGGTCATCTCACGCTGAAAGCCAACACCGATAGACAGAAGAGAAATACTGTGTCCATGAAGATCGATTGTACCGCTGTCCGGAGAAAAGATTCCGGCAAGGGCATTTAAGGTAGTGGATTTACCACATCCGTTTTTTCCAATGATTCCGAGGATTTCACCCTCGCGTACATAAAATGAAATGCCTTTTACTGCAACAAAACGATCAGCCTTCTGGCGGTTGAAATGCAGCAGATTTTTTTTGATAGAAGTTTTTTTGAGGTTCTGGTAGCTGATAACCAGGTCTGTAACTTCAATTGCATGTTTTTCTTCCATATTAAATCACCTTTACATAACTGTTTTCGTTCTTGTAAATTTTGCGGACACCCAGAGCACTGATAATAAGCCCGATGACAAACCACAGAAGCAAAAGCTTGCGGTGTGGAGTACTGCCATAGATTACACAGTCACGCGCAGATGTCAACAAGAATGCAATCGGGTTGCATCGACCGATGTAGTAATTGTATGGTGACGGAAGACGATCCATAATGTTCCAGAAAATACCGGTCAGATAGAACAGGAAACGCAATACAATGTTTAATACATTGGAAAGATCCTCTACAAATACACCATAGTGAAGAAGAAAACAACAGCATCCAAAAACCAAAACAACTAATGTCATTAAGATTGGAATAATGTAGATCACATTGTATGTCATTGGCACACGCCATACAATGAGCATGGCAACGATGATCAACAGTGAAATAAGCATTTTGAAGCCGTTTACACCCATCTTAACAAGGATGAGGATAAACTTTGGAATATAAACCTTTGATACAATTGGCTTATTGGCTTTGATTACCTTAACACTCTGAATAAGACTCTTGTTGAAAAAGTCCCAGAGGGTAATACCAATAAAGACGAAAATTGCAAAATACTGTTGTTTAGATTTGAATACGTATCCGAACATGAATACATAGATCAGCATGAAGCAAAGAGGATCAAGTATCCACCACAGCCAGTTCAGATAGGAATTGGCAATTTCGGATTTCAATTGGGCTTTAGAAGAATAAATGGCATATTTCCAGTACTTCTTCATGTCATCCCTGAACCGTTTAAACATAAAATCCGCTCCTATATTCTTTTAATCTTTTTGTAATTTATAGAACCCTCAACAGAGTGAGGGCTTATATCTTCCTTATAATACACTAGGAAATATGGATTTACAAGAGGAAAGTTGTATAAAAAAGTTCCGGGGAGATCATCCCCAGAACCCAAAGTGTCCATATAATATAATGAAGCAGAGCATAGCGGTCATTCGGCGGTGCACCGTCGCCGATAGAAAACCAGAGCGCAATGATCACGCAGAGGAGAAAACCCGGTGCAAGCAGACGGGAAATTCCTGCCGTATGTTTTTTCATGTTTTGAGGTTTGCGTCTGACGAAACGTACAATGCCTGTGAGTATGCTCATCAAAAACAGGAACATGAAAGTGTACAGGTAATAATTGTAATAAATTGTACTAAATGTCTGGCTGTTCTGGGATACACAGTGAAGATTCCAGTCATCAGAAGTATTTACCAGACCATAAATGCTGAGAAAAGCGCTGACAGGAGTAAAGAGCACACAGGTGATATCTTCCAGAATATCGAAGATTACTTTACCTGGCTGATTTTTAAATACAGTGGATGCCATTTCTTTATAGAGTTCTTCTGCCCTGTCTTCGCCGGCTTTTTCACGGAGAAGAGGCGCCATCTGGTACATGACATTGTTGTTATGTCGGTCAAATTCCCGGGCATCATCCTCTGTTATCAGAGATTTGATCTCATCAGAGAAATCGTTGTAATTTTGAGTCATATTGGGCCATACTACCCGGTCCAGAAGGACAAAACCGAATGTGGTCGGGATTCGATTATAAATTCCCGGGTGCTGGGTGGCTTTGTTGACAGCAGTAGCAGCACCGGTAGAAATAATTACTGTAGCAAGGACAAGAGGGATACCTCTGCGGAAAAAAGCTGAGTGACGATTTTTTACAAGCAGTACGATAAAGCTGATCACAAGAAACAGCGTACAGGTGTAAAGTCTGTCTGCTCGAATGGTATATTCTACCAGCATGGATAAAGTGACAAGCAGATAGCTTTTCCAGTCAGCCGCATCTACATTTAAAATATGAATCAGTGCACCGATCATAAGCATCAGCATAGAAGTTGCGATAGAATCAGTAAGAATAGAAAAATTCATAAAAGTGATCATTGGGATGCAGGTAATGTACAGGCCCGTGAATACACTTCCCAGATAAAACAGCTTACTGTTTTGTTTTTTAAAATTTGGAAATAAGAGACAGTCAATCTGTACAGACAGAAAAATCGCAGAAAGTATGCAGAGAAGCGTCTGTCCGATATAGGCAAGTGTCTGGTAGGCAAGCGGGAGATGATTTGCCATTTTTACAGCGATCCGGATGAGTAATGGATACAAAAGCGGACGATACTCATCGACCATGAGGGTCTGGCTGAGGTTAAAATATTCCGTGCTGTCTCCGAAGATCGGGATATTTGCCAGGTTTACCACCATCCATGCGAAGCCAAAACAGATTTGAATGGCCATCAGCAGACCCAGAAGGGTCAGAAACAGACGGCAAATGTTTGAGTTTTTCTTTTTCATAGAGTCTCCTTGTTTTTGAAAATATAATTTTTCTGAATTTTATAATTTACAAAGAAAAGACAGGTGTCGACGACTGCCTTAACCGGAACTTCATCCAATGGAAGCAGGTAACAGATGGCGGTTACCAGACCTGCGGAAACGGCACACTGGATGATGCAAAGCATCAGATAAGAGAAGCCGGATGATACGACAGAACGGTCGCTTTTAAAAACAATTTTTCGATTCATTGCGTAATTATAAGCCCCGGAAATAATTCTGGCAAAAGCTGTAGAGAGCGGAATCCGCACAGATAAAGCAGGGAAGAGCAGTTTGGTTCCGAGCGCAAACAGCAGAATATCCACAACAAAGGAACTTAAGGATACAAAAATATAGCGGAAAAAGGTACCGAGTAACAGGTTAAAGATCTGGATGGAATCTTTGACCGGGTTAAAATGTGTTCCTTTGTTTTCGTCATAATAAACAGTCTGTATTTTGATTTCTTCGAAACCGGATACTTTTCCAGTCTCGATCAGGACCGCAGTTTCATATTGGAAACGGTCTCCCGGTATGGAAAGACTGAGATCGATCAGGGGATTGGGAATCCCGCGCAGACCGGTCTGAGTGTCTGAAACGGAGAGCCCGATCAATACACGGAACCCGAGACTGGTCAGTTTGTTTCCGATGCGGCTTTTGGAAGGAACGTTGCTCTGATCGAAGTCGCGGACACCGAGAATCATCTTGTCTTCTCTTTTTGCAAGGCTTTTGCTTATTTTCAATACATCGTCGACAAGATGCTGCCCGTCGGAATCTGCAGTGATGACACCACAGTATTCATCGTAAGAATAATGATCTTTATAATAGGCAAGACCTGTGCGGAGTGCACGTCCTTTCCCGTAGTTCTCGGGATGGGTGAGAACTGTTACCTGCGGAAGAGAGCCTATTTTTTCAAAAATCTTTTTTTGATGGCTGCCATCATCAACAACCAGAATATCTTTGAAGCCGACCTGGATCAATTCATCAATATAGGACAGAAATATCTCAGGAGGATCCAGAGCCGGAATAAGAATTACACAGTTATTATTCATAATAAATCTCCACAATAGTAATAATTTTCTCTGATTGATTATATCGTAATTATCTGGCTGATTCAAGTATGACAGACAAACAATCATTACCTTATTATAATAGCTTGTATAGACGCAGAATAAGAAGGATATGCACAGAGAGTTGTCTGAACAGGAAAAGCATGGTTGCTGAACAGTAACAAAGCATGAAAATCTGCTGAATTTCTAAGGGAAAATGCTTGACTTATATAGAGGGTATGTGATAAACTAGACAAGCGACATGGAAGTTAGGTCTTTTTTTTATGCCCGAAAAGCAGAAAAGACCCACGCAAATGAAAACACTGGAGGTGGAAGTTGTGCGCGTTAAGATTACATTAGCATGTACGGAGTGCAAGCAGCGTAACTACAATATGACCAAGGAGAAGAAAAATCATCCTGAGCGTCTTGAAACAAAGAAATATTGTAAGTTCTGCCGTACCCATACTCTGCACAAGGAAACGAAGTAATCACGAAATGTGAGGTTAGACTATGCAAGAGAAAGAAAAATCTGCTGGCAAAGGTCAGAAGAGAAATTGGTTTCAGGGACTTCAATCGGAATTCAAAAAGATTGTCTGGGTTGATAATGCTACACTTGTTAAGCAGACCATAGCAGTTACGATCATTACGGTTGTACTTGCAGTGATCATCAGTGTATTTGACTCAGCTATTCTGGAAGGAATAAATCTTTTAGTGAAGTAAGGATAACGGTGATTGTATGTCAGAAGCAAAATGGTATGTTGTTCATACCTATTCAGGGTATGAAAACAAAGTAAAAGCCAACATTGAAAAAACAATCGAAAACAGACACCTGGAAGACCAGATTCTGGAAGTTCGTGTTCCGCTGCAGGAAGTAGTAGAGATGCGAAACGGAGCTGCCAAGCAGGTCCAGAAAAAGATGTTTCCGGGTTATGTGCTTCTCAACATGGTCATGAACGATGATACCTGGTATGTTGTCCGCAACACCAGAGGCGTAACCGGATTCGTAGGACCGGGATCTAAACCGGTACCGTTGACCGAAGAAGAAATGCTTCCATTGGGAATTAAGGCTGAGGACATTCAGGTAGATTTTGCAGAGGGCGACATGGTTGTCGTTACAGGCGGAGCTTGGAAAGACACCGCAGGCGTTATTACTGCGATCAGTACCCAGAAGCAGACGGTTACTATCAATGTTGAATTGTTTGGCCGCGAAACGCCGGTAGAAATAAGTTTCGCAGAAATTAAGAAGGCGTAACACATTCAAGTGGGAGGGAAGAACCCCCGCCAATACCACATAGGAGGTGCCGAAAAATGGCAAAAAAAGTAACAGGCTATATTAAATTACAGATTCCTGCTGGTAAAGCAACTCCAGCACCACCGGTTGGTCCGGCTCTTGGACAGCACGGTGTAAATATTGTACAGTTCACAAAAGAGTTTAATGCAAGAACAGCAGATCAGGGAGATCTTATTATCCCGGTTGTCATCACTGTTTATGCAGACAGAAGTTTCAGCTTCATAACCAAAACTCCGCCGGCAGCAGTTCTTCTTAAGAAGGCCGCTAACATCAAATCAGGTTCCGGCGTACCGAACAAAACAAAGGTTGCAAAAGTAACAAAAGCTCAGATTCAGGAAATCGCTGAACTGAAAATGAAAGACCTGAATGCAGCATCCCTTGAAGCAGCTATGAGCATGATCGCTGGTACTGCAAGAAGCATGGGAATCGAAGTCGTAGACTGAGAAAAAATCAAATGAAGTGGGAGGGAAGTTCCCGCAATTACCACAGGAGGTTATAGGAAATGAAACGAGGAAAGAAATACGTGGAAGCTGCAAAAGCAGTAGACCGCGCAACATTATATGATACCGCTGAGGCTATCAGCCTTGTAAAGAAATCCGCAGTTGCTAAATTTGACGAAACTATCGAAGTTCACATCCGTACAGGCTGCGATGGACGTCACGCAGATCAGCAGATCCGTGGTGCAGTAGTTCTGCCTCATGGAACTGGTAAAAAGGTTCGCGTTCTTGTATTTGCAAAAGATGCAAAAGCAGAAGAAGCAAAAGCAGCTGGCGCTGACTATGTAGGAGCTGAAGACCTCATTCCGAGAATCCAGAATGAAGGATGGCTTGATTTCGACGTTGTTGTTGCTACACCGGATATGATGGGTGTTGTTGGACGTCTTGGTCGTGTACTTGGACCAAAAGGTCTCATGCCAAACCCGAAAGCTGGTACTGTAACTATGGACGTTACAAAAGCGGTTAACGATATCAAAGCAGGTAAGATTGAATACCGTCTTGATAAAACCAATATCATTCATGTTCCGATCGGTAAAGCTTCCTTTACTGAGGAACAGTTAAGCGACAACTTCCAGACGCTGATTGAGGCTATCGTTAAAGCAAGACCGAGTACTCTGAAAGGACAGTACTTAAGAAGTGTTGTTCTGACTCCTACTATGGGACCTGGAGTAAAGGTTAATCCGGCTAAGTTAGCCTAAATAAATGTAGAAAAGACATCCTTTTAAGGGTGTCTTTTTTGTCGTCCACGCAAAAGAAATCATATGTTTAAAAATTAATATAAAATATACTACAGGATTAAGTTTTTATGTGTTAGAATAGGACCAGAAACTTAAGGCAGAAGTCTGGCTGAATCAAATGGAAGAGCTGAATGGAGGTCCATAAAATGAAAGGGAAAGTAAAGGGGAGACTGAACAGGATATTTATTATACTGATGTGTGCAATGCTCGCGGTATGTCCTGTAATGACTGAAACAGTAAGTGCAGCTAATACCTCAAAATCTAACACCACAGCTAAAAAAAGACTGTCAGGATGGGTTACGGTACAGCGTGGACAGGTCAGATACTATAGAGCCGGAACGTATTATAAAGGCTGTAAGAGAATAGGAAATTATTATTACTATTTTGATTCCAGGGGAATTTTACTCAAAAAAGATACTACCGTTCGTGGAGTCACATATTATATAGAAAGTAATGGACGTGTTCTGGGGCGCAAAAAAGGATCTCAATATTATGCTCCAAATGGTAAAAGGCTCAACAGAAATCAGGCAACCGAACTCCGGGCATATCAGAACGCACGAAAAATTGTAAATAAGATTACAAACAGCAAAATGAGCCAGTCACAAAAATTAAAAAAATGTTTTATGTGGATGGTGCGGAACGGATATGGAGAGCGAGGATGGCTTGGCTATGGTGGAGACTGCTGGTATGCAGCGAATGCAAATGAAATTTTTGAGCGCAGAAGAGGCAATTGTGTTCCGTACGCGTGTGCACTGGCCTACATGGCGAAGGTTATAGGTTACAGGAATGTTTATGTGTGTTCAAGAGGAACGAAAGCGGAAAACCTGCATACATGGACAGAAATAAATGGAATTGTATATGATTCCTATTTTGCAAAAAGACGAAACGTAAATAAATATTACGGTATAAGATATAATAAATTTGATTATCAATGTGCCCTCAGACAAAAACTTCCGGAAAAATATTCCTGGTCATCGAACTAAAATAAAGAAAACGTCTGATATATTTTGCGAAAAAGAAGGAACATCATGACGGATAGAAAAAGAAGGCGGACTTCCGACAGAGGTAACAGACGGCGGTCTGCGAAGGTGAAGTCACGAAAACAGAGAAAACAAAATAAAGGCAGAATGATTTTCTGTATTGCGATGGAAATGATCGTGGTACTTATACTTGTATTGGTCGTCGGATGGAATTATGGTATGGGGACGCAGCTGGTTGAATGGATTGAGCAGATGCGTAAGCCGGTTGTTAAAGAACTCGATATCAGTGGTATCAACAGTCCGTATGCGGTACTGATGCAGGTTCGCGGAGGCAGGGTGATCGGAGAAATCAACGGAGATCAGCAGATGTATCCGGCATCCATGACAAAGATCATGACAACAATTGTTGCAATCGAAAACCTCAAAGATCTGGATCCGGAGATTACACTGACAAATGAGATGTTTGAGGGGCTGTATGAGCAGGATGCAACACAGGCCGGATTTCAGCCGGGCGAGACTGTCCGTGCAATAGATCTGCTTTATGGAGTGATGCTTCCTTCCGGTGCAGAATGTTGTATTGCACTTGCAGATACAATTTCAGGATCTGAAGCAGATTTTGTGGCATTAATGAATGAAAAAGCTGCCAAACTTGGTATGAGTGGAACGAATTTCTGCGATACGACCGGACTCCATGATGCAAATCATTACAGTACAGCGAAAGATATTGCAGTACTTTTAAAATATGCACTGAGAAATGATACATTCCGGAAAATCATAGAAAGTCCGTATCATTCCACACCGGCAACCAATATTCATCCGGATGGAATTACATTCTACAGCACAATGTTCAAGAACCTGTCTGATACAGTTGTGACAGATGGACAGATTATGGGCGGCAAAACAGGATATACCGGAGAAGCGGGGCACTGTCTTGCAAGCTTTGCTGAAATTGACGGTACAGAATATATTCTGGTTACGGGTGGAGCCTCCGGAACAGGAATTCCACATATCAACGATGCGCTTACAGTATATAACAGGCTTGGTGCAGCAACACAGGCATTAAATGAGGGGGAAATAAAATGAAAAGAAAATTAGCAGTCTTACTGGCCTGCGCAATGTTTATAATGGCAGCAGCGCCAGCAGAAAGTGCTTTGGCAGCTTCCGGGACAACTTCCACTGTGAAGCAGCAAGTCCGGACAACAGTGAATAAAACAGTAAAAACGCCTCAAAGAGGATGGTATACTTTAAAAAACGGACAGAAAAGATATTTTCGCAATGGTAAGTGTCTTAAAGGATTGCAAAAAATAGCAAATCGCAGGTACTTTTTTGATATCAAAACAGGTGTAATGAAAACGAATAATGTGACATACAGAAGAGTACTTTATTACATAAATGAAAAGGGAATTGTAGAGGGCTGGAAAAGAGGAAGAAATTATTATAACTCTAATGGAAGACGCTTAAGCGGTGACAGGGAACAGCAATTTACGGCATATCAGAATGCAAGAAAAGTTGTATCGAGAATTACCAACAAAAAAATGACGCAGGAGCAGAAACTGAGAGCATGTTTTCGCTGGGTAATGCCATTTCCGCGCGCCGACTGGAGACTCTTTGCACAGGGCGGGAAATCCTGGTATGCAACGTTTGCCAATGATATTTTTGAAAGAAAATCAGGAAACTGTTTATCAAGTGCAGGTGCTTTTGCTTACCTTGCGAAGGCCTGTGGAGTCAGAAATGTTTATATCTGCACAAATGGACCGAGACAATGGGAAGGCTCCCATGGATGGGTGGAAATCAATGGACTTGTATATGATACATACTGGGCGCAGCGAAGAGGCTTCAGAAGATTTTATGCAACTTCATATAAAAAATATTATCATGAGGTTTATATGCGGATAAGGCTTTCCTAATCTGGCTAAAGATGGTATTATAAATGAGTCCGATATTGAAACATGGATTCCGCTGGAATATGACCTGCAGATGACCTATGGAGATGATAATGCTACATTTTCTGAGTACCTTACTAAATTGCAGGATGAAGTACGTAATGACAGTAAACATAAGATAGCTCAAAAAGGAGAGAAATAAAATGAAAAGTAAAGTAACAGGAAGGCTAAAGAAAATATTTATTATACTGATGTGTATGACACTGGCGGTATGTCCAGTAATGACTGAAACAGTAAGTGCAGCCAATGTGAAAACATCAAACACTACAGTTAAGAAGAAACTGTCAGGCTGGGTTAAGGTACAGCGTGGACAGGTCAGATACTATAGATCCGGAAGGTATTTCAAAGGCTGCAGGAGAATCGGAAGAAATTATTATTATTTTAATGCAAACGGAATCCTGATGAAAAAAGATACAACTGTTCGTGGAGTCAGATACTATATAGAAGATAATGGCCGTGTTTTGGGACTCAAAAAAGGATCCCAGTATTATGCTCCAAATGGAAAAAGATTAGGTAAGGATCAGGCGACCGAGCTTCGTGCATATCAGAATGCGCGGAAAATTGTAGCGCAGATTACCAACAACAAAATGACTCAGGAACAAAAGTTAAAAACCTGCTTTTTGTGGGTACGCAGAAATTCATATGGAACCCGCGGAAGCCTTGGCTATGGCGGAGATGTCTGGTATGCAGCAAATGCCAATCAGATTTTTGAACGCAAAATCGGAAACTGTGTTCCATTTGCCTGTGCGATGGCTTACATGGCAAAGGTTATAGGATACAGAAATGTTTATTTATGTTCTGCAGGGACAAGAGAAAATGATTATCACACATGGACAGAAATAAATGGGCGTGTTTATGATGCCTTTGGTGCAAAAAGATGGGGAGTAAATGAATATTATGGTGTAAACTATAACAGATTCAAATTTACCCGTGTTTATAAACAGAAACTTCCGGAAAAAGGCTCCTGGTTGTTAAATTAATATAACAGATAAAAGCGATGGTATCAGATCAGAAACCATCGCTTTTATTTTGCCTGTCAGAACAGGGTCTCTTCATTTTCATCAAAAAGCTTGTCATTGATCTCAAACAGGTTGAGTCCGTGCAGCAATCCATAATATATAATGGCATCTCGTTTTAATTTCGGATAAAGCTGAGCCATTCCGCAGAGTTTCAACAGTTCCTGTGTTTCTTCAACACTTGCTTCCAGCCCATAACACAAACACAGAAGACGATTTCTGGAAGGATTTCGGCGGCCGGCAAAAATCTGGTGCAGGTAGATCTCGCTCATACCGGATTGTTTGGCGAGAGCGGCTTTGGAAATATATTTTTTTTCAAACAGATGATTTAATAATTCAGATACACTTTTATTTACAAATTGTTCCTGATTTTGTGACAGGAACTGCTCTAAGTCCGGTGAATCCATAAGTTCTTGTTGTAAACCATCTGTGTTTTTTTTCTCCATATTTCGCGCCTTTACAATAATTATTTTAATATATTTCTGTATTTTGAAAAATACATGTCAAAATACGTTGTAGTATATATAGTTGCTGAATAATTGTTAATAAGTTATAATATTCTAAATAGTGTATTCAAATAAAAATATACTATAAATGGGTCTGAAAAACAATATGCAGGTCGCATAGTGATAGGGATGAGGATATGGATATTTATGACAGTCTTTTAGATGCAGTTCGTAGTGAATATGATACGATCACGCTGATCAAAAAAAGCGAACGGGGCGAAGTCTCGCTTGTACGACACAGAGACAGCGGCACCCGTTATATTTTCAGGCATTTTTATGGAAGCAGCGAAGTTTACCGGAAGCTTCTTTCCGTTTCGTGTCCGAATCTGCCAAAGATCATGGAAGTCGGGGAAAAAGATGGCAGGACAGTGCTTCTGGAAGAGCATGTGCAGGGAGATACGCTCAGTGAAATTTTGCAGGGAGGACTTGTGTCAACTGCGCAGGCAAAAAAGCTGTGTCGTCAGTTGTGTTCAGCATTATGGGTGCTTCATTCTATGGGGGTGGTGCACCGGGATGTAAAACCGGATAATGTTATGATACGTGGCAAAGAAGCTGTGCTGATTGATTTTGACGCATCCAGAATATACAAAAATGCTAATCAGGAAGATACGCAGATTCTGGGGACGACCGGATTTGCGGCACCGGAGCAGTATGGGCTTTCGCAGTCAGACGGACGTGCGGATATTTATGCGCTTGGTGTCTTACTGAATATTATGCTGACCGGAGAACATCCATCGAGGAAACTGGCGAGTGGACGGATGGGCAGGATCGTACAGCGCTGTACAATGGTGAATCCGGAAAAAAGATACAAAAATATTCTTCATTTAATGGAGGCACTATAAACGATAAGGGGGAAATAATGAGCAAAAAATGTATAAAATGTGGACATGCGCTTCCGGATGATGCGTCATTCTGTCCGCACTGTACTGCAGTTCAGACGGAAAAACAGGAGATAAAAACTCCAAGACGATGGAAGCGGGCAACCCTGACAGTTCTGGGAATATTGATTTTCATAGGAATCATCGGGGTGGCGGTATCAATGTACCACAGACCGAAGGTATATGAAGGTGGCGCACAGATTGATTATGTGGACAAGGATAAAACTTATAAAGTCCTGCTGACCTTTTCGGAGGGTGACGGTGTGACGGGGCATGCACAGGGAGAACGTACAGATACACTGGCGGAAGGTCAGGACAGTGCTCTGCCGTGTCAGCTGTATGTTCTCAATCAGGATACGGGAAAACTGGCATGGGAAGAGTTTTCGAAAGAAGTGGAATCCTGCAGAGTAGATACAAAGCCGGCTGACGGCTCACGGAAAATGGAATATATAGAGCCGATGTATAATGAAAGTTTTCCGGATGCAGCATACACCTCAGATATTTATTTTACATCTGAAAGTGGTACAAACGACATTGTATGGACGGTGAAAATGAAAAATGGTGATACAATTTCCTTAAGCACGCGTCTTACTATTGAAAAACTGCCCGCAGTAACTTATCATGCAGAGGACACACCGATGGAAACTACAGAGGAACTTCAGGAACTTCTGGATTCTATTGATAAAGAAGTATCTTCTGATACACCGGTATATCTGTACCTTCCGGCGGTGACATATGACGGAGATATCACTTTTGGTGATCATACCTGGGGAATTCATGGATGCACCAACGGAGATGCGGAGACCACCTTTACCGGAATAGTCAGTCTGAAAGGGCTCAACGGAAATTATGCCGATATATCAGGAATCCGTTTTGAAGGAAGTTCCGGAACCGGACTGGATGCATACTGCTTTGCAAGTGCTTCAGAGTGTAGTTTTGAAGGCTGGGATATAGCAGTTTACTCACATAGTGGAGGCTGGGTTAATACGACGGACAGCACTTTCACAGATAACAAAATCGGCCTGAAGTTCGATACCACTATGTCGTACGGTAGTTCGCCGAATTATCTGAATAATACATTTACCGGAAATGGAACGGCTGTCTGCATTGACAATCTGCCGGGTAATGAAGTGATTGATTTTGCCGGAAGTACATTTTACGGAAATGATACAGACATTGAAAACAAAGCAGGTCATACGATTGATACGGCAAAGGCGACATTTGAATAAACTAAGAAAGAGCTTAAGGCTTCTGCAATATATTTTGCAGGAGTCTTTTTGCGTTACAGAAAATTGCTTCGTTTTGTGCCGGATAAATATGCGTGAAAGTTCTGAAAAAGATATCCAAAATCATATGCTGTGAGATAATGGGTTTTCATTGGAACTTATGCTACACTCAATCTATATGTCTTATATGGAATGTATAGGAAAAAGAAACGGGGGATTTACATGAGAAAAAAGAAGATTGCAATGTTTCTGGCTATGGCGCTTACTCTTACGCAGAGTGTGGGAATGACTGTGCCGGTGGCAGCAGAAGAACTGGAAATTGATGCCGGTCAGGAGGAAGTATTTCAGGATGACAGTGATGCAGAGACAACAGTAGATGAAGAAACTGCTTCCGGGGAAGAAGTAAGCATTCAGGAAGAAGCAGACGAGACACAGGATGAGACTGTGCCGGTAACAGAGGAAGAGATTTCAGAGTACACAGATGGTATAGAAGTATTTGGCGATTCTTCGGAAGGACTGAGTACATTCAGTGCTGATGCAACAGAAAAACAATATGTGATTGGCACAATGTTTCAGGGTGATGGTGGAACCCAATCCGTGCTTCCAAATGATACAATCAGAATCCATATATATCTTTCTGAATCTGCAGATGGTGAGAACTGGGAGGAGACCTCGGATGCTTACACGCTGGAACTCCCGCCGGTGGATACAGAGTATAAGGATATGGCAGACTATGAAATAGACGGAAAAGAGATCATAGTGAATGCTCATAATAAGACAGGACCGGTTGATTTTCCTGTAAATGTTTTGATAGATGGAAAAGTGGTATGCACAGAAAGGCTTCACTTTGATATTAACAGGTATGTTATTTTTCCGGAAAACGTTCCGGAAGAAATCAGTAATCTTGCAGAAGGACAGCAGTTGGATATTGCTAAAGATCTGAAACCATCACTTGTCTATTATGATGAGAATGATAAGCAGGAAACAGTACAGGACTGCAAAATCGTGCTTGATGGGTATGATGAAGAAGGTGGATGGAGCTGTGAGGATGAAGAAGCGGAGCTTCCTGTTCTGACCAGAACAACCGGAGATTCTACATGGATCAGGCTGGTTGCCAGGATAAAAGATGACACTGGTGAATGGAAGGAAGTTGCTGGCCGCAACTATTCTTTCGAGGAGCTGCCAGGCAATAACGGCGACGGTGATGATGGCGACAACGGTGGTGATGGCGATCATAATGATGACAGTGAATCAAGAAGTCCGTACGAGTTGAGTATCCATTATGTGGACACAACAGGCAATGGTGCAATGTTGCCAAACAGTAAGCTGACAATCGAAACGGATCTGCGGGATAAGACCGGTGGTCTGAATCCTGTGACAGATTACAGACTGGAAATTGTGGAACAGCCAGAAGTGGCGAAGGTTACTGTTGCAGCAGATGGCAAAACTCTTCTGGCAGAGTCTGGCGATGCTACAGGAGACGCCTACTGTTATGTTTCTGTACAGGTACCGGATCAGAATGGAGATTATAAAGAAGCATTCCGCAAAGATATATGGTTTGAAGTCAGTGAGTTTGTACTGACGCCGTCAATCCTGGATGATGGATCTGGGAATATGATCAATCCGGCGGTTGGTGAGACAGTTAATGTTGCCAGATTTGGGGTAAAACTTGTCCGGTATATCAATGGACAGGGAGAACCAGTTGATGTAGACAGTGATGATATCAGAATTGTAGTTGCTTCATGGTGGGATGATGAAACTGGTGAAGAACGTGATTATGACAGATGGACATGGGATCTGAAAGATGTTGAAGGACAGGAACTCCCGTTTATGACCAGAAAGACAGGGGATTCTACCTGGATTGCCCTGACTGCTCTGTGGAGAAATGAAGATGGTGACTGGGAGCAGATCGCCAGAAAGAATTATTATATTGATCCAACTGACAGGCAGCACAGCCATACATGGAATGCAGGAATTGTTCTGGAAGAGGCTACATGTAAAACCGCAGGAAGTAAGTTTTATAAATGTACCGGATGCGATGCCACAAAAACAGAAAAGATTCCGGCGAAATCTCATACAATAGTAAAAGATAATGCAATCAAAGCGACTGTATTTAAAGCAGGAAAAACGGAGGGAAAACACTGTAAAGTCTGTGGTACTGTGATTACGAAACAGAAAACTATAGCAAAACTGACTCCAAAGATTTCTTTGACTGCTTCTTCACTGAAAATGCAGACAGGTCAGTCTGCAACTGCGTTCAGAGCAGGTGGGTTTGCGGCCGGAGATTATGTGACAAAAGTGACTTCCACTAACACAAACATTGTGAAAGTATCATCTGTAAAGCGCAATGGAACCTTCAAACTGACGGCAGGCAGGAGAACAGGAAATGCTACCGTGACAGTTATTCTTGCAAGCAAAAAGAAAGCTGCCTTCAGAGTGACTGTACAGAGAGAAACAGTAAGAACTGAGAGAGTGGCGGTAACGGTCAGAAATCTGACAATGACTAAAGCAACACCAGTGAAACTGTCGCCTTCAGTTGTCGTTACTCCGGTAACCAGCAGAGAAAGAGTTACATATTCATCTTCAAACAGAAATATTGTTACAGTCAGCTCACAGGGTGTGGTCAGAGCAATCAGACCGGGAACAGCAAGGATCACTGTAAGATCCGGAAGTAAACGGGCAGTTGTGACCGTGAAAGTTAATGCAATAAGAACAACGAAACTTTCAGGAATACCGGCATCGAAGACGGTTTCCCGAGGAAAGACTTTCCAGATCAGAGCCGTGGCAACACCAAAGAATACTGATGAAAGAATTATTTACGCATCATCCAACGGAAAAATTGCAACAGTAACATCCGGCGGTGTGGTAAAGGGACTGCGTAAAGGAACAGCAACGATCACTGTTAAGAGTGGTTCAAAGAAAATGACCTGCAAGGTAACTGTGAAGTAAAATGACTAAAATCTAAATAACATGAAATAGAAACAGAAAGGAGATAAATAAAATGGAAAGCTGGCTTTGGGGATGGTTTATAGGAATTATTGTGGCGCTGATTATTCAGTATTTTATTGCCAGAGAATTTCAGAGGATTGCAGAATTGAAAGGCCATTATGAGAAAAGATATTTTTGGATAACATTTTTCTTATGGATTGTAGGAATGCTTCTGGTAATTGCACTGCCGGATCTGAAGAATCGCGAGCTGCTTCAGACAGGACACAGTGGAAGTAGCGATGATTCGCTCCCGGAAATCTGATACGATGACAAAGTATCGATAAGAATGCAAAAAATATGAGATTATTCAATTATCATGAAACATGAGGTGGAAAAATGGGAGAGACATACGCAAGATTATATTCTCTGCCGGAAAGATTGTATACTATGGGAGCTCCTGTTGTAGTTGCAGCCGGAGCTTTACTTAAAGACAATCGAAATGGCAATATAATCGTACAGTTGAAGATTCAGAATATCTGCAGTAAAACAATAAAGGCAGTAACTGTTAAGATTACATCTATAGATACGGTAGGAAGAACTCTGGGCGAAGAAACAGAATATCAGTATCTGGATCTGAATGTAAAAAGAAATGAATTTTGGGGTCAGCAGGTTCCGATAATTGTTCCAAATGAACAGACTCGTTCATATTCTGTTAAAGTGACGGAGGTTGCATTTGATGATAATACTGTATGGGTGGGAAATGAAATATGGGAGCCACTGGAAAAACCGGATCCGATAGAGAAAAAAATCGCAAATGGAGAGCTGGCCAGGCAGTACAGGATAAAGTATGGGAAAAACAGCAAGTACCTGTTGAAACAGGATAGGGATTTATGGTTCTGTACCTGTGGAGCGATCAATCATGAGAGTGAACTCAGTTGCTGTAGCTGTCATATAGATCGCAAAAAACTTGAAGAACTTGATGTGGATGCTCTGAAGAAGGAATGCGATGCGCGACTGGAAGATGAGCGAAAAGAGAGAGAACGTAAACAGGCAGAAGCAGCGGTTGAAGCGAAAAAGAAACAGAAGAAGATAAAGATGATCGTGGTCGGTGTGGCAGCAGCAGTAGCTGTGGCAGCAGTGGGAGTGGTCATTAAGGATAATCTGAATAAGAAGAAGCTTTATAATCAGGGGCTGGCTCTTTTGGAAGATGGAAAATACGATGATTCTATTGCACTTCTTGAGAGCCTGAACGGATACAAAGACAGTAAAGAACAGATTATCTATGCGGAATATCAGAAAGCTGTCAAATATGAAAAATCAGGCGAATATGAAGAAGCACTTGCCTTATATGAAGAACTGGGAGATTATGAGGATAGTAAAGAAAAATATAAGGAAGTGCAATATAAGTTACATCCGGCTAAAAAGCTTTGTGAGTATGTTCGGGAAAATGGAACTTCAAGTGATTTTGAGATGAGAGGAAATAGTCATAAATACACAGGCGTGTCCATGGATATACTGGTAGATCAGTCTGGTTCGGATCTGTCTGCTGATGACAAAATATACATCACAGATTCAGATGATGACCAGTTCTGGGTTGAGAGCGTTCTGACAAAAGAAGGATTGTATATAGATATCATTCTTCATTTTGTATATAATGCAAATGGAGAAGGGACAATGGAATATACATACTATTTTGAACAGTATAATATTTGGAAGACCGCTGATGAACAGTATGATGGAAGGGGAACGATATCAGGCCAGACATCAATCGCATCTTACCAGAAAGAGGCGATGTTGACAGTCGATAATGAAAAAATGGAAGTGCTCACTGATCCCAAAAATGAAATATGGCAGACTGTTACTTTAACTGAAGGAAGCAGTGCGGAAAGTATAACATCAACTGTGGCAGCAACTTTTAATTCTTTTCAGTATTATCTGGAAAATAATACCGATATTACGATGAAAGATCTGGGATTTAATCTGAAGGAAGAAAATCCGGGAGAAGAAGATCAGGACACGGAGCAAGATACAGTACAGGAAGAGGCAGAGCAGGAAGATACAGTACAGGAAGAGGGCACAATAAAATCCAAAGATGATTTTATTGAGGCATATGTTGATCATACAGATGCGGATAATGATTATAAAAGTGGATATGACTACTGCATGAAGCATATGGACGAATTTAAGGATCTGACGGAAGAGGAACTGTCTGCTGTTTTTCCCTGCAGATTTCGATATTATAAGGTGAATCTGGCAGTGGGTGGAACAACCGGTGCCGGTGATCTCTATGAATATGACGCAGAAGGCAACACCAGACATCTTGGAAGCTACGCGGCAGATGACAGTTATCGCACACGTGAAGATATAAATCCAAACTGGCCGGAGATTGATGGAACCTGGAGAATTGAAGATGGGAAACTGATCAGAACAATTACATCCGGGAATCAGGAAAAAATATATACTGTTAAATCTCTGGAGCATGATGGGTACTATTTATTATGCTTTGAAAATAAATCGGGGGATGTAAGACCGGTCATGATGATTGTTTTATATGATGAGAATAATATGCCATTATATGATTTTAAAGAAAACTAGTACATTGTTGAGAGTATGAAACGATGTACTAGACTACAGGAAAATAAACAAGAGTCTGCTATGGTCTTGTTTTAGGACTGATTATGTTCAGGTCATCCGTTTTTTAGCGTCTGAATGATTACAGTTGCACTTACTTTGAGATAAGTCATCTAATTTAGGAAAGGCTCCACCGAGTTCAAGTATGCGAACCCGGGGAGCCTTATTATATTCTGTGTACTTTGTAGATTAGCCGAAGTATCTCTTAAGAAGACCTGCAAATGCTTTGCCGTGACGGGCTTCATCTTTTGCCATTTCATGAACAGTGTCATGGATTGCATCAAGGTCAGCTGCTTTTGCACGTTTTGCAAGATCGAATTTACCTGCAGTAGCACCGTTCTCAGCTTCTACACGCATTTCAAGGTTTTTCTTTGTGCTGTCAGTAACAACTTCGCCGAGAAGTTCAGCAAATTTTGCAGCATGCTCAGCTTCTTCATAAGCAGCTTTCTCATAGTAAAGACCGATTTCCGGATAGCCTTCTCTGTGAGCAACTCTTGCCATAGCGAGGTACATACCAACTTCGGAGCATTCACCCTGGAAGTTTGCTCTGAGGTCTGCAACGATGTCTTCGCTGACACCCTGAGCAACACCAACAACATGTTCAGCAGCCCATGTCATTTCTGCATCCTGTTTTGTAAATTTGGAAGCAGGAGCTTTACATACCGGACAAGTTTCCGGAGCAGCGTCACCTTCGTAAACATAACCACATACATTACATACCCATTTAGCCATAATTTTAATCTCCTTTATTTTCGATAAATTCTATTATTTCCTTTATTATACTTCTGTATTCTTCAGACAGTCTTCACAGAGCCCGAAAAAACGTATATCACACGAAGAAATCTTACCACCGAAGTGCCTGACCGCCTTTGGGGCAAGATCGTTCACGTCCTCTGTCTCCAGATCCAGAACCCGCTTGCATTCGGTACACATGAAATGGCAATGCGGGGTGACGCAGCCGTCAAAATGATCGGCGCCGCCAAAACTGGATAATTTCTGGATTTCTCCAAGATCGGATAACAGGGAAAGGTTGCGATATACGGTTCCCAGACTGATGTTGGGATATATTTTCTTTACGTTTTCATATACCACATCTGCAGTGGGGTGATCCTTACGTGTCATGAGAAATTCCTTGATGGATTCTCGCTGACGGCTGTATTTCAATGTAGCCATATATCGTTTCCTTTCTGTAATAATTTCCTTGTTTCTTAGCCGAAATATCTCTTTAATAATCCGGCGAATGCTTTGCCGTGTCTTGCTTCGTCTTTAGCCATCTCATGTACAGTGTCATGGATTGCATCAAGATCAGCTGCTTTTGCACGTTTTGCAAGGTCAAATTTACCTGCAGTAGCACCGTTCTCGGCTTCTACACGCATCTCAAGGTTTTTCTTAGTGCTGTCGGTAACAACTTCACCGAGAAGTTCAGCGAATTTTGCAGCATGCTCAGCTTCTTCGTAAGCAGCTTTCTCATAGTAGAGGCCGATTTCCGGATAGCCCTCTCTGTGAGCAACTCTTGCCATTGCAAGGTACATGCCAACTTCGGAGCATTCACCCTGGAAGTTTGCTCTGAGGTCTTCGATAATGTCTTCGCTGACACCCTGAGCAACACCAACAACGTGCTCGGCAGCCCATGTCATCTCAGCATCCTGTTTTGTAAATTTGGAAGCAGGAGCTTTACATACCGGACAGACTTCCGGAGCTGCATCGCCTTCATAAACATAACCACATACATTACATACCCATTTTGCCATAATCTTGATCTCCTTTTCTTTTTAAGTTAGTCTTATTTAATAATAGTAATTGTTACTAATTTCTTGCTGTGACTATAATTTAGCATAATGAGATTGTTTTGTCAATAAGAATTTTAACAAATGTTTTTCTTTTTTTCAGATATAAATAAAGGTCGTTTTCTGATACAATGGATAAGGTTAAAAAGATAAGAGAATCTTAAGATTTTACCCCACAGATATTAATTCTTAACAGCTATAGTAAGACCATAACAAACAGGAGGCAGGGGACAATGGCAGAGATACTGGTATGCGATGATGACAGGGACATCGTAGAGGCAATAGAAATCTATCTGACGCAGGAGGGACATCACATTCTGAAGGCATATGACGGTGAGCAGGCAATCCGGGTGCTTAAGAACAATCCGGTAGATCTTCTGATCATCGATGTAATGATGCCGAAGCTGGATGGTATTCGGGCGACATTGAAGATTCGCGAAAAAAATGCGCTTCCGATCATTATTTTATCGGCAAAATCAGAGGATGCGGACAAAATCCTCGGGTTAAATGTAGGAGCAGATGATTATGTGACGAAACCGTTTAATCCGCTGGAACTGGTGGCACGAGTGAAATCCCAGCTTCGCAGATACACCCAGCTTGGGGCAGCAGCAGAAAAAAGAGGCAACATTTATGAGACCGGCGGGCTGATGATCGATGATGACCGAAAAGAGGTCACAGTTGATGGAGAAATCGTAAAGCTGACACCGATCGAATACCGAATACTTCTTTTGCTGGTAAAAAATCAGGGACGCGTTTTTTCTACTAATCAGATTTATGAAAGCATCTGGGAGGAAGAAGCAATTGCAGCGGATAACACAGTTGCGGTTCACATCCGTCATATCAGAGAAAAAATTGAAATCAATCCGAAGGAGCCGCGCTATCTGAAAGTAGTGTGGGGACTTGGGTATAAAGTGGAAAAGATCTGAAATTCGTCCTTTCGTTGTGGAAAATATCCTGCATAACTTCTCTACCTGTTACCAAGACTGTTTTATTATAGAAAGGAATGGGGTATAAATGAAAAAAAGATGGTATAAAAAGAGTGGCATAAAGGGACTTCTTGTGCTGCTGACGATATTTTTTGTGACGGTTTCCTGCGTGGGAGCCGGAGCATTCGTAGTGATCATGAATAAAGGGGTCCGGCCTCTGGACAGCAAAAGCTACGTGGATTCGCAGAGTTTCAGAGACAGTGTTTATAATCTTTCGCATACGATTGTCAATGCGATCAGTAACAGATATATTCTGGATCAGGTATCGGATGATGAGCTGGTCGATCTTGCTGAACTGAACCAGGGGACGGAGCTGACACACAAAAATACGTCCGGGCTTGCATACAGAGCGAAGGATTTGTATGACTGGGCAAAAAAATCATCCTGGGATCAAAGTGCAAATGTTCTGATCTGCCGTCAGCCGGACGGTAATGATTACTACATGTATTATAATGACTTTGCAGACAAGATCATCACAGGGGAACTGAAGTTTGTCTTTGGAAGCGAGGAAGGACAGGAAGAATATACAAAAGATATATTGTCCATGCTTTCGGGTAAGGAATATATCTATTATGGATACACTGATAACAGTATAGGAATCCGTAATGACGGAGTGGAATACGTTGCAGATGCAGAGGGCAATGTTGTTTACACAGACATATATAATTATGAGTCCAGCGGAAATAATGATGCTCCATTGAAGGAAGAATATAAGCCGGATGGAGCGGACGGCATTCTTGATGTTGTAAATAACAGTAAAGAATGGAAAGGGAACATCAGCAGAGCATATCAGTATTTATATGAGGCACTGGTAGAATACAGTGACGCATCATATGGTGAGAAAATCCTGAAAACATATACGCAGGGTGCGACAAATATCAACTATATGTATGTAGATACAAAGTCCGATAAAGTGTACAGTAATATAAATGGGGTCACTTCGGCAAATTATGAAAAAATGCTGGATAAGCTGACATCTGGTGCTGATCCTTTCATGCTCATTTCACCGGAGATGCAGGACTGTATACTTGGTTTTACTAATGTTTCGGATTGGACAGTATCTTACTGGCAGAGTATGGTTGAGAATACAGGACTTGCCGGAGAAAATTATCTTTACTTTGTTTCTGTAGATAAAGATTTTCCTGTGCTGGACAGAATCAAGCAGGAAAAACTGGCTTATGAGAAGTTTGAACCATGGCTGGTGCCGATCATGGTTGTTTCTGTGGCTGCATTTATTTTGGCACTCGTAGGAATTGTGATTCTGACAGTTGCAGCAGGACGAAACAACGAAGATGAAAAAGTACATCTGAATTTTTTGGATCGATGCTATACAGAGATTGCGGCAGGCATGATCGTTGCAATCTGGTTAATGGGAATTTCCGTGCTGGTTCAGGCAATGGATTCTGAAGAAGTGCGGATGATCTGGAAAACCATTGATTTTGGAATGATCGGCATTTGGACAGGAGGCTGGTTCCTGACGGGCTGGCTCAGTCTGGTGCGCAGGATCAAAGCGAGATCACTGTGGAGAGATTCACTTCTCAGACATGTGTTGCGGATGATTAAAAAAATTTTCAAAGCTATCGGAAATCTGGTGGTTTTTATGAGTAAAAATACCATCAGCAGAATAAAGATAGCTGCCGGGTTTGGATGTTTTGTATTTGCACAGATGCTGCTTGTTATGCTGGGATTTGGAGATGGTGCCATGCTTCCCCTGTTGCTTTTGCTTGTATTGGATGTGGCAGTACTTTACTGGCTGCTGAAAAAGGCATGGGGGCGAGAACAGATTATTGGTGGACTGAAAAAAATCACAGACGGTGAGCTGCAATATAAAATTCCAACGGAAAAACTCTCCGGTGAGCAGGAAATGGTGGCGGATTATATTAACCATATCGGGGAGGGACTGGACGCAGCCGTAGAAAACAGCCTCAAGAACGAGCGGATGAAGACAGAACTGATTACGAATGTTTCTCATGATATAAAGACACCGTTGACTTCGATCATCAACTATATAGATCTTCTCAAACGGGAAAATCCGGAAGATCCCAAGATCAGGGGGTATCTGGAAGTTCTGGAAAATAAGGCACAGAGACTGAAGGTTCTTACAGAAGATGTCGTAGAGGCATCCAAGGCAAGCACCGGAAATATCACACTGGAAATGACAGAACTGAATTTTGTGGAATTGATTAACCAGGTAATCGGAGAATTTGAAGAAAAATTTGAAGAAAGAAATCTGCAGATGGTCGTTCATTTTGACGAGGAAGAGGCAATCATCTGTGCCGATGGACGAAGACTCTGGAGGGTTCTGGAGAATGTCTTTGGAAACACAGCTAAATATGCCATGGAAAACACGAGAGTTTATGTAGATGTAAGTGTGAATCGTCCGAATGTACAGCTCTCCCTCAAGAATATTTCCGCGCAGCCGCTGAATATTACGGCAGACGAACTGACAGAGCGTTTTATCCGCGGGGATGTTTCCAGAAATACTGAAGGAAGTGGCCTGGGATTGTCTATCGCGAAAGACCTTGTGCAGCTGCAGGGTGGGACATTTAATCTGTATCTCGACGGGGATCTGTTTAAAGTAACGATAGAATTTAAGATGAAATAAGGGAATAAAACTGCCGATTGTATAGAAATATATGATTGGCAGTTTTTTATATTATAATATATTATATGTCTGTGATATGTGAAATAACCATTCAGACAGGCTTCGTCGTCCGGAAGTACTAAAGATATTCCTGACTGTTAAAAACGCTTATAAAAATCGCAAACTCGTTTCACTCAAACAGTACGATTTTTATTCGCAACACAGTCAGATCATATCTAAGTACTTCTCAGACTCCTGCAGAAAGTCTGGATGGTTATTTCAATATACAGACATTTTTATTTTCTTATATCGGAGATGCAAAAGATAGATATAGTATATTTTTTATACTTCACGATGATTTTATTTCACGGGGCAGGTGATAGCCCTGTTTCATATCAGAGAAGTATGAGACTTTCTATTCATAATGATTCAAAACGGGGAGAATTGTAAAAAATTTACACAGAACTTTTTACGATTATCCCTGTATCCTCATTCCCCTACACCTGAATCCGGTCCGCTACTTCATTCCCAACCGCCAGCCGCCGGTCATTCCGCCCGATGATCAGCCAATCCTGGCACTTCTGAATAACCTGAATCGTGCTGCCTTCTTTAATATCCATGTTTCTCATCGTTTCCAGAATCTCCGGAACACCAAACATCCATTTGATCGTACAGGTATCGCCTGCATTTGTCTGTGATAAAGCCTGCATAAAAGTCCCTCCTTTAGGAAAGATAGAAAAGAGTTAACGTCAGATAATTTACACTTTAATTATTGAATTAATCATACAACTCGGAATATATGTTCGTCAATTGGAACATTAGCTAGTCAAATCTCATATTGGATAGCATCCGCTGACAGTAGATAGTGTGCACTAAGAGACCGATTGTATACATAATGAAGCGATAATGCAATTGACAGAATTTCTAAGAAATGTTATTCTTTAACAAGGTTTTAAATAACTAACTAAAGTAAGAGGGGGAGAACTGTGAAGAGACAGATTGCATTTTTAGTTTCGGCAATGATGACTGTAAATTTATTTACAGCGGTGCCGGCTTTTGCGACAGATGATTTTTCTGATGCAGAGGTGGTAGTTGAGGAAGACAGCAATGAAGATGCTGAAGAAATGGAAATTCAGGATTCAACAGAGGAAGATTTTGAGGATGAAGGTGCAGTAACGGAAGATAGCGCTGCATCAGAAAGCGAAGTAGACAGTGTGACAGATGTGGATCTGTTTTCAGACGCGGATTCCGAAGATGCAGTTGCAGAATCCAAACAGTTAAAAGATGCACCGACTGCAGAAGCAAAACTGGAGTCAGGCTTTGGGAGCGATTATCAGAAACTTCTTTTTTCTGACGGTGCATATGCAGGAGGAATCAGCCAGATCCTTGTAAATGGAAATGTATGGGAAAAAGTATCTTCAAAATACAGTTTGTTTAGAAGAAATGCATATTATATGGATAGTTCAGATGCTTCGGCAGTCTTTGACGGCAGTGGAGACGGCATGCTGACTATCGGAGATATTATTACGATAAAAAATCCGTCATACCAGGATCTGCTTCTTTGTGTGAAGGGGAGTGGAAGTGATTTCGCAGTGGAGCCTTATGATCCAAGCAGTGGAAATGATAAAGAAGGTCCATCTGATGGACAGAACACATTATATGTGAGATTAAACGGATATTTTGACAGTGCACTTACCGGTCAGCAGAAATATGATGCGATCAGTGGAGCATCTACTTCGGTTTCTACGAATAAAAACAGCAATGTTATTGTTGAAGCGGCAGTGGTTCCGGACGGAACAACGCCGGGAAAAAATGACTGGAAACCTTTACATGAAGCAGTAACGGTAAATACAAAAAAGACAAGCGTAAATATTGACACGGAATCCTGTGGAATGTCAGGTGTATACTCGATTTATGACAGCTCCCTGTCACTGAGCGGTGTTCCCGATCAACCGGGTTCTTATCCGGTAAGTGTAACAGTAACAGATCAGAATGGCAGAACCGCAACCAGTAATGAGCTTGCATTTAAGGTTTATTCACGTACAGAAAAACTGAGTGACTGCCTGAAACTTGAAAATGCACAGCAGACTGCAGATGGCAAATACATGTATGATATGGAACCATGGGCAATTGCTGCTTTTGGCGGTACAAATGAGACAGTAACTGTACCGGCACAGATCAAAGCATGGTATGGCTCTCATACAAGTGGAACATATGGTGAGCTGGGATATTCTGTATCCGAATCAGAAAGCCCGACACAGACATTGATTGTTCCGTCAGGCTGTGATCTGACACTTGTAAATATGAAAATTTTCAGCAGTGTACGAATTATTGTACAGAAAGGCGGAAGACTTTGCCTGCGTGATTCTTCTGTCCACGGACTGATCGAAGCAATGGATGGAGGAAGAATCTCTGTAAATTATGACAACTACGGTGGAAGCTTTTTGACAGGTGCTTCTGTTAATGGACAGTTGATCCTGAATGGCGGGGCAATTCTGGAGAACTCGCTGATTTATTCCAATACAAATTTTCTGGCGAATGGATCAGAGGTACGTCATAATACAGCGCCTGTAGTGCTTGCTAAGGGAAATGTGGCTTTGGAGGGTGAGGTTTACATCAGAGGCGATGAGGCCGCTACCGGCAAAGACCCGAACACCCAGAAAAGTTATAGTGGACAGCCTGCAATGAAAATATCCGGAGGTACACTCACAATCTCGGACAATGGTGTCCTTGGTGTATTTGGCGGGGGAAGAAATGCCACGACATCCGTAGGTGGTGCAGCACTGATTCTGGATCAGGGAACAGTTAAGGGTAATGGAAAGCTGATCGCAGTTGGTGGAAATGGTTCTTTTGACGATGGCGGCAATGGTGTCAGCGGAACCGGATCAATCGAAACATCCAGTGCATGGCTGGAAGGCGGCTCTGCAATCATGTCGAAAGAAGATTCCGTTGCCGGAAAGGCATATGTTTCTTCTGTTAATATAGCTGATCGCACGATAGTGAAATCGGTTGATGGAAGAAAAATTTCCAATAACTTTGAAAATGCAACGGAAAGACAGTGGAAAGATATTACTACAAAACCGAATCTGGCATTATATGAAATAACAGAGCCGGATGAGAAACCGGAGCCAAGTGTAAAACCGGAGCCAAGTGTAAAACCGGAGCCAAGTGAGAAACCAGAACCGAGTGAGAAACCGGAGCCAAGTGAGAAACCGGAACCAAGCGAGAAACCGAAGCCAAGTGTAAAACCAGAATCGGGCAAAAAGCCTGAAACGATAAAGATACCTGCAAAAGTAAATAGTGCGAAGGCTACGTCTGCCGGATATAACCAGATCAGAATTACATGGAAGAAAGCTGCAAATGCAAGTGGATATATCATTGAAAGAAAAAAAGGATCAAAATGGCAGATAATCGCAAATGTAAAAGCGTCTGCAGTTTCTTACACACAGCGCAATTCCAAGAAGTATCCAATTCAGACAGGATGTGGATATGCATATCGAATCAGAGCGTATCGAGTGGTTAACGGGAAATATGTTTACGGAGAATATTCCGGAGCATTCAGTGGCAAAGCATTACCGGCAGCACCGACGTTAAGAGTAGCAAGAAAATCTTCCGGTATTCAGTTAAGCTGGAGAAAAGTTCCGGGTGCATCCGGATATGTAGTATACCGCTACATCGGAGGAAAATGGAGCAGAATTGCCTCTACAGACAAAATAACGCTCATAGACAGAAAAGTATCAAAAGGCCGCAGCTATAGTTATCTTGTACGAGCATATCGTATGGTAAATGGAAAAAGGGTATACGGAAGCTGGTCTGGACTGAAAAGAATAAAAAGATAAAAGCGGAAAGAATATATTCTGCTGATGAAAGCTCTCTTTATCGAAAATCCGATAGAGAGGGCTTTTTCCAAATTCCAGGTTTACAAATATTTGCAAATATGCTACTATTTTTAAAGAGCGGAAATATGATATGTTCCGCAGAATATAAGCAAACTCACAGAACAAGAGAGTACATTTGCTGACCACATTACAGAGAATTCCCCGATGGAAGAATTGCTATGCTATGAGCAGAAGAATAGCGCAGAATGAAAAAGAATCGTTCCATTCCGGTGGCTGAGAGGGAAGTGCAGGTGCAGATGGAAGATGGCTTGGGAGAGGTGCAGTCGAGATGAGATTTACATTCAGACTGCAACAGGACCGCCTGTTATAGCGGAAGGGTATCAGGACAGTGACAGAACGATCGGATTGGATCGGGAAGTCAGGATGGAATCGTACCCGATAAGGTTTCTGACTGCGAGGCAGGAACGAACAGAAGTGGTAACACGGGCAGGACTCGTCTTCTCAATATGAAGGGAAGATGGTCTTTTTTTTACGTTATAGGAAATTACTTCGTAATGTTCCAATAATGTAAAAACGTTTCGCGAGGATATTTAAGAATATTAATCAGGAGGAACTATAAAATGGACAAGCAGAAGTATTATATTACAACAGCGATTGCTTATACATCCGGTAAGCCGCACATTGGTAACACCTACGAGATCGTACTGGCAGACGCAATTGCACGTTACAAGAGACAGGAAGGATATGACGTATTTTTCCAGACAGGAACTGACGAGCATGGTCAGAAGATCGAGCTCAAAGCAGAAGAAGCAGGGATCACACCAAAGGAATTTGTAGATAATGTATCCGGTGAGATCAAGAGAATGTGGGATCTGATGAACACTTCCTATGACAAATTCATCCGTACCACAGATGCTGATCACGAAAAACAGGTTCAGAAAATTTTCAAGAAAATGTACGCAAAAGGAGATATCTACAAAGGACATTACGAAGGAATGTACTGTACACCATGTGAATCTTTCTTTACAGAATCACAGCTTGTAGATGGCAAATGTCCGGACTGCGGACGTCCGTGTGTGCCTGCAAAAGAAGAAGCATACTTCTTCAAAATGAGCAAATATGCAGATCGTCTGATCGACTATATCAACACACATCCGGATTTCATTCAGCCGGAATCACGTAAAAACGAGATGATGAACAACTTCCTTCTTCCGGGACTTCAGGATCTCTGTGTATCCAGAACATCCTTCAAATGGGGAATTCCGGTAGACTTCGATCCGAAACATGTTGTTTATGTATGGCTGGATGCTCTGACAAACTATATTACAGGAATCGGATATGACTGCGACGGCGAAAGCTCCGAACAGTTCAACAAACTGTGGCCGGCAGACCTTCATCTGATCGGTAAAGACATCATTCGTTTCCATACTATTTACTGGCCGATCTTCCTGATGTCACTTGACCTGCCGCTTCCGAAACAGGTATTCGGACATCCGTGGCTGCTTCAGGGCGATGGTAAGATGAGTAAATCAAAAGGAAATGTTATCTATGCAGATGAACTCGTAGATTTCTTCGGGGTAGATGCTGTACGTTATTTCGTACTTCATGAAATGCCATTCGAAAACGATGGTGTTATCACATGGGAACTGATGGTAGAAAGACTGAATTCCGAACTTGCAAATACACTCGGAAATCTTGTAAACCGTACCATCTCCATGTCCAACAAATACTTTGGCGGTGTTGTTGAAAACAAAGGTGTTGTGGAGCCGGTTGACGAAGATCTCAAAGCATTTGCACTGGCAGTTCCGGGCAAAGTTGCAGAAAAAATGGACAAACTGCGTGTTGCAGATGCTATGACAGAAGTCTTCACGCTGTTCAAACGTCTCAACAAATATATCGATGAGACTATGCCATGGGCTCTTGCAAAAGACGAAGCAAAGAAAGACCGTCTTGCAACTGTTCTTTACAATCTGGTTGAAGGAATTACAATGGGTGCAACTCTTCTGGAATCTTTCATGCCGGAGACAACAGAGCGTATCCTTGCTCAGTTAAATGCAGACAAACGTACACTTGAAGACCTTAAGACATTTGGACTGTATCCGTCAGGAAACAAAGTTACAGAAAAACCGGAAATCCTGTTTGCACGTCTTGACCTCAAAGAAGTACTTGCAAAAGTAGAAGAACTTCATCCGAAAAAAGAAGAACCGGTTGAAGAAGCAAAAGAAGAAAACGTGATTGATATTGAAGCAAAACCGGAGATCACATTTGATGATTTTGGCAAACTCCAGTTCCAGGTGGGTGAGATCATTGCCTGTGAAGAAGTCAAAAAATCCCGTAAACTTCTCTGCTCTCAGGTGAAGATCGGCAGTCAGGTACGTCAGATTGTATCTGGCATCAAAGCTCACTACAGTGCAGAAGAAATGGTCGGTAAGAAAGTTATGGTTGTTACAAACCTGAAACCTGCCAAACTTGCAGGAATCCTCAGCGAGGGAATGATCCTCTGCGCCGAAGATGCAGATGGAAATCTGTCCCTGATGGTGCCGGAAAAAGAAATGCCGGCAGGTGCTGAAATCTGCTAAATGTATGATAGAGTTTGACAGTTACTGCAAATGAAACTGCAATCCCCTGTGTATCGTGACGGCGAGCACGGGGGATTTTTGTAACCCAAAGCTTTTGCATTGTACTTGCAGAGACATATGTTTTACGGGTATACTGTATGTGATTGATATGATAAATGACAGTCAGACACAGGATATGACTGTGGTGAAAATAATCAGCAGATATTTCAGGAGGGAAAAGCCATGGCGAACGGACTTACACATTTTGATAAAGAAGGAAATGCAGTGATGGTGGATGTTTCCGGTAAAAGTATCACTTATCGGACAGCATTGGCTACAGGTTATATTTCTGTAGGCCCCGAGATCATGACATGCGTTACAGAAGGAAATGTCAAAAAAGGTGACGTTCTCGGTGTGGCACGGGTGGCAGGCATCATGGGTGTCAAAAAAACCTCCGAACTGATTCCGATGTGTCATCCTCTTCCGATACAGAAATGTTCGATTGATTATGAACTGGATCATGAAAAGAACCGCATTCATGTATTCTGTACCGTTAAGACAGAGGGAAAAACCGGCGTGGAAATGGAGGCTCTGACAGGAGTTCAGGTGACACTTCTGACTATCTATGACATGTGTAAAGCAATTGATAAGCATATGGTAATGTCAGAAATACATCTGGTAGAAAAAACAGGAGGAAAAAGCGGAGATTTTCGTTTTGAAGATGAAACATGATAGACCGTTGTGGAAGAAATATTGACTATCTGAGGATTTCCGTGACAGACCGCTGTAACTTACGCTGCATTTATTGTATGCCGGAGGAAGGCATACGGCTGACCGGGCGCGAAAATATTCTGCAGGAACCGGAAATCATTCGAGTATGTCGGGTGATGGCAGAGCTTGGAATCAAAAAGATCAAAATCACCGGTGGAGAACCACTGGTACGGCCCCGGATGCCGGGCCTGATCCATCAGATAAAAGCAATTCCGGGTATCGAAAAAGTGACACTGACTACGAATGGAATCCTTTTGAAAAAACAGATGAAGGAACTGGCAGAGGCAGGACTTGACAGTCTGAACATCAGTCTGGATACACTTGACAGGGATGGTTTCCAGAAAATCACACGCAGAGATTTTCTTGATGATACTCTTGCCGGTATTAAAGAAGCAATGAAATATCCGAACGTGCAGTTAAAGATCAACTGTGTGCCTTTGGGAATAGAGGAGCAGAATCTGTGTGAGATTGCGGAATTTGCCTGCAAATATCCCGTACATGTCCGTTTTATAGAGATGATGCCGATTGGCTATGGAAGTTCTTTTACAGGAATGTCACAGGAAAAGATCGTGTCACTTCTGGAAGAAAGATTTGGCAGATTAGTTCCGTATGAGGGAGAACCTCTTGGAAATGGACCGTGTAAGTATTATATTGTGAAAGGATTTCAGGGAAAAATCGGTTTTATCAGCGCGATCAGCCACAAATTTTGCAGTGAGTGTAACCGTATCCGCCTGACTTCACAGGGATATCTGAAAACATGTCTGCAATATACAGCGGGGCGTGATTTGAGAGAAGTGTTGAGAAATGGCGGAACAGATGAAGAATTAAAAGAAATCATAAAAGAGGCATTGTCCGAAAAACCGGACGGACACCATTTCAGAGAAAAAGCAAAAGAAGATGATACAGAGAGTTTGTGTATGGCACAGATAGGAGGATAATGATGAAACGCGCAGCAATTATAACAGCAAGTGATTCTGGATACAGAGGTGAGCGGGAAGATTTAAGCGGTCCTGCAATCAAAGAAATTCTGGAAAGAGAAGGATATGAAGTGATTTCTATGGATATCCTTCCGGACGATCAGGTAATGCTTGCAGGAAAATTGCAGGAAATAGCAGATTCAGAAAAAGCGGAGCTGATCCTGACGACAGGCGGAACCGGATTTTCTGAGAGAGATGTCACACCGGAGGCAACGGAAGAAGTAATCGAACGTAAGGTTCCGGGAATACCGGAGGCGATCCGCGCATACAGCATGACGATTACAAAACGTGCGATGCTGAGCCGTGCGACAGCAGGAATCCGTGGAAAGACACTGATTGTGAATCTTCCGGGCAGCCCGAAGGCAGTACGGGAAAGTCTGGAATATATCATAGATGCACTGGCGCACGGGCTTGAAATCCTGAGTGGTGAAGCACGTGACTGTGCACGCAAGTAGAAATATGAATAGCCTTCGGCAGGATCCGGTAATGTGAGGAGAAGTACTCCATATCAGGTATGCTGCGTATTTACAGTGGAAATTGCCGGGGCATTTCTGAAGCAAGGAGAATTGGACTATGGGTAAAGTAATCGCAGTCTGCATCAGTGAAAAAAAGGGAACACAGAAACATCCGGTGCAGGAAGCAGAATTTATAGAAGACTGGGGTATCAAAGATGATGCACATGCCGGCAAATGGCACCGTCAGGTCAGCCTTTTGGCTTATGACAAGATTGAGGCATTCCGTGCACGTGGTGCAGAGGTAGAGGATGGAGCATTCGGAGAAAATCTTGTCGTGCAGGGATTTGACTTTTCTTCACTTCCGATCGGAACAAGATTTCGATGCAACGATGTTGTGCTGGAAATGACACAGATTGGGAAAGAATGCCATCATGGATGTGCGATTTTCCAGAAAATGGGTGATTGCATTATGCCGCGGGAAGGCGTTTTTACAAAAGTACTTCACGGAGGAATCATCCGTGAGGGCGATGAATTTGTGATCGAGGAGTGTAAAGACTGATGGAAACACCTGTGATTTTTGAGACACATGCACATTATGATGATGAGGCTTTTGCACAAGACAGAGAGAATTTGCTTGCATCGATGCAGGAACATGGAATTGGGTATATTGTGAATGCATGTGCGTCGATCGAGAGCCTGAAAGATACAGAAGAATTAATGGAACAGTATCCGTTTGTTTATGGCGCGTTCGGTATTCATCCGGATGATGCGGAAAAAATGACGGAGGAAACTCTGGAAGAAATACGTCAGCTGTCCCGTCTGCCAAAAGCTGTGGCAATCGGAGAGATTGGGCTGGATTATTACTGGCATAAAGAAGAACATGAACATGAAATCCAGAAGAAAATGTTTCTGGCACAGATGGAGATTGCGCGCGAAGAAAAGCTTCCATTTATGGTCCACAGCAGAGATGCGGCAAAAGATACACTGGATTTGGTGAAGGATTGCATGAAAGGCGGTATGTACGGCGGCATTATCCATTGTTTTTCTTATGGAAAAGAAATGGCAAGAGAATATCTGGACATGGGACTGTATCTGGGAATCGGTGGTGTTGTCACATTTAAAAATGCGAAGAAACTGAAAGAAGTGGTTGCGTATGCACCGCTTGAACAGCTTGTACTTGAGACAGACAGTCCATATCTGAGCCCGGAACCAAACCGCGGAAAGCGTAACAGTTCACTGAATCTGCCGTATGTGGCAGAGGCAATTGCACAAATTAAAGGGTGCAGCGAGGAAGAAGTGATTGCAGTAACCGAAGAAAATGCAAAGAAATTATTGTTACGGAAATAACATTCACAGTATCAATTACAGTTATATTAAAACTCCGTCCATATATCCGGTCACGGACAAATCAGGAATTCAGAAGTACTAACAAGAAAAAATCCTACTAAAAACGCCCCGAAGAATGATGAACTCGCTTCGCTCAGACAGCATCATTTTTCGGGGCAACGTATTATTTTTTCTTTAAGTACTTCTACAAATTCCTTCAAGCGTCCGAGACCGGATATATGGACGGAGTTTTTTATAAGCTGTAGGTTGATGACTGTGGATGGTAGGTTTCGCGCCGTGTGGGGTGGAAAGCGACTGGTGTAGTACGGACGTTATTCCTCGGATGAGTCATCGTAATAATCTGAGTCATCGTAATAATCAGAGCTGTCGTCATAGTCCGAACTGTCATCAGAGTAATCTGACTCATCACTGTAGTCCGACTCATCAGAGCTGTCTGAGCTTTCATCAGAACCTCCGTCAGAGCTGTCACTCTGTGCATCTGATGCGCTGACAGACCAGATATCATCTACATATTCACCATTAGAGTCAACCATATCACCGTCTGAATTAAAAGTAACATCAAGAAGATCCGTGTTGGTGGATGGTTTTACATTCAGGGACATGATCTCTTTGAAACGCGCCTGCAGGTTTGCAAGGGTAAAGGAATCGTCTCCGAGTACTGTACGCAATTCATGCTGTGCGGCAAGCTCTTCTGTGTAATCAGACAACATATACGGACTGAATACACCGGCTTCTTTATTGTAATGCATGACCATAGGCTTAACTTCTGCATCTTTGATCTCTATAGAGGTCTTGCCGTCCTGTACCGTCTTCTGGATCGTAAAGCAGCCCATTCCCTCTAAAAGTGCATCGAAGGACTCCTGTGTGGAAACAAAGTTTCCGAGAGAATAGAAGATCAGCATACTGTGCCCCTCTTTGTCTGACATACGTCCATATGGCTGGAGTATATGCGGGTGGCCACCGATTACGACATCTACACCCTGCTGCATCAGGAAAGTTGCCCATTCTTTTTCGTATTCGGTAGGCATGGTTTCCATTTCTTTGCCCCAGTGAGCAACAAAGATCAGCACATCACTGTCTGCTTTTGCTTTTTCAATCATGGATGCAACTTTGTCTTTCTCGAAAATATCGATCATGTAATCTTTGCCGTCTCCGGCACCGGAATTGTTCGTTCCGTATGTATAATCCAGAAACGCAACTTTAATGCCGTTTACTTCGAGAGTTTTGACTGTATTGGCATCTTCTTCGGAATCATGGATACCGAGAACCGGAACATCCGGGTAACTGGTCTTCCAGAAATTCAGTGTCTGTGCCATGTAATCATAGCCATAATCATCAATGTGGTTGGTTGCAGATTCGATGACATCAAATCCGGCATTGATTAGTGCGTCACCGACTTCCGTAGGTGTTGCGAAGGATGGATAACCGCAGACTGCATCATGCTCTGTGGTGAGAACAGTTTCCTGATCGACCATGGCAATGTCTGCTGCCTGAATCTCGTCTTTGACATTTTCATAGATTGCATCATAGTTCCATGTACCGGAATCAGATTCACCTGACTGGATCAGACTGTCATGGTACAGGTTGTCACCGACAGCGATTACAGTAGCTGTGGAAATCTCCGGTGCTTTGGCAGCTTTTTCTGCTTCCAGTTTCTTCTGCTCGGCTTCTTTGGCAGCCTGATCTGCCGGCTTCTGGATGATCTGATAATCAAGTTGATGGAAAACAAAGACCAGAAGAATCATTACAACGATGGAACAGATCAGACCAATACGCGAGTTGATCTGATCTTTCAGATTAAGTGGGATGTTTTTGTTTTTTTTCATAATAAATTCCTTTGTGTATTTGCGAAGACCGTTTGCATATGATTTTACATACAAAAAGGTCCATGTTGTGTTCAATTCATTATTATAGCAAATAGATTCCGCTAAAGAAAGAATTAAGTTAAAAAAATAAACTGAAAAATGTTTTGTGATTCAAACAAACATCGGGTATAATAAAAAATATGAGCAGGCGAGGGGCAGGAAGCGGAGGAAAGCAAGATGAATTCGTATGAAACAGTAAACAATATTCTGGTAAAAATGTTTAAAGATATTCTGGATATTGAAGAACGTGCGCTGATCACATCAGAATACAAAGATATATCCGTAAATGATATGCATATTATGGAAGCAATCGGTATTCAGGAGCCCAAAAACATGTCTACCGTTGCAAAAGCGGTTTCTGTTACGACAGGTACTTTGACGATCGCGATCAACCATCTGGTCAAGAAGGGATATGTAGAGCGAACGAGAAGTGAAGAGGATCGGCGTGTCGTGTTGGTTTCTCTGTCAGAGAAAGGAGAGAAGGCATTTCTTCATCACAAGATTTTTCATGAAAAAATGGTGATGGCAGTTCTGGATGATCTCAATCCGAAGGAGACAAAGGATCTTACTAGAGCATTGCTGAAACTGCAGAACTTTTTTGACAGTTATAGCGACAAAGAAAAAGATTAAAAAATATTATAGACAGTCATAAAATGGGAGGTGCGCACAGGCACCTCCTTATATTTCTTTTGCAGCCGTTCATTCATATATTTCTGAAGCACCGGGAATTGAACCGGTCCGATCTCAAGCAGATTCTGGTGAAAAGCTTTCAGATTAAAATCATCACCCAGAGTATCTTTCCATTCTTTTTTCAGATCAAGGAAATTAAGACATCCCCAGCAATATTTCTGGTAATTAGCAGGAGTTTCTACGATGTACTGAAAAATTTCAGATACAACGTGGGCATCTGTGATCCCGAAAAACTGAAGGAGACGGGCTGCCTGTGTTTCGTCCCATCCATAATAATGTATGCCGATATCAAGAAGTGAATAGAGGCACAGATTGATTCGGCGGTTCAGCGCAATCAGCCTTGTATAATCGGTGGCAGCAGGATCATCGAGATCACGGGCAGCATACTGATAACCGTAAGATTCAATATAGGTGGCCCACCCTTCCACATAACCGGAAGAGGTGATCAGCGTCCGGATATCAGCAGGAGAGGTCTTGAGGAAATAGATGGTCTGATAAAGGTGTCCCGGAAATCCTTCATGCGAAAGCGTGGCAAAAAGTTCCAGATTTGAAGTCTGATCAGCAGGATTTATGTAAATGATATTTGGTGATCCGGTGTCAAGCGGCGGTGTCAGATAGAAGGCCGGACTCAAATAATTTTCCATGGATTTGTGTACGTAGCGTGTTTCAAATTCTGTCTCCGGCAGCTCGGGAAAATCATCGGCTATCCGGTCATGCAGAGTTCCAAGCATCTGTGCAGGTTTGCTTTTCGGAAGATCCAGAGAGCTTTTCATCTTTCGAAGGAGAGAAGGCTGTTCTTTCAGCATCTGCTGAACCAGTTTCATATCCGCACTGATTTGTTCGGTGAGTCGGTTCTGCATATCTTTGACGGCCGTCCAGGAGCCCACCTGACTGCGGAGCAGATACAGATAATACTCTTTTCCTTTCTGCATATGTGCAAGTCCCTGGCTGGGACGACCGGAACCTCGCTGGGTGAGAAGCCCCTGGATCAGCTTCTGGTAAGCCGGGATTACTGTATTCAGAAGGATTTCTTTGTGTCGGGAATTTAAAGTTTTCTGTTCCGCCTCGGAAATTGTACCAAGCGCTTTTAATTTGTCGGCAAAAACTTCCAGCATGTAGTTGGAATCCGGTTCTTTTATAAAAGCCTGACACTGATTGACGATGCGCTTTAGTGTTGCATCACTCATAAAATAACCGGCATCTGCTTTTTGACGCTCAAAATCCAGAATACTCTCAAAATAAGCGGGTACGGAAGTGAGGAGATTGAGGTAATCTGCAATGTCCTGTTCCTGATAAAATGTATATTCTGCAAGCAGGACAGGAAGCTGTGCCTGTATGCCAAGACTGGGGCTTAAGTATTCTTCCAGAAGATAAAAGCCGGTGGAACGCTGCTGGGTTTTATAATACAAAAGGAGCATATCAAGAGTGATCTGATTTGCCTCAGAGAGCTTAGATGGATCAAATGCCTGGAGCTTTTTTATAATTTCCTCATACCGGGCAATACTATTGTCATCTGGAGCGGAAACTGTGCCAAGCGTTGGAGCGGGCCGTGTGATCTGCTGTTTTTCCGGATAGGCAATGGAATAGTGGAGATTCAGCATATTTCCGGAGACTTCTTCACGAAACAGACGATCCGTGTAAGCCTGAAAGGAGCGGTCAGCAGGGCTTCCGCCGGCATTGAGATGACCGAAAACTGATCCAATGAGAAAAACCACACACAAAGCACAGATGATCAGAATGCTGGAAGGATTTTTGCGAAAAGATATATGCATAAAAAACCTCGGTGAGAGATGCTTTTTACTATTTTATTGGAAAAAAAGGGATTGTATGCTAAACTTAAATGGCAGCAACAGAGAAAGAGAGGCAGAATATCATGGAAAATATATATGATCTGGCGATTCTGGGAGCAGGTCCGGCAGGAATCTGCGCAGCTATTTATGCGACAAGAGCAAAACTGAATACAATCTGGCTGGATAAGAAATTTGTGCAGGGCGGTCAGATTGTGGACACATATGAAGTAGATAATTATCCGGGACTGCCGGGAATCACCGGTCTGGATCTCGGGGAAGCAATGGCAGGTCATGCAGCAAAACTGGGCATGAAACCGCAGCGGGAGACAGTTCGTTCTATCGAGGCAGAGCAGGGAATCAAAGTCATCCGCACGAAAAAAAATGAATACCGTGCCAGAGCAGTGATCATTGCCTGCGGGGCAACACACCGCCACCTTGGAATCCCGGGTGAAGAAGAACTGAGTGGCATGGGTGTTTCTTATTGTGCGACCTGTGATGCAGCATTTTTTCAGGACAGGACGGTTGTCGTGGTCGGTGGCGGAAACGTGGCGGTGGAGGATGCAATTCTTCTTTCACGTACCTGTAAAAAGGTCTATCTGGTACACAGAAGAGATGAGCTTCGTGCGGAGAAAATCCTTCAGGAGAGTTTCTTTGCATGCAAAAACGTGGAGATCATCTGGGACAGCATTCCATTATCCATTGAGGGAACAGATAAAGTGGAAGCACTGAAGATCCAGAACAAAAAAACACAGGAAGAAAGTTTCATTGAAACAGATGGTGTGTTTATTGCAGTCGGAATCGTTCCGGGAACAGAGAAATTCAAAGATCTGGTGAAACTGGACGAAGCAGGATATATTGTGGCAGGAGAGGATGGAATCACCAGTGAACCGGGAATCTTTGCAGCAGGTGATATACGTACCAAAAATCTCCGCCAGGTCGTAACTGCAGTCGCAGACGGGGCGAACGCGGTGGCTTCGGTACAAAGATACCTTCTTGATAAATAGTTTGAGTAGTCAGGCAGTAAAGAGCTATAGTTTCTGCAATTTAACGGAACTGTAGCTCTTTTGTTTTGAAAAAATGTCGAATAAAAACGAACAAATAGCAAATTGCACAAAGCTTGTCGAATAATGGGGGAAAATGTGGATAACGCGAAAAATGGTGTAAAAGTTATCCACATCCTAAAAAGGTTGAAAAATCGTTATATTTGAGTTATGCACAAAGTTATCCACATTATCCACAAAGAATCAATGTGGAATAAGTGATTTACATAAATAAATAAAAAACAAATGTTTTGGTTAATAATGATGAAATTAACAAATTCGAAAAAAAGATAGAAAAATCTATTGACTTTTTCATAGTGAAAATATTGCTGAATTTTGCTTTCAAAAGAAAAATTTTAAACTTTCAAACTTTAATTATCAGACAATAATAGTAATTAAAAAGTCCATCCGCGTAATTGCAGATGGACTTTTGTAAGTTGCTTAAGAAGTCTGTTTCATTCGTTTAATAACTTTCAGACGTGTGAATTCTTCTCGCTCTTTTTCCTCAAGAGCATTCTGGATATCCTTTGTCAGTGCCTCGTATTTCGGAATCGTGATGTTCTTTAATGCGTTGGCACGTTTCTGAGTCTTCTTGATGTTGGCTGCAAGACGGATCGCTGCGTTTTCGATGCCTGCGAGCTGGATGGAAAGCTCTTTTACCTTTTCGAAGGCGGCTTTTGCTTCATCCAGAGAAGCCTTTGTGCTGTAGTAGGCATAAGTCGGGGTGTTGGTAAGCTGCTCTTCATATTCGACGAGTGGAATTTCCGTACCCATAACGCTTCGTGTCTTGATCCGAATGGAATCCTCGAGAGGAACGGTGTAGGAAACCTGCTGTACAAAGGCAATACCCATTTCCATGTTGGCTTTCTGAAGGGCTGCATAGGCGGCACGGAAAGTCATATCGATCTGTGACTGGATATCCTTTGCCTGATCGATCAGCTCCATCATTTCGCGGATCAGGATATTCCTTTTTTTATCCATCAGCTCAAATCCCTGACGGGAGAGCGCAAGAGAATTCTTGGCAAGAATTAAATTTCCCTTGGTGGGGAAGGTATTTGGATCCATAAAGCCACCTCCCCTTAACGTACGGTTTCTTTATAGTACTTGTTCAGGATCTTTGTATCAATTCGGTCAAGTTCATCCTTCGGAAGAAGTCCGAGGAGTTCCCAGCCTTTGTCAAGTGTTTCTGTGATGCTGCGGTTTTCGGTTTCGGACTGTCCGACAAACTCTGCCTCGAAAGCTTTACCAAAAACAAGATAACGCTTGTCAATCGGGGAAAGTTCATCTTCACCGATAACGGAAGCAAGTGCTCTTGCATCGCCTACTTTTGCGTAGCAGGAGAAGAGCTGGTTGGCGACATCCTGATGGTCTTCGCGTGTGAATCCTTCACCGATACCATCCTTCATCAGTCGTGACAGAGAAGGAAGAACATTGATCGGCGGGTAGATTGCCTGTCCGTGAAGCTGACGGTCAAGAACGATCTGGCCTTCGGTGATGTAACCGGTAAGGTCAGGAATCGGATGCGTGATGTCATCATTTGGCATGGTCAGGATCGGAATCTGTGTAACTGATCCGGTACCTCCCTGCACGATTCCAGCACGTTCATACAGTGTTGCAAGTTCACTGTAGAGATAACCCGGATAACCTTTACGGGAAGGAATCTCACCTTTTGAGGAGGAAACTTCACGCATTGCCTCGCAGAAGGAGGTGATGTCGGTCAAAATAACAAGGATATGCATGCCTTTTTCAAATGCCAGATATTCAGCTGCGGTAAGTGCAATCTTCGGAGTCAGAAGTCGTTCAACGACCGGGTCGTTTGCCAGATTCAAAAACATAACAACGTGGTCGGAAGCACCACTTTCTTCAAATGTACGGCGAAAAAATTCTGCGACATCGTATTTGACACCCATGGCAGCAAATACGATCGCGAAGTTTTCATCGGAGTCACTGCCGAGAGAAGCCTGCTGTACGATCTGTGCAGCCAGTTTGTCGTGCGGAAGACCGTTTCCTGAGAAGATAGGAAGCTTCTGTCCACGGATCAGGGTGGTCAGACCGTCGATTGCAGAAATACCTGTATTGATATAGTTTCGCGGATATTCACGTTTGACCGGATTCAGCGGAAGACCATTGATATTGAGGCTTACTTCCGGGGTGATCTCGCCCAGTCCGTCGATCGGCTGGCCGATACCGTTGAAGGTTCGTCCGAGGATTTCCGGAGAGAGTCCGATCTCCATAGGATGACCGGTCAGACGTGTGTGGGTATTGCCGAGGGACATATTATCTGTTCCCTCGAATACCTGAATAACTGCTTTGTCTTCATAAATTTCAATGATACGACCGATCTTCTGGGTTCCGTCGTCCATGCGGAATTCTACGATTTCTTCGTAGGAAGCATTTTTGACACCTTCCAGAACTACGAGAGGGCCGTTTATTTCACTTAATCCTAAATATTCGATTGCCATAAATCTCGTTCCCCCTGTCAGCCGTTTTTCTCTAATACGTTGTTATAAAATTCATCGATGTCTTTCTGATACTGATCAAATCGGTCAAGCTGATCATTCGGAACATCATATTTGATGGAAATGATACGTTCGAAGATGTTGTCTTCTTTCAGTACGGAAACCGGCATGCCGCGGTTGATGAGGGCTTTTGATTTCTCATACAGATACAGGATGATCTCCATCATCTTGAATTGTTTTTCCATTGGGACACAGGTGTCTTCCTGATGGAAGGCATTCTGCTGAAGGAATCCGAGTCGGATGACACGGGCAATCTCCAGCGTCAGTTTCTGATCATCCGGAAGAACGTCACTTCCGATCAGTTTTACGATCTCCATCAGAGAGCTTTCCTGATTGAGGATCGCCATGATCTGATTTCGGTCTGCTACAAATTTCGGTGATACGTGATCGCGGTACCATGGGGTCAGATCTTCGAGGTATTCACTGTAACTGGTCAGCCAGTGGATAGCCGGGAAGTGTCTTGCATAGGCAAGAGATTTATCAAGTCCCCAGAAGCAGCGGACAAAACGTTTGGTGTTCTGAGTAACTGGTTCGGAGAAGTCACCACCCTGTGGGGAAACGGCACCGATGATAGATACGGAACCTTCTGTACCATTGAGGTTCTGCATCATGCCGGCACGCTCATAAAATGCGGAAAGCTTCGATGCAAGGTAAGCCGGGAAACCTTCCTCGGCAGGCATTTCTTCCAGACGTCCGGAGAGCTCACGGAGAGCTTCTGCCCAACGAGAGGTGGAGTCTGCCATGATTGCTACGTCATAACCCATGTCACGGTAGTATTCTGCAAGTGTGACACCGGTATAAATGGATGCTTCACGTGCTGCAACAGGCATGTTGGATGTGTTGGCAATCAGCGTGGTACGGTCCATCATAAGGTTACCGGATTTCGGGTCGATCAGTTTACTGAAATCTTCGAGAACCTGGGTCATTTCGTTTCCACGTTCTCCGCAGCCGATGTAAATGATGATATCTGCATCAGACCATTTTGCAATCTGATGCTGTGTCATGGTTTTTCCTGTACCGAAACCGCCCGGAACGGCAGCTGTACCGCCCTTTGCAATCGGGAACAGGGTATCAAGGATACGCTGGCCGGTGACAAGCGGAACGCTTGCCGGATAACGTACATGAGTAGGTCTCGGAATACGGATCGGCCATTTCTGTGCGAGCGCGAGATCTCTGGTACTTCCGTCGCGAAGCTCAATGGTTACAATCGGCTCCAGAATGGTGTAATCTCCATCAGGAGCAGCTTTAATTACGGTACCTTCGGCAATATTCGGCGGTACCATGGATTTGTGGAGAATAGAAGCGGTTTCCTGTGTTTCGGCAATGACCGTGCCCGGACCTACGACATCTCCTTCTTTTACAGTAATATGTGTGTGCCATTTTTTCTCTGTATCAAGAGAATCTACACTGACACCACGGGAAATATATTTTCCGGAAGTTTTTGCAATCTCTTCCAGAGGACGCTGGATACCATCAAAAATATTGTGGATGATACCCGGTCCGAGAAGTACGGAAATAGCATCGCCGGTACCGATAACGGTTTCGCCCGGACGAAGCCCTGTTGTTTCTTCGAATACCTGAATGGTAGTCATGCCTTTTTTCAGACCGATGACTTCGCCGACAAGATGATCTTTACCAACATAGACCATTTCGGAAATCTTGAATCCGGAGTCACCCTTCAGATAGATAACAGGACCGTTGATGCCATAAATAATACCTGTTTTATTCATGGGTCATTCCTCCGTCAAATTTGAATTCTTTGCGCATGGCATCGAGATTGGCTGCAAATGAATTGTCAATCAGGATATTTTTGTGCGGGATCTCTGCACGGATACCGCCGATGAAATCTTCTCCGGAGACCTGAAGTGAAATGCCGGTCTTCTGAATAAGCGCATCCAGACGTTCCCTGTCAGTGCTGGAAAGAAAAATATGAATCTCATCATTTTCGGCAAAATCCTGTGCTTCTTTGATTTTCTGGCAAAGATATGTTTCATATTCGGAAGTTGACATAAAGTCTCTGATTTTGGTACTTACTTCGCCAAAAAGAGCTTCTTTCAGTTCTTCCTGCTTTTTGGACCAGTCTCTTTTGAGAGTGATCTGTTCGGCGGAAAGAGCTTTGTTGACTTCACGACGGACATGCTCTGTTTCGGCTTTTACTTCTGCTTCTGCATTCTGGCGGCTGAGCTGTCTGTGCTCTTCAAGCTTTTCGGAAAGCAGCTTTTTATGTTCCTGAATCGCCTGCGCTGCATCTTCACGGGCTTCTTCAAGGGAAACCTCATAAAAATGCTGCAGCTTTTCGTCAATTGTCATGATAGTGTTACCTCCTGCCTACAATTTCAGTCCGATTGCTTCATTAACATATGAAGTGATAAAATCCGGTTTACGGCCGGTTCCGTGTCTGTCAGGAATTTCAATGATCAGGGGCGTTTTGTGATGCAGACGGACTTCATCGATGATTTCGGGAAATTCTCTGCCGAATTTTTCGGTCAGAAGGATGATTCCGATCTCTTTATCGGAGATTGCCTGTTCGAGGGCATCTTTCAGTTCGTTGCGTTCGTGAATGACAACACCCTCCACACCTGCCAGACGCATGCCTGTGTAGGTATCAATGTTATCACTGATCAAATACATTTTCATAGGGAGCGCTCCTTAAAGCTTACCAAGGATCATAAAGGAAATGATCAGACCGTAAAGTGCGATACCTTCTGCCATAGCTACGAAGATAATGGATTTACCAAACAGGGATCCGTCTTCGCTCAGTGCGCCAAGAGCTGCACTTGCGGAGCTTGCAACGGCGATACCGGAACCAAGACCGGAGATACCTGTAACAAGAGCTGCACCGAGATAACCAAGACCTGTAGCAAGTCCGTCAGCAGAAGAGCCGGCAGCCTGTACGCTTGCAGTACCTGCGAAGCTGACTACGGTTGCGACAAGAAGTACACCGAAGAACATAAAACAGTTGGCAATCAGAGATTTTTTGTAACGTTTTTTGCTCTTTTCACCGAGGAAAAAGTAACCAAAAGGTACGATAATGCTGAGAATCATTGCAATTGCAGTTGTAATCTGAATAATCATGTTCATGATAATATCCTCCTGATATAAAAATGTAGGTTTATTGGGTGGGCTTTGCCCGTATATTTTATTTCTGCACGCTTTTACGTAACGTTTTCATAAATGGCTGGAATTCACGGCCGTTGCCTGCATAGAAACGGCTGAAGATCTCATAGTACTCCAGACGGAGGACCTGAATACCAACGATCAGTCCTTCCATTGCACATACGAAGATGTTGCCGAGTACGACAACAATCCAGTTTGGGCTGCCTCCGTTGGTAGCACCGGCAAGCATAAGTACGACTTCCATCATTGCTGCGTGGCTTACGGCAAATGCACCGATACGCAGGAAAGAAAGTGTATTGGAAAGGTAGCTGAGCAGCACTTCAAATAATTCGAAGAAGCTTTGTACGAAGAACATACCTTTCTGCTCCGGGAAAATCTCTGATTTCTTTTCAACGAGGTTTGTAAGAGGCTCCTTGAGGAACATGAGCAGGAGCGGTACACCAAACATCACGACAAGAACAGCAGTTGCCGGAAGTTTTTTGCCGGAAATAAAGAGTCCGACAGTCAGTACGATCGAACCATAGAAAACAAGTCCGGCTACGGCGTTGCTGTCAAACCAGGCCTTTTCGGTATCTTTGTTTCGGAGGGAATTGATGATATTAAATATCATACAGATCAGAATGATAAACATTCCGAAACCGATGGCGATAACAAAAACTGCATTCAGTCTTCCGACCAGTGGCACGTCCATCATCTGGTTCATAGGTTTCAGCCATATGGCTTTCAGGACATCCTCGAAACCGAAGAAGCTGCCGTACATGAAACCGAAAAATACGGAAAATACACCGGCACAGCTGATGATTCCTGCAAGGTCCATATGTTTGGTTTTGTAAAGAAACAGACCGCCGAGGAAAAGGATCAGTCCCTGGCCGACGTCACCGAACATAGCTCCGAAAATAAAGGAATATGTGATGGCAACAAACCATGTAGGATCCATTTCGTTGTAGGCAGGAAGTCCATACATTTTTACATACATTTCAAAAGGTTTGAAAAGCTTTGGATTCTTAAGCTTTGTAGGTGGCTTTTTCTTTGCGGGAGCCTGCTGGTCTTCCATGAGGCAGAAGATTTTTTCATCGTTCTGAATATCCTTCTGGAAAGCAAGTGCATCCTTTTCGGTCATCCAGCCGCACAGAATATAGAAGGTGTTGGTGTCACCATGTGTGCAGGCGGCCAGTTTACGGATGTCAAAGCTTCTGGAGCAGGCTTCAAGAGCGGCTTTTGCGGAAATGATCGTAGAGCAGTTGTCCTCGAGAAATTTCTGGTAGGCTGCTTTGTTGGCATTGAGGCCTGCGTGGATCTCACGATGTCTGCGGTCCAGCTTTTCGAAAGCTTCTGTGGCGGTTCCATGATATTCATCAGGAATAAAAATTCGCTCAAAATGCATGGATGAATATACGGCATGTACTTTGTGAGCCTGATGCTCCGGTACAAAATAAACACCGTAGATATATAATTCATCTTCTCCGCATTTGATAAAAAGAGTATCCAGATTGTCGTAGATGTATTTCTCGAATTTCTGGAGGTACTGCTTTTCGATACGTCCGAAACGATAGTGGATATATTTGAAGTTCAGGATCTGTGATACGTCAAAATCCAGATTTCTGAATGGACGGATAATTTTCAGAGAGTCGACCATTTCAGCGTGTTCTGACTGGAGACGGGATTTCTCGGCATCCAGCTCCTGCGCTTTGTTCCGGAGATTCTGAACAGTTTTAAGGGCTGTTTCTACGGTCATATCGCTGATGACTGCCTTTTCAGGTGTTTCCAGCTGTTCGTAGAAACTGTCGATCACATTCAGATGATCTTTGTAAGGATTAATCTCCAGAAACGGCGACAGATTCGCGACTTCAGTGAGCTCTGCAAGGGCGTTTTCCAGATGAATCTCATATCTGGAAAGGTAGGTTTCCGTCATTCTGTCAATATCCGCTTTTGGCCCGGTGATGCTTAAAAATTTCATTTTCTCAATCATGATTTTATCCTCCGGGATGGTTAATTGTTACGAATATACTGCATTGCCTCGTCCGGTGCCACACCATAACGGATACATTCGATGGCGATGGTCAGACGATTTACTTCATGCTCCTTATGATACATGTAGGAATAAAGCATCGCGACAGAATAAGGATCGCGTCGGGCTTCTTTTTCCAGGGTGCTGCGGAGCATGTAATTATAAAATTCTTCGAGATTGTGTGCGGAAAGATGTTCGTATTTTTTTCCGTAATAAGTCTTGCGGAAAAGTTGCTGTGATTCTTCGTAGGTTGCAGCTTCAACGATCGCACGGATCTCTTCTTTTTTCAGTTTATAGTTCATCGGAATCAGCAGAGCATAAATATCTGCCGGCGCCATGCTGAAGTAGCGCTTTGAACGAAAGATAAACTGAAGGTTCAGCATATCGAATTTTTCACCGTAGGCATTTGTGATCTGTTCGAGATCTTTGCCCGAAAAAAGTTTCCTGCGGACTTTCCATATCAGTGAAAAATAATATAGATCCAGAGCCATTCCGTAATCAAAAAGGAGTGCGGTATCGTGGTTCTGTATCTGAGAGAGTGGACTGTAAAATTCGTTTCCTTTAAGGGCATTGATGAATTCGTCCATCGTTTTGCATGCTGTAAGTGCATCCAGATCGAGGTTGGAATGCCGACGGAAGAACTCCCGGTAAGGAGAAAGGTCGACAGGGTCTGTATCGCGGTGGTCAAACAAGTTAGTCATGAGCTCTTTGAGAACACGGATTTCATATCGTCTGGAATACAGATCAAGGAATTTTCGCTGTTCGGAGCTTGCAAACTGATAGATCTTTGAAAAATCATCGAAAATAGATGCTTTCAGTAATTTTTCAATCTGACCGCGGTGCAGGGAATTTTCATCAAGTGATGCCCATGTTTTGGAATACTCCGGTGTTCGCTTGAGCCATGCGGCGGCATGTGATGTGCTTGTAAACTGAAGCATTTCCTGAATCTGGTCTTCGGTGATCAGCTTACTTTGCATGGCGCGGATTTTTGTGGAGATTCCGCTGTAGGAAAGGAGTTTTCCCATGTCAGATCACTCCTTTCATCGTTTTAGAAGTTGTTGGAATAGGTCTTCCGAAAGCTGCTGGTGATTTTTTTTGTAATAGACATCCAGATCGGCAAGGTGCTGCTCTGTTTGCTGGCGCAGAGCGGTCAGCTCCTGATCCTTGCGAGATTCCAGACTGTCCCGAAGTGCCTGTATCTTGCGGTTTGTTTCCTGTTCCAGTTCCAAATCAAGGTCCTTACACTGCTGTTCCATTTCGGCTGAAAGGGCTGCTTTGGTTCTGTCGGCATCTTGCATGATGCGCTGCGCTGTGATTTCGATTTCAGATAACTTTTGAAGTATCTGCTCCATATTCACCCTCCTTTTCTATGTTTTTTTGGAACTTTATCATATAATACACCTTTTGTTAAAAAAAAACCATAAAAAATTGCACAATAAAGGGTAAAAGACTTACTGTTAAATAGTTGATTTTTGATACTGTGAAAAGAACCTACAGGTATCGCTGTATAAAAACAGGAATTATGCTTGCCCGATATGAAGGAAACGTGTATGATAATAAACATATTCAACAGGACGGAGAAATAATTTATGAGATTAAGAAATATACCAGGAGCCAAAGATGCCATCACAGAAAGCCCTTATGTAGTACAGAATCCGGCAGAATGTAAGGGGAAATGGGAGCAGGTGTTTACACAGGAGCAGCCGATTCATATTGAAGTAGGAATGGGCAAGGGCCGTTTCCTTATGGATATGGCAAAACTTCATCCGGAAATCAATTATATTGGAATCGAGATGTACGACAGCGTGCTGCTCCGCGCACTTCAGAAGAGGGAAAAGCTCGAAGAAGCGGGAGAGAAGCTTGAGAATCTGAAATTTATGTGTGTGGATGCGAGACTGCTTCCGGAAATCTTTGAAAAAGGCGAGATTCAGCGTATTTATCTGAATTTCTCGGATCCATGGCCAAAGGCACGCCATGCAAAGAGAAGACTGACCTCACGTGAATTTCTTGCACGTTACAGCCAGATCCTTCCGGACGGGGCAGTTGTAGAGTTCAAGACAGACAATAAGGGCTTATTTGAATTTTCACTGGAGGAAGTAAATGAGAGTGAAGGCTGGGAGCTGCTTGCGCATACCTTTGACCTGCATCATCAGGAAGACATGATGGAAGGCAATGTCATGACGGAATATGAGGAGAAATTTTCTTCTATGGGAAACCCGATTTGTAAGCTGATCGCAGTTCTTCACGAATGATCGGTTTGTTATTGGGACATTGAAGTATATATATAACAGGAAAGCGCGAAACGTGTGGCGGACGGGAAGATATAGCTCCTGCCTGCTGCACGTTTTTTTGAATTTAACATATAATATAGGAAGATTTGCATTTCGGGATGGATTTCTATGGGACAAAAAAGATGCAACTGCCGCATACATGCTCTTATGACACAGTTCTTTTATGAACACAGGTGTCTGGATGGCTGCTTCCGCAAAGTCCGCAAAAGTGCGGATGAATTATGCAAAATACTGGATTGCATGTCGTCGCCAAAACCGAAAGATAAGGAAAAAAAGAAAGAAAAATAAAAAAACATAAAAAATTATAAAATTTTTCTTGACTTTTTGCCGGGGCTTTCATATAATAGTTTTTGCGTCAGGGAAATCCTGAACGAACAATTTCATAAACATGCGCTTTTAGCTCAGTTGGTAGAGCACCTGACTCTTAATCAGGGTGTCCAGGGTTCGAACCCCTGAAGGCGCATTAAGGACACTGTTTTTGCGGACATTGCGATTGCCGCGGGGACGGTGTTTTTTCTTTATTTATGCGGGTTTCAGGGGTGTAAGGCGAACAGGCACGGAGCACCGTTTTTCATGTCTTTTCGTTCTACCCGCGCCCTGTTTTTTGTCCATTTCCTAGACACATATCCAAGTGTGAAATATTGTTTTCTGCTGCAATGATTTCATGGGCGAAATGCTCATATTTTTTTGTTGTCTCGATGCTTTCATGTCCCATTAAGATACTCAGGTCATATACATCCGTCTTTCCGGTTTGGCGCACATGGTCGATACAGTAATTTGTTGCAAAGTTGCTTACAGATCTGCAGCATGATTTGGAGATACAAGGATTGACATAAACTTCAATTCGTTATACTATAATAATAACCAAGAAAGTGATGATACAAGCTAACACAATGAAACCCCATGGAGGACCAGTCCATGGGGTTTCGTTTTGGCTAGCTGTCTTTACGATTCCGATCTAACCATTTGCATATGTAGTAACCAGCTACACTTGCCGCAATCGAAATCAAAAAAGTTGCCGCGGAGCGGCTTCCATATTTTCTTCTCGCGATAAAATTTTGATTTCCAGATGGGTGTCTGTACTGGAATTGCCACAAGATTGTGGAGATGTACAATATCCATGTAAGGCAAAACGGAAATGCTGAATCCGTTTTCGATAAGGACTGTAATAACTTCTATTTCTTCGGCGGAGCACACCGGCTGGATGGTGATTCCCTCTGCGGCAAAAACCTGCTCCTGCACTTTGCGGAAACCGCTGGTTTTGAGAGGGTTCGGGTGAGAAAGTAAAGGTGTTCAGGACAAAGGAGCAAAAAGTATGTATGAAGAAATGATGGCATTATTGATTATTGCCTGTATTATTGTGTGGACGGCCGTTTTAATAAAATATTTGCATGAAAACAAGAAATACAAAAATTCAAGTTACGGAAAACAAAGTAGTAAAAGTTTCTGGAAGACAATTTTAAATCAGGGGACAAGAGGTGAATACCGAACTTCATTGGTTATTGATGATGCACCATTAAAAAACAAGATGATTTTCAATTGTTACATAGCGAACAGAAGCGGTGATAAAACGGAAATTGATATGATCATGTTGTGCAACAAAGGAATTTATGTTATAGAAAACAAAAACTATTCCGGATGGATTTTTGGAGATGAAAAGAGTAAGAATTGGTGTGAAACTTTGAAAGGGAAAAAATATTTCTTCTATAATCCGATAAAACAAAACAAAAGTCATATAAAAAATCTGGAAAAGATGCTGAAGGTTGGAGATGAGAAATATATTTCGCTTATTACATTTAATGCAAATGCTAATTTGAAAAAAGTTTCTGCGGAAAGTCAGAATGTGTATGTGATTGGCTATAATAAATTAAAGCAATTTATGAAAGATCAGCTGGATAAATCAGATGCATTAACGGATGAACAGATAGAAGAGATATATCAGAAACTTTTGCCGGGTACACAACTCAGTGATGCGGAGAAGCAGGAACATATTGAACGCATAAGGAAAACATATAAAAAGTGATACAAAAAGAAGGAGGGCCGGGCCTGTCGTGCCCGGCGAGTATGAAAAAGAAAAATCTATGTAAAAAAGCATTCGCTTTATTTGTTTATTACTATACCGGGAATCTGTGATGAATTTGTGATGAGAGATTGAAGAAAACGTGATAGATTTCTAAAGAACTTCTAAAGTAAAAATAACGTATTTCGAAAAATCTGTCCGGTGGAGGAAATTTGCCGTTGTAAAAGTTCTGTTACTCATTTATAATGAGAAGAAGATTCTAAGTTACCGCGAACAGAGTGCGCGGTAATGATTCTAAAGAGATTTTATAGGGAAAAAACAGGAGGAAAGCCTTGAAAAAAGAATTAGTTATTGTCATTGATTTTGGCGGTCAGTACAATCAGCTTGTTGCAAGACGTGTCAGAGAATGCAATGTATACTGCGAAATCTATTCTTACAAGACCGATCTTGCAAAGATCAAAGAGATGAATCCTAAGGGAATCATCCTTACCGGCGGTCCGAACAGCTGTTATGAGGCAGATTCACCGACATACCAGAAAGAATTATTTGAGCTTGGTATTCCGGTACTTGGACTTTGCTACGGCGCACAGCTTATGATGCACGTCCTTGGCGGCAAAGTTGAAAAAGCAGAGGTCAGTGAGTATGGTAAGACAGAACTTCTCGTTGATAAGACAGATTCCAAAATTTTCGAAAATGTATCCGATAAGACAATCGTATGGATGAGCCATACAGACTACATTTCCAAACCGGCACCGGGATTCGAGATTGCTGCACATACAGCAGACTGTCCGGTAGCTGTTGCTGAAAATGCAGATCAGAAGCTGTATGCGATCCAGTATCATCCGGAAGTACTTCACACAGTAGAAGGTAAGACGATGCTGTCCAACTTTGTACTTGGCGTATGTGGATGTGCAGGCGACTGGAAAATGGACGCATTCGTTGAGAATACTATCAAAGAAATTCGTGAAAAAGTCGGCGATGGCAAGGTGCTTCTTGCACTGTCCGGTGGAGTTGATTCCTCCGTTGCAGCAGGACTTCTTTCCAGAGCAATCGGTAAACAGCTTACATGTGTCTTTGTAGATCATGGCCTTCTTCGTAAAGACGAAGGTGATGAAGTAGAAGGTGTATTCGGACCGAACGGTCAGTTTGATCTGAATTTTATCCGTGTAAATGCACAGCAGAGATATTATGACAAACTTGCCGGAGTTACAGAGCCGGAAGCAAAACGTAAGATCATCGGCGAAGAATTTATCCGTATTTTTGAAGAAGAAGCAAAGAAGATCGGTGCAGTAGATTTCCTTGCACAGGGAACTATTTATCCGGACGTTGTAGAGAGTGGCCTTGGCGGTGAATCCGCAGTGATCAAATCCCACCACAACGTAGGCGGGCTTCCGGATTTCGTAGATTTCAAAGAAATCATCGAGCCGTTGCGTGACCTCTTCAAAGATGAGGTTCGTAAAGCCGGACTGGAACTCGGAATTCCGGAAAGACTGGTATTCCGTCAGCCATTCCCGGGACCGGGACTTGGTATCCGTATCATCGGAGAAGTTACCGAAGAAAAAGTAAGGATCGTGCAGGATGCAGATTACATCTACCGTGAAGAAGTCGACAAGGCAGCCGCCGACTACAAGAAAGAGCACGGAGAGGCTCCATCCTGGATGCCGAACCAGTACTTCGCAGCACTTACCAATATGCGAAGCGTAGGCGTTATGGGCGATTTCAGAACATACGATTATGCAGTTGCGCTTCGTGCAGTTAAGACCATCGACTTCATGACTGCAGAGTCCGCGGAGATTCCGTATGAGGTACTCAACAGAGTAATGAATCGTGTGATCAATGAGGTTAAAGGAGTTAACCGCGTATTCTACGATCTGACCAGTAAGCCACCGGGAACGATTGAGTTTGAATAGTTGGAGCAGAGCTTCAAAGCCTTTATTTTCAAGGGTTTTGAGGCTCTTTTCTTTTAGAATTGCATTTTGATTGCATTTTTTTATTCAACTGCTCTGTGATAGATTGCTGTATGCTGATTGCTGGTGTAATCGGCAACACTGGTTGTTGCCGGAGTATAAGTGAGAACGCCAGTTAATTTTTTGGCAACTTCCACGTTGGTGTTGGGATATAAATGTCCATAGGTTCCTAACGTGGTCTGTATCTTTTCATGCCCCAGACGTTCTTTAATCAATAAAGGATTTTCTCCCATACTGATGAGCAGGGAAGCATGGGAATGTCTGAGTGCATGAATTTTGATACGGTGTACGCCTGCCAATCCAGCAAGTTTTTCTAATGCCCGTGGGAGGGTGTGCTTACTGGTGGGAATCCCATTATAGCTTAGTACAAGGTCACAGTCCTTTAAAACCTTTTGCTGTACTTCCTGCCATGCTTTTAATTCTTTAATGGTATCTGTGTCAATATAGATAGTGCGAATACTGGCTTGTGTCTTTGGTTCCACAAATTTGTATTCGTCTATTGTTTTATAGTACAGCGTTTTCGTTATACTTAAAAGTCCGGTTTCAAAGTTGATATCCGACCATTGCAGGGCTGCGGCTTCTCCGATTCTCATTCCAGTCATAAACAGGAGCCAGTATGAAATGAAAAGGTAATGTTCGTAATAATCGCCCTTGTAGAGTAGGGAAATTACCTTTTGAAATTCATCCAGTGTCCAAAAATCCACTTTTGTTTTCTTGCTCTTGATGTTTCCTATCATTCGTGACGGATTTTTCTTTGCAAGACCGAGAACAACTGCTCTGTCAAAGGCAATGGAGAGCATACCCTGTACAATACGGATATAGTTTGGACTAAATTCTTTTGCGAGTTCAAGCTGCCAGTTTTGGACGTTAATGGGTTCTATCTCATCCACCGTCATTTTGTAAAAGTATGAAAAATGTTTCTGAATGGTAGAACGGCGGTTCAGATAGGTACTTTCCTTTACCTGTGTTTTATACCAAGGTAGGTAAGTCTCTTCAATGAACTGCTGAAAGGATAGCTGCTGTTTCTTTTCTGTCAATTCCTCTGTGGATGTAAGCATAAGCTTTGAATATGCTTCTCTGGCTTCCTTTTTTGTCTTGAATCCGCTTTTGTATTTCTGAATCTGTTTTCCGGTAATCGGGTGGAAACCTAAGTTTGCTCTAAAATAATAAGTTCCGTTTTCTGCTTTCTTAATAGGGTCTTTTGCCATGATTTCACTCCTTACATAAATGTGCAAGAAGTACAATCAGTTTGATTTATCAGTAAAAGTAATCCCTAACAATTCTTCCACAGCTTCTCTGGGAACCCTGTCCAGTTTGCGTGACTGATAGTAGGTATGCCCTTTTGAAATCATAAGTTTTTTTGCTTCTCTTATGATGTCTGCTGCGAATGAAGTCCCATAACCCAGTTCTATTAAGTCTTTTTTTGTTACTGTAATCATATTCCTCCTTTCCATAGACCAGATATGGAACCCTCAATATCTGTCTATATTATATCAGATTTTGTGGCAAAAGTAATATTAAGATTGTATTTCCTGCGAATAGTTATTTGATTTTGAATGAAAAATTCTAATTCAAAATAGTATATAAGCAAGCCGAGCAGCTTTCGCTAAAGCTCATGGGAATCTCACCCCTGCATGGTTCTCATCCAGCCGTACCCTTTGCCAGCGGTGCTACATCATCACACGGACTAAGGCTGTACGGAAGTATCATTATCACAATAGAAAGGTCATGGCGGCAGCTCTGCGGTAAGCTGCTTATGGAACGCTGGCAGGAATCGCTATCCGGTTTCATCCCTCCTTTGGTGGGTCACGGCGTGCCAGCCCAACGGCTCTCTTTCTATCGAAACGTATTCGGCTGCTTTATGCTGCGTTGATTAGACGCTTTCTTTTTCAAGGAACAATCCGGCTTTGTCAGCCTGTTAAAATGCACTGGTGATAATGCACTTTAATAGGCTGGCAAGCTCTGTCTGGGAAGCATGGGCTTGTCCATGCTTCCACAGGAGAGCGTTATTTTTACTTTGGTTCCCTGATTTCAAAAGATAAAATCTTTGCAATCAGACGTGTTTCCATCCGGCGGCGTAGGGTTTCATCTACAACCATGAGAGTATTGCCATATTCGTCTTTCATGGGACGCATGGAACGGCTGGCAATAAAACCGCTGTAATGGCGTACAATCTGGTTGACTGCTTCAATATCACCGTCCGCAGCCCTTACAATTACAGGAAACGGAATCATAGGGTGCTTTGCTGTCATGCTTCTTCCTCCATAAATTTTTTGATAAATTCCAGTCCGGCGTGTCTTCTTCTCTGGATGGTAGAACGGTTGACTTCCAGAATTTTTGAAATTTCCGTATCGTCAAATCCGAGGAAATAATATCTCAGGATAACGTCACGTTTCTTTCCATCCAGATTTTCTAATGCTTCTGCTAATAGGCTGTTTTCAATGCGGACAGTAAATCCATCCATTTCAAAAGTATGGAAATGGGAGGGATAGGTGTCTTCGGAAGAAAACAGATTGACGGTGTAATCGTCCATATCACAGAACAGGGTTTCCCGTTTACACTGTCTGGACAACGCTTTGAGATAGTCTTTGCGTTCATCCTCCATAGCGACTTTACAGATATAATCAAACTGGTTCTCTATGGTTGTCTGAAATTCAGATGGCTTCATCATTGCTCACCCCCTTTCCAGCCTTGAAAGGGAGCGAGTTGATAGGAATTTCTGCTTCTTTCCCCCTTTTCGCTCTTAGTCCCGACAGGACAGGGGGTGCAGTTGCGTTTTGAGAAGAAAAATTTAAAAACTTTTTCTTCCAACTAAAAAAGCACGCAAACAGACGATATTTCTGCTTGTGTGCTTCGATAGTTCTTACTATGTATTGTGAAAAACCATATTGCAGGTCAGACTTTTCTAGCGTAGGTGGATGGCTTTTTTTAACGGTTTACCGAATGTAGATATATTTAAGAAAATATTTTGCATAGCGGCTTCCTCCTGTAAGCCGCCGGAGCCTAAAAAAAGCTGACTTTAATACAACCTCCATGTGTTCTGGAAAAAAGAAAGACGGCGGCTTTTATTAAACCGTCGTCTGGAAAGGCTTATGTGATTTTGACGCAAGAAAAGTGTACTGCCAAATAACGGTTTTTTTTATTTCCGTTTCAGCAGCATAGTTTTATCTTTGGTACACATAATAGGAACTGTACAACTGTACAATACGTTTTTCTATACCTGTCACTATTATAACAGGAACAGTAAAATGTACAGAGGTGGTGTATTATGCGTAAAAAAGAAGATAAATATGATTTCAGGGCTTTGGGGCTTGCCATAAAAGAAGCCCGTAAAAAACAGGGTTTGACCCGTGAACAGGTGGGAGCAATGATTGAGATTGACCCACGTTATTTAACCAATATTGAGAACAAAGGGCAGCATCCCAGCTTACAGGTGCTTTACGACCTTGTATCTCTGCTGAATGTATCAGTGGATGAGTTTTTCTTGCCTGCCAGCAGTCAGGTGAAAAGTACCAAACGCAGGCAGTTAGAAAACAAAATAGACAATTTCACAGACGCTGACCTTGTTATTATGGAAAGCGTCGCAGATGGTATTGTCAAATCTAAGGAAGTGGGGGAAATGTAAATCCTCCACTTTTGTTTATAATTGCAGTGATATTAGAATTGATACTCTGCAATATTTTTGAAATCATTGTTCAACACATAATATACCTTATTTTTAGCAACGGAATATACAAAAGAAACTCTGGTTGCCCAAAGTCCTTCCTGACGTACTGACCTAAGTACATCAAAGGCGTTGGAAATAGAGAAGTTTTCTCCATATCCTTGCAGTAAATCCTTTGCCTTTTCATATCTGTTATCCCCAGATAAAACATATGGATTAGTCAATTCTGGTTTTAGAATGGAGTAATTTGTTATTAAGGAATATTTTTCTTTTTCCAAACGATACCCAATCCCCGGTTCAATAATGAGAACACGCCCAGTTCTATCCGAAAACATAGCCTGCATAGTAGTGTCAGGAGCATAAGTAATTTTCTTTTTTTTCACTATTTCCAATGAATCGTCAAAAGAGAGATTGCCTTTTATAAAGTTTTCTGTCAAATCAGCTATTGTATAGCATGATTCATTACCGCAAAATTGTGCATTGTCATTTCCATGTACATACAACAATGTGCCAACATTCCCATTTCTATTGATTCCATGAAAAGAGTGGTACTTATTATCGGACATTTTTATCCCTATAAAAAAACGGTCCTTTTCGGCAATTACAGTATGTTCCCATTCAGAAAGGTCAATATCAAAATTGAACCCAACAATGGTTTCTTTTCCATTATACACAAATCTTGTACACATATTTGTATTTCCTTTCGTAAACTAATTTGAATATCATAAAAACTAATTACATTAGTAATTTTAAATATTATAAGACTGTTTGTCAATACAAGAGTTCATTTTTTCTAACCAAATTATTGACTTCATTAATTTGATTACTTAAAATGAAGTAAATGATGTGTAGAAAGAGGAAAATGAATATGCGAGTTACAAAAGCCGAAGTTATAAAAACTGCTTCTGATATGGCTGATAGAAATGGACTTCATAATGTTTCTTTGAAAGCTATTGCTGAAAATTTAGGGATTCGTACCCCCTCCTTATATAATCATATAGGAAGTTTGGATGAACTTCTTAGGGAGATAGCACATAGTGGTATGCGTACTATGAATGAAAAAATGATTCGTGCAGTAATCGGTAAGACAGGGGATTCAGCATTAAAATTAGTGGCAGTTGAATATCTTAATTATATGATTGAACATCCCGGTGTTTATGAAATAATTCAATGGGCTAGTTGGAATGGAACAGAGGAAACAGCAATCATTTTTAATGATTATCTATCTTTACTTAAAACACTTATTTGCTCATGTGGCTTTAATCCAGATAAGACCACTGAAATTTTGAACATGGTAACAGGTATGCTTCATGGTTATACAACTTTACAATTAAGATATGCTTTTTCTAATCCTGATAAAGTAAGAAAAGAATTATCCGAAGCAATTGACACACTACTATTGGGAGCTAATCAAAAATATAAAGACTAATGATAAATTTTAAAAAGAAATACTTTATAAGAGAAACGTGCAAATCTCAAATGAGAAATGCACGTTTTTCTATAACTATTTCACAATCTTCCAGTTTTCCCCGTTCTTTTCCAGCACAAGGTCAAACTGCGATACCTGTGTTGTCATGGTCTGGTTATCCAGATATTTCACTGCAAGGGAAGCTGTCACCTGATTTCCGTTTCGATTGTAAACTGGATTCACCAGTTCCGAGAAAATGTATTCTTTCCCCCCAGGTTTCAGCACGCCCTCATTCACATAATAGGTCAGCTCCTTTGCGGTTGCCGTAGGGTACAGCTTGAAAAAGGTAGTGAGAAATTCGTTGATTTCCTCTGTGGTGATGGAATCCACCGTACCGTCACTTTGTACCGCTTTGGGAGTGTAACCGGATTTTACGGGAACACTGGTAATGGTTGGATTCTGGATAATCGTCAGGTTTCCAGAGCCGTCCACATAGACGGTCACCTGATAAGCGGAACGGACAGTTTTAACGGATTCTCCCTCTGTGATATGCTGTTCCACCGTATAGGTCACTTGATAATGCTGCTCCTTTTCTTCTGTGATTTCCCATATCTGAAAATCAGTCAGGGCAGACGATACGGGGATGTCCTTTCGGACAGTATCTACATTCAGGGCTTGCAGTTCTCCGGTGAGATACCCTTTTAAAGCATTTGTCCGGTTATCAATGGAAGCGGCAGACTGTTCCCATGAATAGTAGACTTCTGCGAAATTCTCCACAAAGTTTTCTATCTTGTGGGTGTCGAGGATGGTTTCTTCAATTACTTTGGTTTCATGGACAGTATGAATGTCTATCGCCGTGAAATTCTTATAGACGGCAAACAGGAAGCTCACTGCCAGCAGCACCCACAGGGCAATCACAGTTTTTTTGTGGGTATTGACTTTGTAAACTTTCAGTTTCTTTTCTTTCTGCTTTTTCTGGTTATCCTCTTTTCTAATCTGAATCATATCGGTTCATCCTTTCTTATTGTTTGATTCGTCCGGCTCCGGCAAAGTGCTGTTGCCAGTAGGAACCTGTCAGGTCTGCATAACCAATGGGATTTCCGGCATGGTACATCCGGTTATTTCCCACATACAGTCCCACATGGGTGATGTAGGTTCCGGCGTTGTAGGTGGAGTGGAAAAAGACCAAATCCCCTGCTTTTGCTTCGGACAGGGGGATGTGCTGCGTTACATTGTACTGTTCCTGTGCTGTCCGTGGCAGGGCGATTCCTGCCTTGCCATAGCACCACTGCACCAGTCCCGAACAGTCAAAGGAAGTGGAGGGAGAATCACCCCCGTACACATACGTCCATCCCTCATACTTTAAGGCTTCCTCCATGATAGCCTGCACCGTTTCATCATCAAACTGTGCCACGGTCAGGTATTGCGATACCAAGAGGACATAGAACATATTTCCGTAGGAATACCGCCAGCCTCCGTTTTTCTCTACCGCAACAGGGTTGGTGTAGGTGACTTTCTTTCCGCCGGATTTGTCCCTTGCGAAGCTCTCTGCCAGTTCAAAGGTGTATTTTTTTCCGTGTCCTGCCACATAGTCTAGGAAACCGCCGCCGTAATTATAGGATTGAATCACGCTGTTTAAGTCACAGCCCTTTGTTTCTGCCGCTGCGAGCAGTTCCGAGAAATATTTACAGCCCTGTTTGATGGATTCCTCTGTACTAAGGGAGTTCGGGGGAAGCCCCAGAGATTCCGAGGACTGCATAACGTCTTCCAGCGTGCCGCCGGATTCCACCTGAATGATGGCGAGCAGCACATTTAAGTATTCCTCTATGCCATATTCCTTTGCATACTTTTCCAGCATAGGTTTATGGGCGAGGACTTCCTGTGATACGCTCACGCCCCCATAGATAAGGTTTCCGCCGCTTCCGCCGTCTTCCTCATCCGAGAAGACAATCACCACCAAAAGGAGCAGGGAGAACATCATCACGAACACGCCGGAACAGGCAAAGAAAAGGTGTCTTAACTTCATGGTTTCTCCCCTTTCTTTTGTTTGGCAGCCGTTTTTACCGTTTTTGTCCACTCCTTTCTGGCTGTGGTACGCCGGATGGTAAAGTTCGATTCTTTTACCACAGGGGCAGCCCGTTTTACTTCCGGTATCACAGGAGCCGTATCGTTTTGGACAGGTCTTGCCGGACGGGGAGCAGCAAGGGTGATGGTTGGAGTTGTCTTTTGTCTTTCCTCTGGTTTGTCTGGGGAAATCGGAGGGAGTATCTGGCGTTCTGTCCTTACAGGCGGTGTTTGTTCATGGTGGATGGAAGCTGCTTTTACCACCGGAACCGAAGCCCGTTCCGCCACAGTTCCCCCATAAGAAACCTGTCCCCGTTCCCTGATGGATGGGGAAGCTGGCTGTATGGCTGGTTTTCCTGCATGAGTGGTATCTGCATGATGTCGAAAATCCTCTGGCTGTTTTGCAGTAACAGGGCGTTCATGGACAGGAGCTGCCCCTTTGGGTGCTTCGGAAGCTCTTTGTTGCGGTTGTTTTGCCTGTTCCAGTTCCGCCCTGCGTTCTGCAATGGTCTGTCTGCGGCTTTCTGCCTGTGCGTTTCGCTGTTCGGCTCTGGCAGTTCGGGTCTGGGTCACGTTGGAAGTAAAATCCCGTACTCCCTCTGATACCTGTGTTTTCCCGTGGTAAAGGGCGTACTTTGCATTGACGGGCAAATCCTTTGCCTGTTCCCGAAGCTGTCCGGCAGTATCGGCTATCTTATCTTTGGTATCTGCCGCCGCACCTACCGCAGAACCAGCCCGTTTCCATACGGATTCCTTTTCCAGTGCTGCCTGTCCGTCTGGTCTGCTGTGGTCTGTCTGTGTCCGTTTGGAAGAGCCGGAGTGGGAAGCATTTCTCTGGTCTGAGCCAGCCTGTTTTCCTGCGTGGTATGCAGCCGTTCTAGCCCCAAGAGCCGCCACGGAACGTCCTAACTTATGCTGTAAACGGTGCATATGGGCGTACATGAGCATACGGGGTCTTCGCATGATACGGCTTCCCATACTTTGAGAATCGCCGCTCTGTAAGGAGAACATCCCCATTAAATCTCCCAGCTTGAAATAGATTCCGGCAAAAGTCACTATCTGCAAGAACGCCGTCAGGAAGAACGGATATTCCCCAGACAGGTTGTAGAGCATGGTGGAAATGCTGAACGCTACCGTGATAATCAGAGTGATTCCGGCTCTGGTAAGGATGGTGTTGAACAGTTTCGTAATGGCACGCTTTGACATTCCCTCAAAAGAGGGAACCATGCTAAGGAGGAAGCTCACAGGCAGGAACATGGCATAGATGATAAAAAGCACCTGTGAAAAAATCATTATCCCCGTGAGCAGGAATACAAAAACGGAGATACCGATATTGAACATAAACAGGAAGAAGACGGTTCCCAAGCGGTTGATGGTCTTTGTGATGGTAAGGTTGGTATTTTCCCTGTCTTCGATTTCCACCACCACGATTTCTTCCCTGTCCTGCCCGTTGTTTTCGTTTGGGCTGGTTGAGAGCAGGCGTTCCACACGGTCAGCCCCAATACTTTCCATATCCGAGTTGCCGTATTGCAGCAGGAGCCACGGCTGCTTGACCTGAATGGAAAACAGGCTGTCCCGTATCAAATCCACGCTGTCTTTTCCTTGACTTTCCGAGTTCGGCAGCACAATCTTTGTACCAAGGGTCAGGCTGGCATTGCTGATGTCTGCGGAAAATTCATTGATTTTCCCGATATAATCAGGGGCATAGGCGATAAAGGCAGCGGACAGCACGAACACCACCACGAAATTGACAACGGCATGGATGGCTTTTGTGGTTTCCCGTTTGATAAGCCCTGTGTAGGCAACGTAAAGCCCCACCACCAGAATGAGAATCAGCAGGAACCCGATATAAAATCCCTCCGAGGACAAGCCGCCTGTGGTAACGCCTGCAAGGGTCTGCATATTTTTCCCAATGGAATCCGCCGTAGAGGAAATGAAGTCCAGCGAGTAGGCTTCCTGAATCAGATACCCCGTGGCGTTGGAAAGGTACAGGCTGATTGTCCAGATAAAATTTGTGATGGCATACAGCCCGTACATCACCTGTTTTCCGATACCGTCCAGCCAGTTCCACGGGAGCCAGTCCCATCCGCTGTCCACATAAAAATCAAGCTGGTAGTTGTCCAGAGGATATTTGCTGTATTCGTTGGCAGCGTCCACCGTATCATCCACCAGTCCGGCAGCATGGGCGGCTGTGCCGAAGACTGCAAGCAGCAGGAGGATGAGCAGGAGTGCCAGAAGTACCCTGCCAATCACTTTTCCTGCTATTTTCCAAGATAACCCCTTTTTGGCTGAATAGGGAACAGGGAGTTGCTGCCCGTTGGAAGTTCTATGTATCACCATCATTCCACCTCTTTTCTTACGGGCGGTCTGGTATCAAAGGCATGGAACAGGTCTTCAAAGATAGGATGGAACTGTATGACTCCCACACGCCCGTATAAATCACTGATAAGGCACTGTCCGTTTTCCAAGTCACGGAGCCGCTTCTGGTTGTTTTCATCTTCGGAATCCACCCCGAAAAAGGCAAGGGTCTTCTTGATTTCGTTGATGTCTGTGGAACGGAACGCAAATTTCAAGCCCAGATTGTTTTTCAGCTTTTCATCCAGCAAATCGTCCGTGTTCTGGGTGACAAAGTAAACGCCTGCGTTCATGGCACGTCCGGCACGAACCAGCTTCATGGAGAGTGTCTTGCCCTGTGCCACCTGTAAGAAGCTCCATGCTTCATCCAAATCCACAATCTTAAACACGCTGCGGTCGGTATGGATGAAGTCGAGGGCAAAGGTGCTGATTACAATGAGCATTGCCACGGAAAGTAGCTCCATTGTGGTGTATTCTTCAAACGAGGTTTCCTTATCCGGCAGCACCAAATCCGCCACTTGAATGATGTTGAGTTGCTTTTCAAGGCTGATGGACTGTGTGACATCCCCATCCGAAAAGAGCAGGTGTGCAAAGTCATAGTCCGTAAAGGATTCGATATGGTCGGCTATGCTGGTGCTGATGGTGGTTCCCTCCGCCCGAAGTTCTTCAATCACCTTGAAAAGCCCCCGTTCCTCACTGTTTGTTACCGCACGGATGGCTTTCCGAAGAACAGGGAACTTCTCTCCGTCACGGCTGGAAATGCCTGTTAAAAAAGTCAGGATGTCGATTGCCAGTGATTCGGAATCCTTTGGGTTCTCCATAATCACATACGGGTCAAGTAAGCCCCTGTTCTGTTCCTCCGAAGTCAGGTTTACGATATTGATTTCATGGGCGATTTCCGGCAGGGTTTCTTTCCACCGTCCCCGTTCTGCTTTCGGGTCAACAATGAGAGCCTGTGCCCCAAATAATACGGAATAATAGACAATCATGTTGTTGCTGAATGATTTTCCACCGCCGAGGGAGCCGACAAAAGCGGCAGCAAGGGCGTTAGTGACGGAGCCTTTTACTCCTTGACTGGCAAGGGCAGGCTTTAAGTACACGTTTCTTCCCGTATCAAGGCTGTACCCGATATAAATGCCCTCCGGTTCCCCCAACATCTGGGTTGCCCCGAAGCCAAGACCAGCGAGGAAGTCGCTGGTGACATACTGGATGTAATCGTTCAGATACCGCTTGCTGGCAGGGAGAAATTCCCCATGCAGCCCCAGCATATCTCCAAAGGGGCGAACCAGCTTCACGTTCAAATCGTCATAAAAATCTTTCACCTCATTGCAGCGGCGTTTCAGTTCTTCCAAGTCGGGAGCCGTCACACGCACCACATAGGACAGCTTATACATAGATTCCTTGCTCTGGTCTAAGGTGGATTCCAGCTCATTTACGCTGTCTAAAGCGTCCACCACGTTTGTACTGGTTTCACTGTCATTCTGCCATGCGTGGTTGTCCAAATCTTTCAGCTCTTTTTTCTTGTTCCGCACCGTGGAGAGGGCTTTCCGGTTTGTCACAATCTCCACATTCATAGAGGTATCAATGGGAAAAGTAAATTGCTGCTGCTGATAGTAAAAGATTTCCGAGGATGGGAAGTCCAGTTCCCCTACAATGCTGTTGATAGTAAAGTAGGCGGCATAAACTGTCCCGTCTTCCTGTTCGATTTTCAGATACCGCTGGTTTTCCTCTATCAGACAACGGGTGGGTTTGATGAGGTCATAGTATTTCACCAGCGTTTCCTCCTGAAACCGTTTCTTCGGAAGATAATACTCATAATCTTCGTAGGCGGTTCCGGTCTGCCCGTATAAATGCTCAATCAGATAGCCAAAATCGTCCTTGTTAAGCCGCCGGACTTTGAAGCGGCGTGAGATTTTACTTTCCAGCAGCTTTTCCATCTTCTGAAACCGCCAGATTTCTTCATTGCTCATGGAAACAAAATCTCCCATGAGTTTGTGGTTGACTTCATGGAGAAAATCGGAAACGGCGGTCTTTGCTTCCCTGCGAAACTGCTTCATGGTGACTTCCTGCTCATTGACAAGCAGCTTGAAGCCGATAAAAAAGCGGTAGTCCACCTGATTTTCCCCTATCATGGAAATCAGGGCTTCGGTCTGTGCGTCAATCTTTGCACAGGCAATATCTTTTAACTTGCCTGTTACTTCCTGTTTGGAGCGTTCCTGTGCTGCCCGTATGCTGGATTCGGTGCTGATTTGCAGGGCGTGAATCTTCCCGTCCCTGTTCTGGGCGATAAGCTGCCGGAACGAATCGTGTACCTGATATTTCTGTTCAGGGCTTAAAAAGGAATAGTTGTAGGGAAGCAGCTCATAGTAAGCGAAGCACTCCCCGTCATGGTTGAACACAAGGTTATTTTCGATATATTTAATCGGATATGCCATAAATATCACTCCTTACTGCCGTGATGGGCTGTGCTGGATATTCCTTTTCCAGCTTCACGGGCTTTCCTGCATAGGTCAGTTTCGGGCGTACCAGATATGCCAGTACGGATTTCAGGAAGCCGTAAGGCTTCTTCCCGTCAAAGGTCTTCTGGCACATGAACCAAGTGAGGGCAAAAGGTACGCCGAAATATTTTAAAAATGCCCCGTCAATGAATGAAAGGGGAGGGAGGTTCCCCAAGAGCATAACTGCAAACACCGATACCACGAACCACGCCATCTGTGTGAACGTGATGGGGAATGGCAGCTTAAAATCATTGATGGAATAGAGTACCTTTTCCACCGACCAGATACTGGTATAGCTTCGTATTTTCTTCATGTTGTCCGTCCTTTCTAAAAGATGGGGACAGCAAAAGAGCCGCCCCTGAATAAAAAATCCGCCTGTATTTCCTGAAAGAGATACAGACGGGTCTACCGTAAGATTTCATATACGCCGTGGTTCGTGACAACAAAGGTTCCCTCCAATTCCATGTCACGCCCATAGGCTGCATAGTCGATATAGTTTTGTAAGTGTGCCGGAAGTTCTCCAAGCTGTCCGCTTTCTTCCAGATAGTAGCGAGCCACATCCGCCATATCGTCACAGCCGGAATGGCAGATAATATCGTCTTCATGCTCACAGAGTTCTTCGATACTGCCAAAGTAGGATTGCAGCTCTGATAGTTCCTCCTGAATGTACTCCGGTAAGTCCTCCACCATTTCACACAGGCGGTTGACTTCCTCAATGGGGGTATATTCGTCAATCTCAAAGGGTAGTTCATAGTCATGGATGGCGTATTCCTCATATTCATCATTCAAACTGATACGTTCCTTGACTTCCTCAAAATCCACAGGCGGCGTGAACCATGCCCCTACCAGTTCGCCCTCATTGTATTTTCCTAAGTTGGCAATGTAAATCCGCATTTCTTCCAAGTTCCTCCACCTCCTTTTAGCGGTAATAAAAGATACCATTGTCCGTAAACAGATAGTTTTCGCTGGTTTCCAGCTCCCGACCAATGGAAGCGTAGTCGATATGGTTCAACAGGTCTGGATGTACTTCTCCAAATATCTGTACCTCCTGCACCAGATAACGGGCGAGGGATTCCCCGTCCTGAACCGGATAGCAGCGTATCTGGTCTTTGTGGTCGATAAATTCCGTAAAGCTGGAAAACCACCGCTTTTGTACCACATCCATTTCATAATAGAGGGGCGTTCCCTGCATTTCCTGTACCATCCGGCAAAGGGCGTTGATTTCCCAGAGCCTTGTGTTGCCCTCCAACGGAAACGGCAGCTCATAGTCTTCAATTTCGATTTCTTCCTCACTCTGAACGCCAAGACGTTCCTTGACTTCCTCAAAATCCACGGGACAGGAAAACCATGCCCCAGGGTACTCCTCAAAATCCTCATGGTAAAACCGTGTGGTGTTCAGGATGTAGATTCTCATTTTCTCAATTAGTATCACGTCCTTTCTTAGAACAAAAATGGCAACTAACTTTGTTTGTCAGTTGCCATTTTTCTAATAAAATATTCGCTTTAATTCTTCATCACTATTGATTTTTTTAATTACCCAAGGTTGTAAAAAATAATTGATTTGTGGGTCTAACATACTTACTAAATGAGTTTGTCCGGCAGGGGTTAATATTTGTAAATGTTGAAGTTCTATTACTAATCCATTGTTCATGGGTAATGGCAGGGTGTGAGTTGGTTCACGTAAAAACTCCCGAATGATTGTCACCTGTTCTGGTGTCATATTTTTCAAATATTTAATCTGAGCAGTTCCTAATCTCTTTGAAGCATACTTGTCATAAAAGAAATGAAAAATTTTAGATAGTAATAAAACTATTAGTAAGGCTGTGGAAATCACAAAAACAATGCCTATTGTAAAACCATATTTTTCTCGAAAATTTATAATATAAAACTTTTGGGCTAACTTTTGAGGCAATAATAATAATGTACCACTGGCAATAGATAAAGCTCCTAAAATGTTCGGTGGTAATTTCAAAAAATCAATAAAATCCTTCATACATTTCCTCCGCTTTCAATTACTATATAAAGAAATTATACCACCATTCTTAGTTTATCTCAATTATCATACACTATCATATTACATCTTCTTTCTTTTGGGGAGTTACGCTCCCCAAGCCCCTAGTGGACTTCCGCCATGAAGCAATCAGAGCTTGCTCCATAACGGAAGTGTAAAATGGGTTTTTCTATGCACCGATAATCTTATTGAACAGTTCCAGTAAGATGTCCTTTACACCGTCCGCATTGAAGACCAGCCCAACCGCTACAAGGGAAACTACCAGAAAACCGATAAGTTTGGAAAATTCCCTCTTAAATCCGAGGTACAGTCCAATTACCACGATTGCCAGCAGCACAAGGGACTGGGCGTTGGATAAAAACCAGTTGTAAAGATTCTGTCCGAAATTCATAAAAGCTCCTTTCTTTCCTGTAAGAGTTCTTAGGTTCCAAAATTGCCGCCGTTAAAGCACCACCTCTTTTGCAGCGGCGGCTTGCTGCTTCAGGATTTTTTCGTGCTTCTCCGTCAGCTTTGCATGGGTGATGATGTCATGGACAATCTGGGTGTGGTTCATCTTATCCAGACGGAGAGCCAGCTTTAATGTGGGTGCTACCTGATGGGAGAGCCAGTGCAGGGTGCGTTCAAAGGAATAGGGTTCCGGTTTGGTTGTCAGTTTCAGGCTTCCCCTGTGTTCCCCAATGAACCACGCCCATTCCTCACTGATACGCCAGTCAGAACGGGGTTTCGTATCGTCCTTGTCCACGAACCGGACATAGCGGTTGATGATTTGAAAGGCTGTCCGTTCTGGATTGTCATGTTCTAACAGGTCACGGATGGCGTAAAAGGCACGCTCATTTTTCAGCCGGATTTCAAAGCGGTTCTTTACCTCTGCGTCCGCAATGGGAATATCATGCTTTTTGTACTGCTCATAGTCCTTTTCGTAAATGCAGAAGTACACCTCACTTTGGAGGGAGCCGATATACAGGGTGTTCCCCATACATTCTTTTTCCTCACGCCGTACCAGTTCGCCGCTGCGGTAGCTTTTGAAGCTGCGGAAGACCGAGATACATTCCTCATTCCGGCACTTCTCTGTCAGATGGGGAATGTTCAGGATTCCCGTTTTGTCATTGATGGCGAGGTCAAGCCGCTTCATCACGCCGTCCTCCATGAGAACATCCATGAAAAACTCATACCAGCTCCGTTCCTGTGCCAGCAGATAGCTTTCAAACTGGCGGCAGCCACGCCCTTTCAGTTCCAGCAGCACCCCTTTTTCCAGTTCCGGTGATACCAGAACGAAAATATCCCCCAGATAGTAATGCTCTGTGTAAGAGTAGAAACCGTAGTCTTCATGGATAAAGTAGGGGAGCTTTAGCCGCAGCACGTCTTCCACGATATGCTTCACATCCGTAGTGGGAAAGCGAATCCGCACATAGTCAAAGAGCATTTCAAGGGGAGCGTCTGGGTTGAATCGTTCCAGAGCTTCCGTGATGGCTTCCTGTAATACTTCGGACGGGTGAGCCTTGCCTGTTTCAATGTCGCTCAGGTACGGACGGGTGATTCCGGCAGCTAGGGCAAGTTTCTGTTGTGAGATACCGTAACTTTCCCGTTTTTCTTTGATGTCCCGTACCCATGTTTCTTCATTCAGTGAAAATCCCTCCTGTCTAAAAAAGCGTATGTCAACTTTCAGAGCCTTGTTGACACACGCCGGATATGGGAAAATCCCTTGTGTACCATGGGATTCTGCCCTGTTGTTTGGTTGTTGCCTGTCGATTTGTACCCCTCTGTTAGATACGAGGGGTTTATGCTGGCGTGCCTTGCGGCACACCAGCCACAGCAGGTCAGTCCGCTTCTGCGGCTTTCGCTTCGCACGCCGCCTGCACTCCCTGCCTGCTGTCTGTCAGTTTTTTTATTTCTTTGAGGAAATCGTGTCCTTTTTGTACAAGGGGCGTGTAAAACTCCGAGATAACGCTAGTTCCCACATCCACATAGCCACGCCCCTTTATCTGCTTTAGGAAGAAGTCCTTTGTGGTTTCCCCGAACATCATCCCATAGCCCATTTCCGACATCCGCCCCAGAGCCACACGGAAATTGAACTGGTCACGGATTCCGTCCCCCAGATACTTTGCGTCCGGACGCTGGCAGGCGAGAATCAGGAAGAAGCCAGCCTGCCGCCCAAGCATAACGATTTGTTTTAACTTGTTGAGGACAGCGGCGTTTTCTTTTGTGCCGAGCATTTCCATAAATGCCACATATTCATCAAAGATAAGGAAATTTGCCGGAAGCCCCAAGTAAGCGTAGTTTTCCCCTGTCCGGTAATTCTCCATGAGCTTCATGTCTTCGCTGCGTTTCATCATTTCCTCATAGAAACGGTCAATGCAGGAAAGCATATCCTCCTTTTTGTAGTACACATCCGGCATAACCGCCTGTAAATCCGCAAGGTCGGCGTTTTTGGGGTCTAACACGAACAGGATGGCGTTGGTGCGGAGCAGGGCTTCAATAAGGGTTAGGATAAAGTAGGTCTTTCCACCGCCGGTTCCTCCGGCAATGAGCATATGGGGGAGCTTATCATACTCCCACCAGACATTTTCCATAAGCCGAAGCCTGCCGTCCTTTGCCTGTACATCCTCAATGGAAATACGGTTGGCAATGGTATCATAAAGCAGGGTGTATTCCACATAGGAATCTTTTAATTCCTTATCCGTCAGCTCACAGTACAAGCCGCTTTCCAGCTTTTTCTCCAAGTTTAAAAGCTGCTCCTGATATTTCCCCAAGGTGATTTCCACACGGATATGGAGCAAGCCCTGTTTCATCCGGTAGTAGATTTTTGGAAAGTAAGTGATGGCTTCTTTGGAACGGCTGGAAGACAAGTCCTTGAAAAAAGTGTCTTCCTTTCTCTGTTCCGATTCATACCACTTGTTTTCCAACACCATCCTTGCCAGCTTTTGGCGGTGGATGAGCTGTTTTACTTCGTCCCTGCGGTATCGCCAGAACAGAAGAACTGCTGCAAGACACACCAGCCCTGCCACGCCCATACTGAATAACAGGTAAGGGATATTTACATCCTGTATTATCTGGGAAAGGGACACTTCCTGCCAGTTGGTTCCGGCAATCTGCCGGATATGAAACAGCAGGACAACCAGCAGGAAGACAGGGAACAGGGCGGCAAGGGCAGTATGGAACACAAGGTCTTTATCCGTGGGGCGGATACGTTTTCCACGGGGGAAAAGCTGTTTCATGAGAACAATCCTCCTTTCGTTTTTTTATGTTCCTGTTATTTTACAGGGGGAGCGTCTTTCTTCGGTGGCTGCGGATTCATGGCAGCCCCTTTTTTCAGGACAATATCCTCTGCCTTGATGTACCAGTCCACCTCTGCCCCCTGAAAGGTAGCTGTTGCCACGGTATCTGCCACAGGATTGATAAGTTCTACCTCTGCGTTATAATCGAACTCTTTTAACGGCACGCTGGCAGGGACGGAAACCTGAATCATACGCCCCTGTCCTCTGGATTTTAAGTCATAGGTACGCTCCTTGATTTCTTCTGATACCGAGCCGTCTTCATTCTGGAGGTGAACCTCACGGCGGAGGGCAGAAAATTTCAATGCCCCGAATGTTGCTTCCTTGTCAATCACGATTCCGTTTGCTAATCTCATAGTCTGATGTCCTCCTTTTCCTTATGCTTTTACCATATCGTCAGCGTGTAAAATGTAGTTGGTAAAGCCCCTTGTGCCGATTTTATAGCCCTCTGCGGTAATACGGGGATTGACGAGCTTTACACGTTCCTCAAAGTCAAAATGTTTCTCTCCGGCTTCGGCAGGGAGGATAACCACAATATCATCCGCCCTCTGTACGTCTGAATAAAGGTTGAAGCTGCGAGAGAGTACCGCTATGCGTCCGTTGATTCTTCTCTGTTCTGTTTTGTCTTCTCCGGCAAACTCCAAGTTGCCGAATGTTTTTTCCATGTTGGGGATAACAAATTTTAATTCCATATAGATGTACCTGTCCTTTCTGAATGTTGTGTTTGATGGTAGGTTTCGGGTTCCGGTCTGGAAGCCGGAGGGGAACGCTCCGGCGGTGGTGATTTCTTCGTGGTATCACATCCTTTCTGGGGCTATTGAAGAAATTACAGGGTTGTGATATTATCTAGGTGTTAAAAATTAAATAGTCATGGTTAGGATTGTTAGCTTGTGTTTTCTCATGTAGCTCTGTCATGTACTCCCAACAACTTAAAAGTAGATTTCAGTGGAGATTTATAATATCAGGAGGTACGCTTATGACAATAATAACAACTGTAAAAAGCATTATGGTGGGCGACGGAATTTCTGGGAATTTTTGCTAAAATGTGCAGGGGCAATGGAAAAAATTACGGCTGGCATGACATGAAGAATCCGGGAGGGTCAAATCTCCAATTCCCATCGGGGCTGTTTTCAGCCCCATTTAATTTTGAAACAAAAAATAGACGCTCATTGTTGAACGTCTATTTTTGGATGATATTGAGGTTTGCTGGTCTATCTTATAAAATCTGAATGTACTTCGATTGCATTTTTATTGCATTTTTTATTTTTTTTCACATAGATTTTAGTGGTTGATAGTTCCTGAAAATGCCTTAAAATCAATGATTTTCACTTATATAGCATACTGTCTGTCTGGAGTTTGAATAAACAAAAATGCTTAGTAAATCCAGCGTTTATGCGGGTTTGCGGTACTTTTAAAAGTCTTTTGATAACAATTTGATAACGGTTGCATAAGAGCCAATATTCTTGTAATCCAGTGGTTTTCGGGTTAGAGAATGATTGACAGGTGGTTGTGCAACAAAGAAATCCATATTATTTAGAAAGCCCTTAGCTGTGGGTAAAAACTCATGGCTAAGGGCTTTTTGTCATGCTTATTTATTTTTTTGCTGACGCTTTATAAGAATATCCATCAACTCGATATCATTATGGGGTAATTCATCATCTTCAAATTCACCTAAATAAGTTACATCATGATATTTTTGACCATCATATTCGTAACCAGTGTAAGGATAACCCCTATCTGTTGTTCCGTGATATTCTTTGAACTCTTGTTTGGCTTCTTCGGCGGTGAAAGTGCTTGAATCGAAATAGATACCTTCTTTTTCTTTAGCCCAACCCATTTTTGTTGCCTTAAACAGATGCTTCATAGATGTTCCTCCTTTAAAGAATTTATTAGAGCGTCGCTAAGTGCCTGTGATGGGACTTTTGCCCATGTTTGCGTAGTATCAAATTCTGGGTAGTGGTAACGCCACTCATTGTATTTGTCTTTACTGATTTCCTCAGAAGATAGCTTGTCAGCCTGTTCTTTCCAGGCATACAGCATTTTCTGGAGTTCGTGAGCATCTTTGCCTTTGGAAGTATCGACTTTCAGACAGATTTCTCCGTCTGATTCACTGACAGTCAGACCGTACAAATCTTCAAGGGTAAATAAAGTGTGCATCAGTCCGATATAGCTGTCAATGTCAGGCACATCGAGGGCATGAGGGGAAACATCCAGAGCCTGTGCCAGTGCAGCAGTAAGTTCCGCCTTCGGTTTTCTTGTTCCTGTTTCGTATTGTGCTAAACGTACATCGGCACTTCGCTCAGGAAAGCCGACAATCGTACCAAGATATTTTTGTGTCATCCCACGCAGAATGCGGAAAAAATGGATTCTCTCTCCAATCGCCATAACGTGTCCACTCCTTGTATGTATTTTACAATGAGTATAGCAGATATGTTTAGGAGAAGTCAAGATAATACAAAACAAAAAAGTTTAATATTTTCCGAAAAGCCACTTGACACAAGCAAATATGCTTAGTATAATAAGTTCGAATTAAGCAAATAAGTTTAATAAAAACAAAATGACCGTCCGAACAGTATAAACCGCCAAGACCTTGCCAGACGGCAAGCGAGCGCCTGATCTATTACGGTATATCGGGACAGCACAGTGCCGAACAGGGAATACCTGCTGGAACTTCATTCGGATAGAACGGCAATCAAAAACGAAAGAAAGGACTGATTATATGAAAAACAGATTTATTTGTGCCGAAGAAGTGGCACAGGAACTAAGCGTATCAAAGCCGTATGCTTACAAGCTAATCCGTCAGTTGAATGAGGAACTGAAAGAAAAAGGCTTTATTACTATTTCAGGACGGGTAAACCGCCAGTATTTCTATGAAAGGCTCTACGGAACAGGAAATCCCCAAGGGGATACCACTATGTCCTACAAGGCAGGACAGGAATAAGGAAAGGAGGATGAATAATGCCGGTATTCAAGAACGAGAGCAATGGAACATGGTATGTGATGGCGAGATATGTCAACTGGAAAGGCGAGCGTAAGCAGAAATGCAAGCGTGGATTTTCTACCAAGAAAGAAGCACAGGAATGGGAGCGAATGTTTCAGTTGCAGAACTCCTCTGATATGGATATGAGTTTTGAAGCTTTTACCGAACTGTATATCCGGGATATGAAAAGCCGTCTGAAGGAGAATACATGGCTGACAAAGGAGCATATCATCCGCACAAAGATTTTACCTTATTTCGGCAAGTTGAAAATCAGCGAGATTTCTACAAAAGAGGTTATCGCATGGCAGAATGAGATGCTTGCCTATCGGGACGAAAAGAAAAAGCCATACTCACAGACCTATCTGAAAACGCTGCACAATCAGTTGTCCGCTATCTTCAATCATGCGGTGCGGTATTATGAGCTGCGTTCCAATCCAGCCGCTAAAGCGGGAAATATGGGAAGTGAGGAACACAAGGAAATGCTGTTCTGGACGAAAGAAGAATACAAGAAATTCTCATTTGAGATGATGGACAAGCCTGTTTCCTTTTACGCTTTTGAAATGCTCTACTGGTGCGGCATCCGTGAAGGAGAACTGCTGGCACTGACCGCCGCTGATTTCGATTTTGAGAAAGAAACGGTCAGAATCAATAAGTCCTATCAGCGATTACACGGCGAAGATGTGATTACCACACCGAAAACAAAGAAAAGTAACCGCATCATCAAAATGCCGAAGTTCCTATGTGAAGAAATGCAGGAATATTTGCAGATGCTTTACGGATTGAAGAAGAAAGACCGAATCTTTACAGTCACAAAAAGTTATCTTCATCACGAGATGGACAGAGGTGCGAAAGCCGCAGGCGTAAAACGAATCCGTATCCATGATTTACGGCACAGCCACATCAGCCTGTTGATTGATATGGGATTTTCAGCGGTGGCGATTGCAGACCGTGTAGGGCATGAAAGCATTGACATCACTTACCAGTACGCTCATCTGTTCCCGTCAAAGCAAACGGAAATGGCAGATAGATTAGACGATTTAGGGAAAGGAGAGATTGAAAATGTCAGCTAAGAACAGAGATAACAAAAACCGTTGGAGAAACATCACAGTAGGGTTTCGGGTATCGCCCGAAGAAAATGAACTCATTAACAAGGCAGTTGCCTTATCGGGACTGCCAAAGCAGGAATACTGTTACCGCCGCTGTCTGAATCAGGATGTAGTGGTACAGGGCAATCCCAGAATATTCAAGGCACTTAAAACGGAACTTGCCACTGTGCTCACAGAATTAAAGCGGATTGAAGCAGGAAACGGTGTGGATGAAGAACTGCTGAATGTCATTGAACTGATCGCTGTTATTATGGGCGGTCTGAAAGGAGAGGACGAGGATGGAAAATAAAAAAGAAAAGACTGCCCCGGATGTATCTGTTGGCGCAGATACGGAGCAGCCAATTCGTAAAAACACTACAAGTAGTATATCCGAGAATGGTGGAAATATCAAGAGTTTTGAGGAATTGCAGAGAGAAATGCAGTTGCGATCAGACCCGTCCTATCTCCAGACAATCTCCATGAATGAACTGTTTGACACACAGTATCGGAGTAAGCAGCCGTTGATTGACGGTCTGCTCTACCCCGGCACTTATATCTTTGCAGGTTCGCCCAAACTGGGGAAGAGCTTTCTGATGGCACAGCTTGCCTACCATGTCAGCACAGGTACACCGCTTTGGAATTATACCACCCGAAAAGGAACGGTGCTGTATCTGGCACTTGAGGACGATTACCGCCGCTTGCAGGAGCGTCTGTACCGGATGTTCGGGACAGAAAGTACCGATAATCTTTACTTCTCTGTTTCTGCCAGCCAGCTTGGAAATGGACTGGATGAACAGCTTGCAAGATTTGTGGCAGAGCATAAGGACACGAAGCTGATTATCATTGATACGCTTCAGAAAGTGCGTGAGGTTGGCGGCGATAATTACAGTTATGCAAATGATTATCAGATTATGGCAAGACTGAAAAGTTTTGCGGATGCTCACGGACTTTGCTTACTGCTCGTACACCACACGAGAAAGCAGAATGCGGATGATAAGTTTGACATGATTTCCGGGACAAGCGGACTGCTTGGGGCGGCAGACGGAGCGTTTCTTCTTCAGAAAGAAAAACGGACAGGCAATGCCGCAACACTGGAAGTATCGGGCAGAGATCAGCAAGACCAGAAGCTGTATCTTATCCGCAATACAGAAACATTGTTGTGGGATTTGCAAAAGGCAGAAACGGAATTATGGAAAGAACCGCCAGAGCCGTTACTGGATGAGATTGCGGAGCTTGTTATGAAAGACAATCCTTATTGGGAGGGTTCTCCAACGGCACTTGTTGCACTGATAAATGTGGACATTCAACCTCATGTTATTACAAGAAAGCTGAATGTTCTTGCAGGAAGGTTGTATGCAGAGCATGGGATTCTCTTTCGGAGTGAGCGTGTCCATGAGGGACGGAAACTAAGGCTCTGGAAAGACAATACAGAGAATGCGTGACAGTACGTGACGGTTGTGACGGTATTTTTGACAGCGGGGCGGTATCAAAATAACCGTCACGACTGTCACATACCGTCACGGAAAGGATGGATAAGATGGGAAATGTGCAAATATCACAGGAATTATTTATGCAGTTGCTCCGCTTTCACTTGGTTGAAGATGGGAGCTGTGAGAAAGAAATCAAGCAGGGATTGGAGAAAAAACTGGACAGAATGGTCATGCGTGACCTGTATGGAAAATTTAAAACTGCTCCGACAGAGGAAGAACGGGAACGGGCGAGAAAAGAGTATCTGGACAGACGTGGAGTGCCGGAGAGTTTCCGATGGTAATTCTTCCTTGGTGATAAGAACAGGAGCGTGGCACGCCCCTGTTAAGCATAGACAAGGAGAAATCTGGAAAGGAGAATCATGCAATGAGAGAAGGAAGATTAGGTTATAACTGTGAAAATGGAAGATATGGATTGCTGTCAATGGACTTATGGATTGATACGGGATTTCACTGCGGAGAGTGTATGGAAGTTCTGGTAGATGATCAGTGGGTAAAGACCAGGATGGAAATGAATCTGGCGAGGGAATGGTATCTGGTGGGAACGCCCTATTGCGGTGATCTGGAGTATGTACGGGCAAGGATACCGGAATAAATCAGACAGAAAAGTAAAGAATCGGTTTGGTGTCAGGGATAAAAAATAAGCCCGGATACGGGCAAATAAAAAGGGCGGATACGCCCAAAATAAAAAGTCCAAGCCGGAACATGACAGAGGAAGATAGCACCTTATAAAGCCCTCGGCGTTTGAGAGCGAAATACACCCATCGCACAAACTTCGTTTATGCTCTGTGTATTTCGCCCTTGCAGGGGGCAACCGCCGACAGGCGGATAGTTCGTAAACAGGTGCCTATGCACCTACTCACAGCAAAGTAGGCGAGAGCCGGAAAGGAGAATGCTTATAGGCAGACATTCATTTATCAGACAAAACAAGCTGTCTGATGTGGCAGGAAGAATTGACTATATTTCCAATCCGAAAAGACAGGAACATCTCTATGCTACCTATCAGACGGAAGGAGCAACATCAGAGTTCTGGAAAAATCTTGCCAGAGAGAATCAGTTGGATTTTAAGGCAAGCGGAACAGCAGGGAAATGTATTGAAGGACGAGAGTTTATCATTGCACTTCCAGAAAGTTTTGTTGAGTACAAGGCAGATGATGTAGTAAGGCTTTTCACGGACAGCTTTCATAAAAGGTATGGTGTAGAATGTAGTGTGGCACTTCACCATAACAAAAGAATGACCAATTACCATATCCATCTTGTATTCAGCGAACGGAAAATGCTGGAACATCCCGAAGTGAAAATTGCTATCAGAAATATGTTTTATGATGAGCAGGGAAAGCACAGACGCACGAAGAAAGAGATTTTAGATGAGCAGGGAAATCTTCGGGTAGGATGCAGCATTATTCCCAAAGGGGAAGTTTATGAGAGCCATATTTTTACGAAGAAAGATGAATGGTTTAAGAACGATGCTTTTACCAGAGAAGTGAAGGAAATGTTTACGGAAATCATCAACAGTCATGTGAAAGAAGAATCCGAAAAGCTGTCTGTATTTCAGCAGGGCGGTGTGTATCTGGCAACGAAGAAAATCGGGAAGAATAATCCGAAAGAAGCAGAAATACGGGCAGATAATGCGGCAAGGCAGGAATGGAATCGGACGGTTGATGTGGCATTAGTCGAGGGCGTTCCCGAAGAAGATATTTTAACGGTCAAGCGGGAAAAAATCACTGACAAAACGCTGCAATCAATAAGGACACATGGTTGGCTGCCGGATATGTTTCAGCAGATTATCCGTGGTGCGAAAGACTTCTTACAGGAAATGATTTTCAAATTTAAGCTGCCGCCAAAGCCAGTACCGAAGATTGATTTACAGGAATGGAATGATATGCGGAAGCTGATGGAGAAACTTCAGAAGCAGTCACAGGCGATGAAGTCCACGCAACAGGAGCTTTCCTTGTTGAAGAAACAGCTTTCCGAGACAACAGGATTTTTCAAAGGAAAAGTACGGAAATCCTTAGAGGGCAAAATTGAACAGGCAGAGAAACAGGAAAAACGTATTCATACAGATATGGAACAGATGGTAACACAGGCAGGATATCCAGATGTTCAGTCCTTTGCAAAGACGTATCAGAAATCGGAAAAACTGGTCAGGGAATATAATGAGGAGCTGCGAGCATGGGAAAATCAGACAGAGCAGAAGAAAGAGCCGTCATCAGAACCGCCGAAAAAGGCAAGCATACGGGAAAAATTGCACCGCTATCAGCAGGAAAGCAGACAGCAGCCGAAACGGTCAGTTAAAAAGAAATCTATGGATAGAGAACGATAAGAAAGGTGGAAATGATTATGAAGAAAACAATTTTTGAAGAAATGGGCGGCACTTATATCAGACACGGGGATTATTTTATCCCCTGTCTTACCTTGACGGAGGAAGAACAGAGATTTATCGGCGTATGGGGACAAAGACATTTACGCTATCTGAAAGAATATCGTAGAAGTGTATATTTGAATTTACTTACAAGTGGCAGGCTGAATAGTTATCTTGCAGATATAGAAGAACAGGCACAAGAACGCTTTGAAAGGATTATAGAGCAGATGAAACAGGAGCAGGGCATTACAGAACAGTTAAAGGCAGAAAATCAGATGGAATGGGTATCGAGAATGAACAATATACAGGCGTGTGCAAGAGAGGTTGTGAACGCCGAATTGATTTATAACTAAAAGAAAAGAGATTTTGGATAAATGCTTGACTGTAAACCTTGTTTATAGCTTATTCTTAAGATAAAATAGAGTTGCTTGAAAGGAGTGCATAACATGACAATAAAAGATGTAGAAGAACGAACAGGTTTATCCCGTTCTAATGTCCGTTTTTATGAAAAGGAAAAACTCGTTGAGCCTTCAAGAAATGAAAGTAATGGTTATAGAGATTATTCTGAAAATGATGTGGAAAATATAAAGAAGATAGCATATCTGCGTACATTGGGAATTTCTATTGAGGATATACGAAGTATTATATCTGGGAAAGTAACTTTGCAGGAAACGCTTGAGAAGCAGAATGAAGTATTAAAAAGTCAGATTACTGATTTGAATAAGGCGAAACTCATGTGCGAAAAAATGCTGGATGAAGAAAGTATTAGTTATGAAAAATTACAGGTAGAACAATATGTAACAGAGTTGCAGGATTATTGGAAAGATAATCAAACTGTTTTCAAATTGGATTCAGTCAGCTTTTTGTATATATGGGGAAGTATGCTTACTTGGATAACGATTACCGTATTATGCTTGATTATTGGGGCGTTGTCTTATTCTAAGCTGCCAGTAAAGATTCCGGTACAATGGAGTAAAGGTGTGGCAACATCTTTGGTGAATAAAAACTGGATTTTTATTTGTCCCGTTATCTGTATTATAATCCGTTATTTATTAAAACCTTTTATTTATGCCAAATTACAGATGAACAATTATTATGGAGATATTATAACAGAGTATTTGACAAATTATATGTGTTTTATTGTGTTGTCGGTAGAAATTTTCTCCATACTTTTTACTTTCGGAGTGGTAAAAAATATTGTTGTACTGTTATTTGTGGACACAGTAGTTTTTATTGGATTGTTAGTCGTTGGGCTGACGAAAATGGATTTGAGAGGAAAAGAAATTTTATGATTCAGATTTCAAATTTAAGTAAAAAATATGGTGAAACGGTTGTTTTTTCGGACTTAAACTATACATTTGAAAATGCTTGTATTTATGGACTTGTTGGAAGAAATGGAGCTGGAAAGACTACTCTTTTAAATATACTTTCGAATTATGACAAAAATTATACAGGAGTAATCTCTATCGACAGAAAAAAGATGAATAAGGTTGATTATCTTGATATGCCGGTCGCCTATGCAATGGATACCTTGCAGAAGGTAAGGGAAGTCAGTGGAGATAAATTCAGCTATGCAAGTGATTATGAGATTGTAACTAAGCTGAAAGCCTTTAGTGATGAACATAGTATCTGTCTGTTGGTAGTACACCATACAAGAAAGATGGAGTCCTCTGACAGCTTCGACATGATTTCCGGTACAAACGGATTGTTAGGAGCTGCGGACGGAGCGTTTGTTATGCAGAAGGAAAAGAGGACGGATAACAAGGCTGTTTTAGAGGTGGCAGGGCGTGACCAGCAAGACCAACGGTTGCTCCTTGATTTTGACAGGGAGCAATGCGTATGGAAGCTGACAAAGGCAGAAACAGAACTTTAGAAAGAGCCGGCTGATCCAATACTGGAAACCATTGCAAAGGTGGTATCGGAGGAGCAACCATTGTGGTGCGGAACAGCTTCGGAACTGTTACAGCTTCTGCAGGATTTGGATATACAGCCGAATGTACTTACAAGGAAGTTGAACATTGGAGCAGAGCAGTTGTTTGTGAATTATGGCATCCGTTATACTATGCAAGTGATTTCATTAAGCGAAAGAAGTAATGAAATAGTTAATTTTATAGAGGAGAATGAAGTATACATACCAGATGAAATACAGAAACAGTTATTAGAATTTATGACAAAGATTTGCAGTTACGAAGAAGAAGAGAAAAAAATATTTCCTCATTTGGTAATAGGACAAAATATAGAAACCGAGGATTTTAGAAAAATATTTTCGGTAGAAATTATTCATTTGTCTACAGAAAAAAACAAATCGCTTTTTTATAAGAGGCTAAAGCCATTATTACCATTTTGTAATAATGGCTGGAGAGTATATGTAGATATTGAAGAAGCAGAAATGCGTTTTGGCATAATGAGGAATTTTTCTGGAATTGAAGGTTTAATAGTAGATGATTTGTTGAGAAATAGTAAAGAAAATGCAGAAATGATATACAAAGATTATGGAATCAGTTGTGTATTATTAAATCCTATTAATATAAACACTGTTGAAATTATCGGAATGGATGGTAAAGAACTCAGAATTAATTTTTCGCTTAGTGAACAAGTGGAAAGTAATGAAGAACAAAAACAATGTTTTTTAGATGATTTTTTAATGCATACAAATGACGATAAAATACGTAGGAGTATAAAAAAAGTAATTGATTTATTTCCTCAAAAACTTCATGGAACTATTTGCCTAGTTGTGAATGAAAAATGTCAGTTACCAAATGAACAATTGAAGGATGGTATTTTTTTTGAACAACCAATTGACATAGTAGGGGCGGCAGAAGAAATTTTGGAAAAGGATATTGATCATACTGTCGATTACATCAGACAGCTTGATGAAAAATATTATGCCATAACTGGATTATTTATTGAAATGTTAAATTTTGATGGCATTACAATTGTAGATACAATGGGAAGGATTCGGGGATATAATGTCTTTATTACCCCTCATAATAAAGATAATATTATTACTGGGGGAGCACGAAAAAGGGCAGCACATGCTTTGTTGGATAGCCAAAATGAAGACTATGTTGGTGTATATTTTCAGTCTCAAGATGGAAATTATTTCTATGAAAGGATAAGAATATGAATGAGATAACATTATATCAAGAATCAACTGGAATATCATTACCTAATGTAACGAATATTTCAACCTTAATGAGTTATAATAGATGCTTATCACAGAAAGACGCAAATAAAGTTGTAAAGGCTTACGAAAACGGACTTTATGACATGGCGGCTGAATATATTTGGAGTAGAACTATTAATACTTTAAAGAAAAATATAATGAAATTTGGAGAAGATTTTGTCGCAGAAATGTTGGATAGACCGGACACAATGTCTGTTGAGGATATTTCGGAATATGAAATAATTACGTTGTCTTCGGACTTAGGATTTATTAATAAAACTGCAAAGATTGAATTTTTGCAATTTAGTGAGATTATTCAACATTATATGTCGAATGATGAGCCAGAAGAGGAGTTTCCGACTACAAAAGTAGGAGACATTGTACGCTCATGTGTAAAGTATGTGTTAGGATTTGAAAAAGTAGAGTATGAAATGTCATTTTCAGCTTTTAGAGATAGATTAAAAACTGAATATATAACAGAGGGTCACGAGTTATATAACCAGCTTTTGCCAGCACCATATTTTTATAAGCGAACAGTGTTTAAGACATTAATGAATTTAGCGAAAGCCACACCGGATAGTGCAGAGAGAGAAATAATATTAAACAATTTGAACACTGTCTTTGTCGAGATTTGGCAGTCATTATCATCTGAAGATAAGTGGGTAGTTGGAAGAGCTTATGCACAGTGTTTGAATGATGGTGATAATAAATTACTTATTGCATTAAAATCAGTTTTGTTAAAAGTTAAGGGCTTTGATTTTGTACCAGAAAACTTACGATCTAATTCCTATATAATGGCAGCAAAATCCCTTTTAGCTACACATCAAGGTATTAATAATTTTTATAATGAACCTAGTAAAGCAAAATATTTAGCTCAGATGGGTAATTCTATTCCTGCACCAGCATTTGGATGTTGCATGACATCGGTATTAGCTTGTAAATTAGGAAATATTTATGGAATATCGTGGGATGCACAACAATATTTGGATGAGATATTAAAAACTGTTTCAAAAGATAGGTGGATATATTATTTGGGCAGTGTTTTGCAAAATGATAGAGTGATATTATATAAGTTAACTATAGATAATATAATTGATAGGTGGATAGATGTTGTTGAAAAATATAACTTATATGAATTAGATGCAGAATTTTCTAAAGATATTAAGGATATATTGCAATATTCAAATTCAACTAACAAAAGACAGTTAAAGATGGTGGTGAATAGATTACTTTTATTTAATTAGAAAGTTATTTTTATGGCAACACTTTGGCAACAGAAAATCAGTAAGCCAAAACAAAATGTGTAAATGAAGTAAAATATCGGCAGATTATGAATAAAACTTAAACAAAATAATTTAAGAAAAATCAACGACTTGCCGAATTCGAGTAGCGGACTAAATTGCGAAAAAGCCCATAAATAAAGGTTTTGCGGGCTGTCTGGATGTTCCGGTGGAGTGCAAATGGAGTTAAAAAATCTTTTTTTTCTTTGTTTTCTTTCCGGAGTTATCTGAGATTTTCGCAAAAGTAACTATGCTCAGAAAATATAATTAGTGTGAATATGAAGAACAGTTTGTTTTGATGGAAATATTTTCCGTCAGGGCAGACTGTTTTTTTATACCCTTTTTCAATGATATTAACTCCATGGTTCAGCGATAACACATATGGAAACTGTAAAATTAAAATAATTCGCTAAATTTCGGAAAATGATGTCCGATTTTACATCTGCCAGTACAGAGTATATGAAGAGATAAATATTCAAAATACAGGAGGTACTGATTATGCAGAACAAATTATTTTTAAAGGCAGCCGATATATGTGAACTTCTGGAGGTAAAACAGACATCGGCTTATGAGATCATTGGCAATCTGAATAAGGAGCTGGAAGAACAGAGATATTTGACGCTTAGAGGAAAAGTTCCGACAAAGTATTTTGTGAAGCGTTTCTACGGAGTAGAAGATACTTGTGAGATTCCACAGGAAGAGGGAAAGGAATGGTTTCATGCGTAAGAGAAAAATGTATTTATCAGTAGAAGACATTGCAGAACTCTTTGGATTATCAGTTTCGTTTGCTTACCGGGTGGTGGAAAGAATGAATGCCGATCTGGAAAGCAAGAACTATTATGTGATTCTCGGTCGGGTGCCAACTCGCTATGTAGAGGACAAAATCTATGGTCTGGAACATGTTGAGCAGTATTTGAAGGAGGATAAAGCGGTATGAGTATGGTGCAGGAAAAAATGTATATGGATGTGGATGATGTGTGTGCAATTCTTGGAGTTTCAAAAACTTATGCATATAGTCTGATGCGAGAATACAACAAAGAATTGAAGGCAAAAGGATATATTGTAGTAGCTGGAAAAATCTCTACGAAATTCCTGGCAGAAAAGATTTATGGCATGAAAGTCGAGGATTAGTAATGGGGGTTTACAAAGAAGGAAACTGGAAGAGTTTTATATGCTGGAAAAAGAAACCGAAAAATCGGATGCTAGAAAAGTAGCTGTGCTGATGAAAGGATATCTGCAGTCGATGAAGTCAAATATTCGAGAAATCATTCGTTATATTGATGACACGACACTTGAAAAATCAAATGATAAAAAGAAAGATAAACAGGAATCTGCGAGCACCATATCCGAGGAAGTGCAGGAATTTGTGAATCTGACAATTACAGAGCATATGGGGAAAGCATATTCAGAATGGAAGTTAAAGCAGGATAAAGAGCCAGTAAGTGAGATTGATAAGAAATACCAGAAATTACTGGAAACGTTATCCCAAGAACAGGAAGAAGTGATTACGGAATACTGTAATGCAATTTTTAGCAGTGGAGCAGAAACAGAAGAATTTTTCTATCGACTGGGATTAAAAGATGGACTGAATCTGAAAAATACGGTAAAATCTGTATTAGAAATGATATCATGAAATCGGAAGTTGGAGGATACACGCATGAAAATTGTAATCATTAATGGAAGTGCCAGAAAAGGAAACACGCTGACAGCAATCAATGCATTTATAAAAGGAGCATCAGAAAAGAATGAAATTGAAATCATTGAACCTGACAAACTCAACATTGCACCATGCAAGGGATGTGGTGTCTGTCAATGCTCTAAGGGATGCGTCGATAAGGATGATACAAATCCTACAATTGATAAAATTGCTGCCGCAGATATGATTCTTTTTGCTACACCAGTTTATTGGTGGGGAATGTCAGCACAATTGAAACTTATCATTGATAAGTGCTACTGCCGTGGATTGCAGTTAAAAAATAAAAAAGTTGGCACGATTGTTGTAGGCGGTTCTCCCGTAGACAGTATCCAGTATGAACTGATTGATAAGCAGTTTGACTGTATGGCAAAATATCTTTCTTGGGATATGCTTTTCAAAAAATCATATTACGCAACAGCCAGAGATGAACTTGAAAAAAACAAGGATTCCATGAACGAACTTGAGGGGATCGGAAAAAATTTATAAAGCACGTTCCAAATTCCTGTTTGCCGAAATATCTGGCTAACTTTCCCAATTTTATAGGCATTCCGAGACTATGAAGAAAAGTCTGTAAATAATAATCTTCTATGATAATGATTGAGCTGGAAGCGCTAAATTAGAGCTTCCAGCTCTTGCTATATACGACATGATTTCGGGCATGTCAAGAGCAGACGTCAAAAACGTCCTTCTCATCATGCATATAGATTCTGTTATTCTGGGAGTCGTCCCTCATACATAATGCTGAGTTCATCGTAGACCCGTCCCCAGTTTCTAATGCTCATAGTCCATTTTTTGTGGCTTCAAAAGTTGCCAGATACAGGGCTTTCAGGAGTGCTGTATCACTTGGAAATACGCTTCTCTGACGGTTGAGCTTACGGTAGGTAGAATTCAGACTTTCAATTGCATTGGTCGTGTAAATAACCTATCCGACATCCGGTGAAAACTTGAAAATCGGCGTTATTGCATCCCAGTTATCATACCAGCGTTTCATAGAATTCGGGTATTTTGCGGTCCATTTTTCAGTAACACGACCTAGTACTTTTTAAGATAAAGTAGAAATAGTGCAATTTTCACAGGATATTATACAAGAATTACATAGAAATATATCGTATTATTGATATAGTATTCTTGAATTGTATGTGAGGAGAAAACTATGGCAGCTGAAAGAAAAACATTAACACAGTTATCTGTGCCAATATGCTTAGAAACTTTATTTTATATGCTTTCAGGTATGGTCGATACGCTTATGCTATCATCTGTAAGCGACCAGGCTGTAGGAGCAGTGGGAACAGCAAATACATATATAGGTGTTTTTATTATCATGTTCGGCGTAATATCGTCGGGTATGATAGCTGTTATGTCACAAAATATCGGAGCCGGAAGACCGGGGATAGCGTATCAGGCAAGACAACTTGGACTTATATTCAACGCATTGATAGGTATCGTAATGTCTGTCATTCTTGCTACTTTTTCTGGTGGGATACTTCGAATCGTAAGTATTGCTCCGGCTTTGCTTGAGCCGGCTGAAATATATCTTAGAATTGTTGGCGGCGCATGTTTTTTAAATGCACTGATTCCTATTTTCTCCAGTTATTTGAGAGTGTTTGGATATACAAAACATTCTTTGATAGGAACTGTTGTTGGAAATGTTCTCAATATAATACTTAATTCAGTATTCTTATTTGTATTCAACTGGGGTGTAATGGGAGTTGCTGTTGCCACGGTTATTTCAAGAGTTGTAAATCTTATTATTGTAGCAGGTATGGGGGCTGTGCTTATAAAAGCAAAACAGAGTCCTGAGCGAATTGCATCAAGAAAGATATTTGCGCAGATTGTTAAGATTGGTTTTCCTTTTGCGCTTGAAACAGCACTTTACAATATCGCAATGACCTTTATTGTGCGTTTTATGAATCAGATGGATGTGGATGGAATGAATGTTACAGCACGCTCATATGCTGTACAGATTGCAAATTTCTCATATTGTGTGGGAGCTGCCCTTGCTCAGGCAAATGCAATTATGACCGGTTGGAGAATTGGAGCAAAAGAGTTTGAGGAATGTCACAGGGGAACGAGAAAAGCTGCGATATACGGTATCATCACAGCGACCTGTTTTTCCGTGACATTTGCATTGGCAGGACATTTTATCGTGCATATATTTACTGATGATACACAGATGATAAATCTTGTGGTAAAGTTGTTAATAGTAGATGTCTTTCTTGAATTTGGAAGGGTAACAAACCTTGTATATGGTCAGGCATTAAAAACGAGTGGAGACGCACTTTTCCCGGTTATACTAGGTGCAATATTTATGTATTTGTTTGCAGTTGGCGGAACTTATTTTCTCGGAATACACATGGGACTTCTGGCTGTAGGATCATATATTGCTATGGCAGGTGACGAATGTGCGAGAGCTGTGGGAATGGTACTTAGATGGAAGAGTGGAAAATGGAAAAGTAAAGGTCTTATAGAAGTATAGGAGAGATTATGTACTTTGAATTAAAGGAAAATAAACCGCATGGTACAAAGGATGATCCGTTTAGTACATATCATATAAAAAATGAGGGACGATCATTTCAGATACCGGTACATTGGCATGATGAACTGGAAATTATATATGTAAAAAGTGGGTTTTTGACTGTAAGTATATCAGGAGAAAATTATATTGGAACCCCCGGGGATGCTTTTGTAGTGTCGCCGGGCAATCTGCATTTCATGGGTTCACAGGCTGGAGAAGTGGATTATTTTACTTTCCTTTTTCCACTTGAATATATCTCTTTTTGCACAGATGACATGTTAGATGATAAATTGCTTACTCCATTAAAAAATGGTCATTTGATGATAAGACCAAGGATCAAGGATGCAGCAAAAGAGTTGTGTGAGCAGTTGGCCGAAATATATATGGCAAAAAATGATGAAAAGAAGTTGGAAATAGCTGTTCAGATAAAGACAAAAATAATTCTTTTACAATTTATTCTTCACATGTGGGAGAATGGATTTATAATCGAAAATGATAAAAGTGGAAGAAATACTGTAGAAAAAGAGATGATTTCATACATACAGCAGAGTTTTACAGGGGAGATATCATTAAAGGAATTTGGGGAACAGTTCCATCTTCCTGAAAAATATGTATCGCAATATTTTAAAGAACATTTTCATATTACGCTTTCAAAATATGTTACATATTTGCGGTTGGAGCATGCAAAACAGTTGTTACAAAATTCGGACATTCCAGTTACAGAGGTTGCAATGCTCAGTGGCTATCAGAATGTAAGTTATTTTATCAGAAGCTTCAAAAAAACATACGGAGTGTCTCCGTTAAAATATAGAAAAAAATGAGCCGAGTACATGGATTTAGCGGAGTGTGAAAGAAACATAAACGATGTTACAAACAAAAGGTTAGGGAACACCTGAAAGGGAGTTTCCTAACCTTTTGTTGTATAGAGCTGTTATCAGTCTGCTCAATCAATAAATAATCAGGCAATTTTATGCTACAGGAACATTTCCTGTAGATTTCCTTTCAATCAGCTGTGTATGTGATGCTGATGCTGGATGATATGCCAAGCACCACTTATTATCGAAACCGTAAGAAAGCAATCCGGTTGTATGCAACAATGCTCTGGGCATTTACACGACCGGAAAAGATACAGAATAAGATGGAGGAAATAAACTGGAAGAAAAGTGGAAGTAAAGTGGCAGTGAACTGACAGAGAAGGAAAAGAAAATCGTGAGCGATTATTTTATCATAGGAAAACAGGTTAAGGAAACTGCAGAGGAACTGGGCATCAGCACACGACAGGTGAGCAGAGACAAAAACAGTGCTTTGGCAAAAATGTTAAAGAGAATGAAAGCAGCTGGATATGAATCATATGCTGAGGCGGCAGGTGTATTTCTGCAGGAAAGCGATTATATTCCAACACAGATGGAAACACAGAATTCAATTATGAAAAAAAGGACCGGAGAAGTGAGACTGCCATCGGATCATAATGGTAATAAATAAAGTTAATTGAATATCCAATCATCAAAAAGAGCACTGGAGAAAAATCCAATGCCCTACTTTAATTTCAGTATATCATTCGGTGTGCAGTCCAGAAATTCACAGAGTTTTGCAAGTATCGTGAAGTCAATCCTGGTTACTTTATTTTTGCAGTAGTTGTTAAGTTGTGTGCGCTGTAAATTACAGGCTTCACAAAGCTTGTTTTTGCTGATATTCTTTTCTTTAAGTAGATTTTCCAAATCCATATATACAATCATAACGGCACCTCGTCTTTTCTTAAAATTATAAATACAACTGTATTGAAAAATAAGCTGTGCTGTCATACGCTTGTATTATAATACAGGGGTATAAAGGAGCGAGAAGATGAGAAAAAGGTGGTTTATCAGTCTGATAATCGGTATAATAATTACAGGTGGTTGTCTGGGATATCTCCAGTTTGGAAGAGATATGGATGTGTATGGTTCCCATGCAATGACAGCGGACAATTACCATGAGGAGCGTTTGACGGTAGTGGTAAATAAACTGTATGTAGAGGATCAGAAAGTATGTGCAGAAGAAATCGTGAGACGTTGCAGGGAAAATTCATTTAAAAGTGTGCGGTTCAGCTACGATCAGTTGATTCCGAATGCGTTATATGTGACGGTATATTCATCAAAGCGACAGGCAGAAAAAGGAATACAGATGTTTTCGTTTCCTTACTTGCCGGAGGATGGTGATGGAACGTATAATATTGTTAATGATTCGGATAAATTTATGTTGAAGCTGGAGAAATAACACAGCTGATGATACAGCTTAGAAGAGTAGGAGTGAAAGAATGGTAGAAGATACTATGTTTTCCGGGGAATCGAAAAATATTGAGTACAAGGTATCCTTACCTGATAAAAGTGAAAAGTACATGAAGACAATCGTAGCTTTTGCCAATACACAAGGTGGCAAGCTGATTGTTGGAGTAGATGATAAAACACACCAGATTGTTGGTGTGGAAAATGATGTGTTGTTTCAGATGATGGACGGAATTGCCAATGCAGTTTCTGATTCCTGTGTGCCACAGATTATTCCTGATATTGAGCCACAGACAGTAGACGGGAAAACGGTCATTGTTGTATCAGTAGAAGCTGGAAAGAACAGACCGTATTATCTGAAATCAAAGGGAAAAGATAATGGTACTTATATCCGTGTTGCAGGTACATCAAGGCAGGCATTTCCAGAGAAAATAAAAGAACTGGAGATGGAAGGAGCCAGAATCTCCTGGGATGAACTTACCTGTGTAGGATATCCAGTTTCAGAAGAAGCTACAGAGAAACTTTGCCAGGATATTGAAAAGTTCCGGAAAAAAGCAGGAATGTCAGAGCATTCTGTGAAGAAAGAGCAGCTGATAAACTGGAAGATCTTAAAGCAGAGTGAGGGACAGCTTCTGGCAACGAATGCCTATGCGTTGCTGACATCAGATTATTTCTCATTTTCTAAAACCCAATGTGCGGTATTCAAGGGAATAGATCGTGCAGTATTTCTTGATAAGAGAGAATTTACAGGACCAATTTATACACAAATCGAAGAAGCAGTAGATTTTGTATTGAGAAATATTCGACTTGGAGCAACAATTGACGGATTGGTGCGAAAAGAGAAATATGAGCTACCACCGGAAGCAATCAGGGAAATGATCATTAACGCCCATTGTCACCGTAACCTGTTGGATGAATCCTGTATTCAGGTCGCAGTTTATGATGACAGACTGGAAGTGACTTCTCCAGGCGGATTATATAACGGATTGACTTATGAGGAAGTCATGAATGGTCATTCTAAGATCCGGAATAAAGGAATTGCCAATATATTCAGTCAGATGGGACTCGTAGAAGCATGGGGAAGCGGAATTAAAAGAATCCTTAATGCAGCAGAGGAGTATGGACTTCCGAAGCCGAAATTTCAGGAATTCGATAATATGTTTCGGGTAGAGCTGTTTCGTAATTCATTTCCGATAACAAATGAAAAAGAAAACATCGGAGAAGCATCGGAGAAGCATCGGAGAAGTATCGGAGAAACATCGGAAGTAGCGTGGAGAACAGACCTCAACGATACACAGCAAAAGATTATAAAATTGCTTTCAGAAGATCATCAATTATCAGCGGTTAAGTTAGCTGAAAAAATCGGTGTTGCCAGTCGAAATATAGAGAACAATATTAAGAAGTTAAAAGAGTATGGTATTCTTATAAGACATGGCTCTCCAAAGAATGGTTACTGGGAGATTGTAGATAAAGATCTACAGGAGTGAGAAGTAAATTAGTCCAAGACTAGTCCAAGAGAATATATATATAAATAACAAAAATAGATTGACATTTTGTAGTAATCAGTAGAAAACTGTACTTGCGGAAGGGAAGTGATATGTTTGGCTAGAAAAATACCAAAAGATGGCAAAGAAGAGAACATACGAGTACGGGTGACTCCGGAGCAAAAGCAGAGACTTGTTGAGTATGCGGAACGTCATTATCAGAGCATGAGTGGTGTTGTGTGTCAGGCATTGGATCTTCTTTACGCAAGAGAAGAACAACAAAATAACAAAGAGTGAAATGGAGTTATTTTGGAGTTTATCTTTTCATAGGCGGTACGGAAAACACAAAAACAGAACGAATGTTCGATAGAAAAACCGTTAATTATATCTTGTGTGTGATGTATAACGCAGTCTGCAAAGGAGTTTGAGTAATTCTGAAAAAAGTTTATAAAAAAAATAAAGGCTGCAGGAATGGAGAATTCCTGTAGCCTTTATCTATTGTCAGATGAAAATCTGTGAGTTGAAAAATATCATTATATACTTGTTTGTGTGAAAAAGGCGATTGGATTAATTTCTAATCGCTTTTTTGATTTTATATTATTATAAATTTAATTCATATAGAATTTTTGACGGATTTTATCATTTATATCATTATATATTTTAGTTGTGATTGCATGATAAAAATATATTGGCAACAAAGCGCCAGTGCAGTATAGTAAAGATGTAGTGAAAAAGCCATCTGATATTGGCGTATCAGACGGCTCATCATAGAAATGCAATCCAAATAATTTGAATAACATACTGCAAATCTATTCTAAATTATTTTGCGATTTTTGTAAAGCTTTTCTATGATATTTTCATTACACCAATGAATCTGCAGATTCTGTAAAAATATCATAAGGAGGCTTTTTATTATGAAAGCGATTAAGATCAAAATGAAACGTAACTGTGGCAATTCCGGGAATGTACAGGATATAGATTCTATCTATATAGATGGTACGAATACATACTGGAAGAAATCAGAGGTTTACGACTATCTGCAAAAATTTCCCAAAACTATTACCGTAAATATTGCACCATATCCATATCTTATTCCAGCAATGAGCATACAGGGAGAGAAATATGTTCGATCTGTAGCTAATAGTACATCGAAAGATAATTTGTTGATGTTACCACGTGAATAAAGAACAGTATCTTATTTGCAGGGTGGATATAAAAAATCGAACGTTTTTTCGATATCTGCCTTGCACTAAGGCTATGAACTTGGTAAAATATAGTAAAAATACATAAAAACTAAAAATATAATAATGAAAAACTAGACATATAGTACAAGGGGCGTTGAATGAAAAATAAAGAAACAAGTATTCTGGAAACAGAAGACTGCAAATTAGCTCATGTAGATTATGAAACGAAAAGATGTCAGTCTATGCAGGGGCACGCTGGAAATGTCGCACGTTTTTCGAGAGATGTCTGTGAACTTCCAGAACTGAGCAGCATTGTTGAACTGGCGGGAATTCTTCATGATGCAGGAAAACTTGGCACAGTAAATCAGGATGATTTTAAAAATATTCTGGAGTTAGGTGATAAGGTTCATAAGCATGGACTGGATCATTCTACTGCGGGTGGAAGGATTGTACTTGAATTGCTGGAAGGAGAGCCTGTTTCGGAATTTATCAGTACATTAATTTATTTTCATCATGGCATGGAAGATTGTATTAATCTGGAAAATGGTCAGAGCCTACAGGAACGCCGGTTGAAAAAAGAAATTGAGTATAAACATATCAAAGAGGAATTTTTTGAGCTTTATGATAGAAAAATGTTAGAGAAAGCAGGAGAGAAGGCTGTTCAGTCATATCAGGAAATTCTTAAGAAAGTAAATGGATTTGTTAAGAAGTATGATTCCTCTGGAAAAAAATATGGTAGCAGATATTTTTATCTGGGAATGTATCTGCGGACGGCATTATCTTTACTGATTGATGGCGATTGGACCGATACAGCATGCTTTTTTCAGAATATTCCATTATCCAAAAGAATGTCACAAGAGGAGACTCAGAAGATATGGGAGGAATGCATACAGAATTTTGAACAGTATTTGAGAAATGAAATCCAAAATAATCCAGATAATGGAAACCAACTGAATGCTTTCCGACAGGAGATATCTGATTCCTGCCGGAAAGCAGCAGAAACAGACCAGCAGCTGTATCGTCTGACAGTACCAACGGGTGCGGGAAAAACACTCAGTAGTCTTCGATTTGCACTTTATCATGCGAAGAAAGAACAGAAACATCGGATTATCTACATAGCGCCATTTAATTCTATTCTGGAACAGAACGCAGAAGAAATTCGCAAAGCAACGGGACTGCCAGCGGCTGTTTTGGAACATCATTGTAATGTTATCTGTGAAGAAGGAGAAGAGGAAAAATATCGAAATCTTACAGAAACCTGGGATTCACCAATTATTGTGACAACAGCAGTACAGATTTTAAATACATTATTTTCTGACCAGAAGAACTGTATCCGCAGAATGCATAATTTATGTAACAGTATCATTATATTTGATGAAGTGCAGGCATTTCCGGTTAGATGTACAGAACTTTTCAACTTGTCTGTGAATTTTTTTTCACAGTTTTGTGGAACAACCGTGGTATTATGTTCTGCTACACAGCCAACCCTGGCATCTCTTGAGGAAAACAATATCTGTAAGTGTCTGGAAATGTCGGGAGAATCCGAAAAATATGCAAAAGCTTTCAAAAGAGTTGAAATTATCGATGAAACAAAAAACGAACGTTATCCAGGAGGAATGGAAACAGAAGATTTAAAAGAGTTTGTATTGGAAAAAACGGAAGAATATCACAGTACATTGGTAATTTTAAATACTACAAAGTGTGCATTTGAAGTGTTTCAAAACCTAGAAGACTGTTGCACGGAAGAATATGAAATTTTTCATCTGAGTAATAATATGTGTCCGCAGCATAAATTGGATACATTGGCAGAGATAAAAAACGCATTAAGGAAAAGAGACAAAAAGATTATTTGTGTGAGCACACAGGTGGTAGAAGCCGGAGTGAATTTTTCTTTTGGTTGCGTGGTACGATCCAAAGCAGGACTTGATAATGTTATCCAGGCAGCGGGAAGATGTAATCGACATAAAGAACTTGGAAAAATGGGAGCAGTTTATATTGTCCAGATGGTTCATGATGCAGAACGTTTGGAACGTTTGCGGGAAATCAGAGATGCACAGGCTGCGCTACAGAAAATCTTGGACGATTTTAAGTATGATAATAAGAAGTTTAATTATTCATTAGATTCAGAAATAGCTATAAAATTTTATTATTCGGTTTATCGTTCGCAGTTAAGAAAGCTAGAAACCAAATTTCCAGTTGAAGTATGTGGCGTAACGGTAACACTGACAGATTTACTAGGGAAAAACCAAATTGGGCAGAATCAATATTGCCGGAAACATAAAGAAAAAGTTCGTATAAAGCTGCCGCAGGCTTTTCAAACAGCAGGACATGAGTTTGAAGTGATTGCTAATACCAATAAATTAAATGTTGTAGTTCCATATGGGATTGAGGCAAACCTGCTGTTAGAAGAACTGGTGCGGGTACGCACAGAGGCAGAAAAGAAAAAGATACTGAGAAGATTGCAAAGATATACCGTTGGTATTTCAGAAAGCAGGAAAAACAAAATTGGAAATGCCATATACGAAAACAGTGAGGGGATCCTGGTATTATGCAACGGCTATTATGATAAGAAAGTGGGGGTTGTGGATGAACCAAAGATGGATTTTTGTAACATATAGGGGGCAGAAACTATGAAGAAATACAGAAATACAATAGAATTTGAAGTACGTGGTCCATATGCATTGTTTTCTGATCCGGTCATGAGAGTTGGTGGAGAGAAAACAAGTTATCATATTCCGACGTATGAAGCTTTGCGAGGAATTACTGAAAGTATTTACTGGAAACCAACAATTATGTGGATCATAGATGCTGTACGTGTTATGAAGCCTATTCAAACTGAGACAAAAGGGATTCGTCCGATCGCTTATAATGGTGGAAATGAACTGGCTTATTATACTTATCTGAAAGATGTACGCTATCAAGTTCGAGCGCATTTTGAGTTTAATCTTAATCATGTAGAGCTGGAGGAAGACCGAAATGAACATAAACATCATAATATCGCAAAGCGTATGGTAGAAAGAGGAGGTCGCAGAGATATTTTTCTGGGGACAAGAGAATGCCAGGCATTTGTTGAGCCATGTGTATTTGGAGAAGGAGAAAGCCATTATGATGATATGCCAGGAGAGATAGACTATGGTTTTATGTATCATGGGATCACATATGCGGATGAAGCTGTCCTTCCGGAAGATAATGGGAAAATGACAGTTCGTTTTTGGAAACCGATTATGAAAAAAGGGGGAATTATAGAATTTATAAGACCGGAAGAATGTACACAGAAAAGACATATCAGAGAGATGGAACGAAAAGTTTTTGGAAAGGATAATTTTACTGGTCTAAAAGAATTTACCGATGAGGAGGTGGGTGAGTGAGCTGGGTAAACGGGTTGATTGATTTATATGAGATAAACAGTGACAAAATAGGTGTCATTGAATATCGGAGAGATATGCCGTATGTGCTCTTACCGCCGTTTCATACCACTGTGACTGCACAGATAACAGTAACCATTGACCAGAATGGAAACTTTATGAATGCAGAGCTGGTAGACCTCAATGATAAACTGACAATTATACCAGTTACAGAAAAATCAGGAAGTCGTACTGCTGGAAAAGAACCACATCCTTTGTGTGATAATCTGAGGTATCTTGCGGGAGATTATACGAAATATTATGAAGATGATGGAATCTGTCATGAACTATATATTTCTCAGTTGAAAGAATGGGTTGAGTCAGGGTATTGTCATGAAAAAGTCAGAGCAATTTATTTGTATTTGAAAAAAAATACACTGGTATCTGATCTCGTAAAAAAAAGAATTATAAAATTGAATGAGCAGAATCAAATTGATGATAAAGAAAATATTCAGGGGATTGTACAAACAAAAGCATTTGTGCGTTTTATCATCCGTTCGTCAAATACAGACCTTTCTGAGATAATCCCAGACGAATGCTGGAAAGACAGAACACTTCAGGATTGTTATATAAATTATGTACGTTCGCAGGAAAACGAGAAGGGATTATGTTATCTTACCGGAAATACAGAGGCTATTTCTTATCTTCATTCCAAAAAAATTCGTAATGAGGGTGACGGTGCAAAGTTGATTTCTGCAAATGACAGTCAGAATTTTACTTATCGAGGGCGTTTTGTAAGTAAAGAAGATGCTTTTGCAGTGGGAAATGAAACCTCTCAGAAAATCCATAATGCATTGAAGTGGATCATTCGAAAACAGGGAACATTTTTTGATACGCTGGCAGTTGTTACATGGGAATCTCATCGTCAGAGTATGCCAAGATGGAATGTAGATACGGACACCATTGCATCAGAGTATGCTGGGGATGATGACTGGGATGATGAAGAGTCTGAAGAAGAGAGTGCATGCGATGGGAATGCAATCACTGCTGAAAAATTTTATAGCGCACTTCGAGGATATGGAAAAAAGGTAGATAATACATCCAAAATGATTTTGCTTGGTTTTGATGCAGCTACACCGGGAAGATTATCTATGGTTGAGGAGATGACGCTGGATTCTGCAAGATATCTGGAAAATATAAAAAAATGGCATGAAAGCTGTAACTGGATTCATGAAAAATGGAAAGAGAAAGATAAAAAAAGAATACAGTTTTCAGGGATGGTTGGAGTCAAGGATGTAGCAGATATTTTGTTTGGCACAGAAAGCAAGGGGGGCCTTGCAATTGCAGATACAAATGGAAAGAAACTATATGCGGAAGTTGCGAGAAGGCTGATTCCCTGCATCTGGAACGGGAATAGAATTCCATATGATTATGTAAATAGAGCAGTATTAAAAGCTTCCATGCCATTGATTTATAAAGATCGGAAAAACTGGGAACGGGTTTTAACACTGGCATGTTCGTTGGTTAAAAAGGATAAAAGTGAAAGATACGGGGAGGAATGGAACGTGGCATTAGATAAAAAACAAAAAGACAGAAATTATCTGTATGGACGTTTGCTGGCAGTAGCAGATCGAATTGAATATCGTACTTATGACGATGGGGATAAGGCACGAGTTACAAATGCAAAAAGATATATGAGCACCTTTTCTCAGAGACCTTTTGAAACGTGGAAGGTGATTGAAGAAAGCATTCAACCATATATGAATAAGTTGGGAATTGCAGAGAGACGTTTTTATGAGAATCTGCTGAATGATATTTATGAGTTGTTTGAAGTAGAAAGTTTTAAGGATAACAAGAAACTGGATGGTTTATATCTTCTTGGTTTTCACAGCCAGGCTTATGATTTGAAACAGAAAAAAGAAGATTCTAAAGAGAAGGAAGAGGAGGAATAAACGATGAGCGCATTGAGAGGAAAAATTGATTTTACTTTATTTGTAAGTGCGGATAATGCAAATCCAAATGGAGATCCGCTGAATGGAAACCGCCCGAGAATCAATATGGATGGATATGGCGAGATATCAGATGTGTGTATTAAAAGAAAGATAAGAAACCGTCTTCAGGATCTTGGGCAGAAAATTTTTGTGCAGTCAGATGATCGTACTGATGATTGCTATACAAGTTTAAAAGATCGTGCGGATGGATGCGAAGAATTGAAAGCGCAGATAGGAAATAAAAAAAATGCAAATCGTGATACATGTGCAGCGATTGCGTGTAAAGAGTGGTTAGATGTCAGAGCTTTTGGACAGGTTTTTGCGTTTAAGGGAATTCCTGTATCGTTTGGAGTAAGAGGACCTGTTTCTATTCATCAGGCAATCAGTCTTTCTCCAATCGATATTATAAGTATGCAGATTACTAAGAGTGTGAACAGTGAATCCGGAAAAGAGAGTAAAGCTTCAGACACTATGGGTACTAAACATCGCGTAGGTTTTGCTGTATATAAAGTCATGGGAAGTGTAAATGTCCAGCTTGCCGAAAAAACGGGATTCAGTCAGGAAGATGCAGAATTGCTGAAAGAGGCATTAAAAACTTTATTCGAAAATGATGCTTCTTCTGCCAGACCGGAAGGAAGTATGGAAGTTTGCAAGATGTACTGGTGGCAGCATGATGAGAAAACGCCGGCTGTTTCCAGTGGAAAAATTCAGAGAGGATTTGATATAGAAGCCAAAACAGAGCACCCTTCAAAAATTGAAGATTATGAAATAACATGGGATGTAAAGGGATGCAAAAAACCGGAGGAGTTTGACTTTGTATAAAGAAGAGGAATTTTTACAGCTATCAGGAATACAACATTTTGCGTTTTGTCGACGGCAGTGGGCTCTGGCATATATAGAAATGCAGTGGCAGGAGAATGTCAGAACAGTGGAAGGAAAAATCCTTCATGAAAATGCACATGATCCTTTAATAAAAGAAAAAAGAGGAGATCTTCTTATCGTCAGAGCAATGCCGGTTCATTCGCGGGAAATGGGAGTGAGCGGCGAATGTGATGTGGTGGAATTCCATAAAACAAAAGAGGGGATTTCTATTGCTGGCAGGGAAGGAAATTATTCCGTGGTTCCAGTAGAATATAAAAGAGGAAAGCCTAAAACGGATGATTCTGATATACTGCAGGTAGCGGCCCAGGCATTGTGCCTTGAGGAAATGTTATGCTGTGTAATTCCGTATGGATATATTTATTATGGTGAGACGCGGCGGCGTACAAAAGTGGAATTTACGGATGAAGTAAGAGAAAAAGTGACAAGCAGTTTTCGTGAAATGCATAAATATTATGACCAGAGGTATACTCCAAAAGTAAAAACCGGAAAGAAATGTAATGCATGTTCATTGAAGGATATATGCTTGCCTGTATTAAACAAAAAGAAAACGGTATCTGGATATATAAACGAAGTGATTTTTGAAGAGGATAACGTATGAAAAGACTTCTAAATACCTTATATGTTACATCTGGAAATAAGTATTTGTCATTAGACGGAGAAAATGTAGTGGTTTTGGAAGAACAAAAAGAAATAGGACGTGTACCACTACATAACCTTCAGGCAATCATAACGTTTGGATATACTGGGGCAAGTCCTGCATTAATGGGGGCTTGCGCTCAGCGAAATATTGATCTGACTTTTATGTCCGGAAATGGAAGATTTCTGGCTCGAGTTACCGGTGAAGCAAAAGGAAACGTAACACTTCGCAAGCAACAGTATAGAATCAGTGAAGACAAAGAAAAAAGTGTGCAGATTGCAAGAAATTTTATTTTAGGAAAGGTATATAATTCCAGATGGGTTTTGGAAAGAGCAACGAGAGACTATGCGTTGCGTCTGGATATTGAAAAAATGAAAAAGAAATCGGCTTTTCTTGCACAGAGCACCACAAAGATAAGAGAATGTGAGAGCGCAGAGGAACTGTTGGGTTTGGAAGGAGAGGCGGCTTCTGTATATTTTTCGGTTTTTGATGATTTGATTTTACAGCAGAAAGCAGATTTCTATTTCCAGGGCAGAAATAAAAGACCACCGTTGGATAACGTTAATGCTATGCTATCTTTTGCATATTCGCTGTTGGCAGGAATGTGTGGATCGGCGTTGGAGGCTGTTGGATTAGATTCGTATGTAGGATTTTTCCATACAGATCGTCCGGGCAGAATATCTCTTGCGTTGGACATCATGGAAGAATTCAGAAGTGTGATGGCGGATCGTTTTGTATTGACATTAATTAATAAGAAAATCATGAAACCAGAATATTTTATGAAAAAAGAGAATGGTGCTGTTATTATGAATGATGAGGGACGTAAAGTTTTCTTATCCACATGGCAGGCGAAGAAACAGGAGACAATTAAGCACCCATTTTTAGGCGAGAAAATAGAATGGGGAATGGCACCATATGTTCAAAGTTTGCTATTGGCGCGATTTTTGAGAGGAGATCTTGATGAGTATCCGCCATTTTTCTGGAAGTAGGTGGTAAGATGTTGGTACTGATCACGTATGATGTAAATACACAGACTGCAGCAGGAAGAAAAAGATTAAGAAAAGTTGCCAAAGAATGTACGAATTATGGACAAAGAGTTCAAAATTCAGTATTTGAGTGTCAAATGGACGCAACAAAGTGCAGGCAGGTAAAAGATATTCTTGAGAAAATCATAGATAAAGAAGTCGACAGTCTGCGGTTTTATTACTTGGGAAATAATTACAAAAATAAAGTAGAACACATAGGAGCACATCCTGGATTTGATGTTACAGGGACATTGATTTTGTAGTGCGAATGTAAAGTACACATAATTTCTCTGGGAGATTCGCACCAGAAAAAGACTGCTTTTTTGCGTCTTGTAATTGTTATAAGATGCTTGAAATGAAAAAAAATAAAGATTTATTGTGCGATTTGTTATGTGATTCATGGAGGTTCTTTCTGAATTTTGTGACAAATTGCTGTCTACCTCTGTGTGAGGTAGTGAGTTGAAATTCAATTCCAGTTCCCTGTATGTAAGTGGTAGCTGTCTACCTCTGTGTGAGGTAGTGAGTTGAAATGCCAGTGTGGCAAGCTTTCCGATCACCATATTGGTCTACCTCTGTGTGAGGTAGTGAGTTGAAATCTGTAAAGATATCATCGGTTGTAGCTGGATCAAGTCTACCTCTGTGTGAGGTAGTGAGTTGAAATAGCTACATGTAAGCTTTTCCCAGAACCCGGTGTACCGTCTACCTCTGTGTGAGGTAGTGAGTTGAAATTATTAGTAGTAATGATTGCGCCGAAAAGTATGAGCAGTCTACCTCTGTGTGAGGTAGTGAGTTGAAATGTGTATGCCTCGTCCTGAGAAATGTTGTAGAACGTCTACCTCTGTGTGAGGTAGTGAGTTGAAATATGTACAATGTAAAGATAAAGAATTACGGGAACGGTCTACCTCTGTGTGAGGTAGTGAGTTGAAATGTATCTCATTCGTTAAGAGCTGCAACGCTGATCACAGTCTACCTCTGTGTGAGGTAGTGAGTTGAAATACGTTTTTCGTCTTGTAAAACCAGACGGGGACATGGTCTACCTCTGTGTGAGGTAGTGAGTTGAAATGAAAATCTCGTTCTTTTTTGTATGAGAGAAGAAAAGTCTACCTCTGTGTGAGGTAGTGAGTTGAAATATGAAAAAAGCAAACTTAATGATGTAATTGGAGAGTCTACCTCTGTGTGAGGTAGTGAGTTGAAATATAACCTTTGGGGTAAGTGAGGGTGATCCAGTAGTCTACCTCTGTGTGAGGTAGTGAGTTGAAATGTAGCCGGAAAAACATTTACAAATGGCCACGATGTCTACCTCTGTGTGAGGTAGTGAGTTGAAATGATTATGCTCATCGGAGCATTAACACATACGTTGTCTACCTCTGTGTGAGGTAGTGAGTTGAAATGATCATTGCAAACATTGCTGGGATCATCATACGGGTCTACCTCTGTGTGAGGTAGTGAGTTGAAATATAAGACTGCATGGGATAAAATCAGTGAAGTACCTGTCTACCTCTGTGTGAGGTAGTGAGTTGAAATCTTTTATTTCCATCTATCATCCCTCCTGCTATAGTCTACCTCTGTGTGAGGTAGTGAGTTGAAATACTGGCGTAAGAGGTGAAATATGAAACAGGAAAAAAGTCTACCTCAGTGTGAGGTAGTGAGTTGAAATTACACCCTGAGCAGATGTAGCTTTTCCGTCAAGTGGTCTACCTCTGTGTGAGGTAGTGAGTTGAATGTTTTTGAGGGTTCTATGTGGTATTGCCGATTTAATCCAATGATGGGAAAGTCCGGACCGCAGATATTCCGAGCCTGTTGTACATATTCCAGAAGTGTGGTGCCGGAAAGAATTACCGTACTCATATAAGTTCCTCTCAGATTCCATGAAATGCCCGGTATTCCCGGTACGTTTCAAGCATATTTTTTCTTGCATTTTTCAAATGAGAGATATCTCGCAGAATTTATAAAAAGAGATATCAGTTATAAAATTAGAAAATATTTTGAAATTTAGATTTCCAATGAATCTTCCGCAGTTACCCACATTTGCAAATTTCCATCAAGATATAATCTCGTATATTCAATCAGTTCACCATGAAAAAATAAATTAGTAAAAAACTAATCATGATAATAATGTGATGATATCACAGAAAACAAATGAATTTCAGATTATCATAAAGCCATAAAAGAAAAAACAAGGAGGACTTTAAAATGTCTGCTATTAATATCAATAAAAATAATTTTCAGAATGAAATACTGAATTCCGAGAAACCTGTCCTTTTGGATTTTTGGGCGCCTTGGTGTGCTCCTTGTCGTATGGTGGTTCCTATCATAGAGGAGATTGCAGGTGAACGCCCTGATATCAAAGTTGGTAAAATCAATGTGGATGAGCAGCCTGAACTGGCAAGTGAATTTAGTATTATGAGTATCCCAACTTTGGTGGTTATGAAGAATGGGAAGATCGTACAACAGGTTTCAGGTGCAAGACCTAAGAAAGCGATTTTAGAAATGCTTTAATGAGGAAAGGTGGAACAATAAGATGAAGGTAATAATCGTAGGCGGTGTAGCCGGAGGAGCTACAGCCGCAGCAAGAATACGCAGACTGGATGAACACGCAGAAATTACTGTGTTTGAAAGATCTGGATACATATCCTATGCGAATTGTGGGCTTCCATATTATATTGGAGACGTGATCACAGATCCGGAAGAATTAACACTACAGACACCAGAGAGTTTTTTAAAACGTTTCCATATCAATATGAAAATTCATCATGAAGTTATCTCCATACATCCGGATCGTAAAACTGTTTCAGTGAAAAATTTGGAGAATGGTGAAATATTTGAAGAAAATTACGATAAACTTATCCTCTCTCCAGGTGCAAAGCCAACACAGCCGAGACTTCCTGGAGTTGGTATTGATGAACTTTTTACACTTCGTACAGTAGAAGACACTTTTCGTATAAAGGAATATATAAATAAGAACCATCCAAAATCGGCTATATTGGCAGGTGGTGGCTTTATTGGTCTGGAACTGGCAGAAAATTTGAGGGAGCTTGGCATGGATGTTACAATTGTCCAGCGGCCCAAGCAGCTGATGAATCCTTTTGATCCGGATATGGCATCCATGATCCATAATGAAATGAGAAAACATGGAATAAAACTGGTATTGGGCTATACAGTAGAAGGATTTAAAGAAAAAGACAATGGAGTGGAGGTCCTATTGAAAGATAATCCATCCCTTCATGCTGATATGGTAGTACTGGCAATCGGCGTTATACCAGACACAGCATTAGCAAAAGAAGCTGGTCTGGAACTTGGCATCAAGGAAAGTATTGTAGTGAATGACAGAATGGAAACTTCTGTACCAGACATTTATGCTGCAGGCGATGCAGTTCAGGTAAAACATTATGTTACTGGCAATGATGCGTTAATCCCTTTAGCGGGACCTGCCAATAAACAGGGAAGGATCATTGCTGATAATATTTGTGGTGGTGATAGCCATTATTTAGGCAGTCAGGGAAGCTCCGTTATCAAAGTGTTTGATATGACAGCAGCCACTACAGGTATCAATGAAACTAATGCCAAAAAGTCAGGGTTAGATGTAGATACAGTAATTCTTTCTCCTATGAGTCATGCCGGTTACTATCCTGGTGGAAAAGTGATGACCATGAAGGTGGTTTTTGAAAAAGAGACTTATCGTTTGCTTGGTGCTCAAATTATTGGATATGAAGGTGTTGATAAACGTATTGATGTGCTGGCAACAGCAATCCATGCAGGGCTGAAGGCAACCCAGCTGAAAGATCTGGATCTTGCATATGCACCGCCTTATTCCTCTGCCAAGGATCCTGTAAATATGGCCGGATTTATGATAGATAATATAGCAAAAAGTACCTTAAAACAATGGCATCTGGAAGATATGGATAAGATTTGTAAAGATAAAAGTGTTGTGTTGCTGGATGTGAGAACGGTAAATGAATTCAGCAGGGGCCATATTGATGGATTCAAAAACATTCCTGTAGATGAACTGAGGGAACGAATTAGTGAAATTGAGAAAGGAAAGCCTGTGTATCTGATATGCCAAAGTGGGCTGCGCAGTTATATTGCCAGTCGTATCCTGGAAGGAAATGGATATGAAACATTCAACTTTTCCGGTGGATTCCGCTTCTATGATGCAGTAGTTAATGACCGTGCGCTGATTGAAAGGGCATATGCATGTGGTATGGATTATTAAAAATAATCAAAATATTTTCATGATTTTTGCAGTGTTTCCAGTCCTTTTGGATCAAGGATTGTGATTTTGCCGCGGGAGAGTTTGACGAGTCTTTCGCTTTGAAAGTATCGAAGCATTCGAGTGATAACTTCTCTGTGGGAACCAAGATGGTTTGCGATAGTTTCGTGAGTGATTTTCAGCTCATTTGTTCCTTCGATAGAGGTCTCTTCTAAAAGAAATGAAGCAACACGCTTATCCAAACTCTTCCACATGATTTGTTCAATCAGCCACATGACATCAGAAAAACGGGTAGCCATTAACTCATTGGTATAGTTTGCGACGGAAGCAGATTCTTTCATGATGTCCTTATAGATTTCAGCAGGGATGATCCAAAGATCAGTATCTTTTTCTGCTTCAATGGTTACTTCAAATTGAATGGAGCGTATGATACATGAGGCGGATAAAAGACACATATCCATATCGAACAGACGGTAAAGTGTAATTTCTCGTCCTTCATCTGAAAGTATGTAGGTTCGAAGCTGCCCGGATTTAACCAGTAATAATCCAGCACAGTCAAGGTTTCCGTTGTGAATGATCGTTCCTTTTTTTACATCCCGTGTGATTAAATTGTCTGAAATTAGTTTTTTCTGTGCTGTATTTAAGTCATTCCATAGTGGAAAATAATTTTCGAAGCTCATAAAAGTTATCTCCTTTACGAACATAGTATACTGGCTTTTTTAAGATACGTCAATTATATAATTGACATATGTCAAAAATATTATTGACATATGCCTTTTATAGGGATATTATATAAGAAAAGCGAGAAAGGAGCAGTGTATGCCGAGACCAGTAAAATGCAGAAAAGTCTGCCATTTTCCGAATGTTTTAGAATTTCTTCCGGCAGATGATGCTGAGAAAAAAACACCTATTGTTCTGACGGTAGATGAGTACGAGACAATCCGTCTTTTGGACAAGAAAGGTTATAGTCAGGAGCAGTGTGCAGCATCTATGCAAGTCGCAAGAACAACGGTTCAACGAATTTATGAGATTGCCCGGAAGAAAATAGCAGATGCACTGATTGACGGACATCCACTCAGAATTGAAGGCGGAGATTTCAGAATCTGCGACGGTCAGAGCAGTAACTGCAACCTTGGAGGATGTTACAAGCAGGAATTTTATCAAAAATATGCAGTGGAAAAAGGAGAGGGTATTATGAGAATAGCAGTAACATATGAAAACGGACAGATTTTCCAGCATTTCGGACACACAGAAACATTTAAGATTTACGATGTTGTGGAAGGAAAAGTAGTACATTCAGAAGTAGTAGATACGAATGGAAGCGGACACGGTGCATTGGCGGGAGTCCTTAATGCATTAAATGCAGATATTCTGATTTGTGGCGGAATCGGAGGCGGTGCACAGACAGCGTTAGCGGCAGCAGGCATTAAGCTTTTCGGAGGAGTTTCCGGAGATGCGGATAAGGCAGTAGAAGCTTTTATCAATGAAACACTTGAGTATAATCCAAATGTGAAGTGTTCTCACCATGAGCACAACCACGGGGAAGGACATACATGTGGCGAGCATGGATGTGGAAGCCACAGCTGTCATTAAGAAGAATAGTAAAAAATAATAAATAATACGAAAGGATGTGCCAAGGTAATGGAGAAGTTACCGCAGCACATCCTTTTGTGTTATTTTCATATTGATTATTTCTTACTTGCCGAAAGTAATGAATGGAACATATCATAATTATTAAGCACCCAGAGAAACCGAAAAATATTGAGTACAAGGTATCTTACCTGATAAAAGTGAAAAGTACATGAAGACGATCGTAGTTTTTGTATTGAGAAATATTCGACTCGGAGCAACCATTGACGGATTGGTAAGAAAAGAAAGATATGAGCTGCCGCCGGAAGCAGATATGAAAGAGTCAGGGCAGAGATGAGACTGTCCATATACATTTTTTACTTTCAGAGTTACTGTTCACTCCGTTCACAGCAACTTGGTCAAAATCCATTCCATATCACCTTCGGTGATGGGATTTTGACCTGTATGTCTCGGGATTTTGCCATATTCATGACAAAACACCTCGCGGAATATTACCTGTGAACAGCAACCTTTCAGACCATACATCTTCCAGAGTCAGATGAAAAAGATTGATTTGACAAGAAAAACCGCTTATAATTTGAGTAAGAAAGATAAAAATCAGGAGACCAGCTATGAAGTTTTTTGATGCAATATTCAAAAAGAAAAAAGAGGCGGAAACTACTGCGAACACATCCGTATCAAAATCAAAGGAAGCTCAGAGCCTTAAAGAATTAGAGGGAGTTTTGCAAAAACTGCAGGAAAGCGACCACTATATTGCAAGAAGTGAATACTACGAGCAGGTCAGAGAATATGCAGAAACAGTTTCATTTATGCGAAAGATGGACGAGGCGGATATGCTGGTGGAGTTTTGCAGTAAAAACGGACTGTCTCCGGAGAATGTGCGTGAGCTGTGCATAAATTATGAAAATATTGTATCTTTTGTGGATAATATAAATGAGAATTATCTTTCAAGAAAGAAAAACGAAGAAAAAGAGTATCTGGATAATATTCTGAAAGACATAGACCCTGATATTTGTCTGGATGAAAATCAGAGAGAGGTAATTCTCTCTGATGAAGATTATGGGCTGGTCGTTGCCGGAGCTGGTGCGGGAAAAACAACAACTGTCGCGGCAAAGGTTAAATATCTGGTGGAGAAACAACATATTGATCCGTCGCAGATTTTAATGATTTCTTTCACAAATAAAGCAGTGAATGAGCTGCGGGAACGAATTAACAGAGACTTAAATATTCCCTGTCCGATTGCAACCTTTCATTCCGCAGGAAACGCGATACTTCATAAGAATGATCCCCAGAATCTTAATATTGTAGACTCTAATAAACTGTTTTGTTGTATACAGCGATATCTGAAAGATAAAATTTTGCGAGAGCCGGTTATGGTAAAGAAACTGGTATTATTTTTTGCGTCATATTTTGATGCGCCTTACGAAGGGGACGATATTAATGACTTTTTTAATCATATGGCACATGCAAATTATGCAACCATGCGAAGTGAACTTGAAGATTTTCGGACAGAAGTAATTGATCGTAAAACGCGAAATAAAGTAACGATTCAGAATGAAGTAGTACGTTCTTATCAGGAAGTAGAGATTGCTAATTTTTTCTATCTTAATAATATTGATTACGAGTACGAACCTGTATATAAATATAATATTATGCTGTCCCGTAAACCGTACACTCCTGATTTTATCATTCGTCAGAATGGACAGGAGATATATGTTGAACATTTTGGAATTACAGAAGATGGTCAAAATTCGCTTTATACTGAAGAACAGTTGAACATGTACAAAAAGGCAGTAAATGATAAAATCCTTTTTCATAAAAAACATAGAACAACGCTTATTTATACATTTTCTTCTTATAAAGACGGACGAAGTATCTCTGCACATCTGGAAGAGAAACTGCGTCAGCATGGAATTGAGCTGAAACGCCGCTCTGATGAGGAGGTGGCGAAGAAACTGGTATCTTCGGAAGAAAACAGATACATTAAGAGATTGATTATACTGGTATCGAATTTTATTCGAAATTTCAAAGTAAACGGATATGATGAAGATGACTTTGCGGTATTGAATCAAAAAACAGATAATGTAAGAACAAAATTATTTCTGGAGATCAGCCAGGCATGTTATCTGGAATACAAAAAGTGGCTGATTGAAAATCATGCAGTCGATTTTGAGGATATGATCAATGAGTCTGCACGTGTTTTAAATAATGTAAAAGAAATGAAACAGAAACTGGATTTTAAATATCTGATTGTTGATGAATATCAGGATATTTCGCGGCAGAGATTTGATCTGGTTAAAGCTTTTTCGGAGGTGACATCTGCGAAGGTTATGGCGGTCGGTGATGACTGGCAATCCATTTATGCATTCAGTGGTTCGGATATCACCCTTTTTACAAAGTTTGAAGAAAAAATGGGATATGCCAGACTGATGAAAATTGTCCATACATATCGTAATTCGCAGGAAGTCATTGATATAGCAGGAAATTTTATTCAGAAAAATACTTCACAGATTCGTAAATCCCTTATTTCGCCAAAGCATATTGAAAATCCTGTAATTATTTATACATATGACAGTACAATGAAATCGCCGAATGCGCACAGAAGAAGTGGGGCGGATTATGCAATTGCGTATGCTGTGCAGACATCATTGGAACAGATTATAAAATATGCAAAACAAGATGGAAAAGATCCATATAGTTTAAAAATATTGCTGTTAAGGAGATTTGGCTTCGATGGTCAGCGTCTGACCAGGACCGGTATGTATGAATATGTTAACCGGGGATCAAAGGTTAAATCGGTAAAATATCCGCAGATGAATATTACTTTTATGACAGCACATGCGTCAAAAGGACTGGGCTATGATGAAGTAGTTGTAATCAATGGCCGCAATGAAACGTACGGATTTCCATCAAAGATTGAAGATGATCCTGTTTTGTCACTGGTTGTAAAAGAGGACAGAAGCATGCAGTATGCGGAAGAGAGACGCCTTTTTTATGTAGCAATGACTCGGACAAAAAACAGAGTTTACTTTATAGCTCCGGAGCAAAATCCATCGGAGTTTCTTCTCGAAATCAAGAATGAATATAAAAATGTTTCGCTTTGTGGGACCTGGTCAGAAGAACCGGTTATTTTGGAGCGAAAAAAATGTCCGGTATGTGGATTCCCTATGCAGCTCAGATATAAACCGGCATATGGACTGCGCCTGTATATTTGTACAAATGAGCCCGAAGAGTGCAGTTTTATGACAAATCATATTATGGGTAAAAAGCTGGGAATTATGAAATGCCCGGACTGTCAGGATGGATATTTAATTGTAAAATTCAGCGAGAACAGACAGTATTTTTTAGGCTGCACCAATTATCAGAATAATGGAAAGGGCTGTAATAAAACATTATCTGCAAAAGAATATTACAAGCTTATGGGCTATGATGTTACCGAACTGGACTGGTTACCCAAAAAGGAAATAAAGGAAGAGAATACGAAACCGCAGCAAAAAACAATAGAATATGTAAGTCATAATGAGCAGCATAAAAATGATAACTGGGAACAGAAAATTCTGGATAAAAATGCGGATTCTGAAAATAGTCGTAAAAAGTATCCGGAATATAAAGGGCACAGCTTGTTTGAAATTGTTGAAACAATCATGAATGCATTGGTTCATATAAGTGAGAAGAAATATTTTGGTGTGTCGATACTGAGTGGTGTTTTGCGGGGATCAAATGCTGAAAAAATAAAAAAGAACGGATTGGACAAAGTAAAAGAATATAGCGCATTATCATATTTGTCCGGGGAAGAAGTTACGAGACTGATCTACTGGCTGATCGGACGTCATTATATTATTAAGACTACGGGGCAATATCCGGTTCTTCATATTACAAGTGAAGGATTAAAATATGCGGAACTGTTTACGTCGAGAATTGCAGGAAATCTTCTGAAATGGCTGGAGACAGAAGCTGACAGGCGGTTATTAGATGAGCAGGATATTTGAGTTTCAGTAAGAAACGTGGTGAATTTTTATGACAAAAGATGAATGGTATGCCCAGCTATTTGAAAGACTTGATAATTCCAGATTTCGGAGCAGTTTTCATTTGAAGCAGAAAGATATTGATTATATAAATGAAAAGGGGAACATAAGTGAAAGAGAACTATAAACACCGGGCAGGAATTTACAGAGGCATCTTGTTTTTGATGTTGGCAATGTTTGCGGTCGCAAGCGTATCTTCTGCGGCAACGAAAGTTCAGGTACAGGCCGCATCAAAGAAGAACACGAACAGTAATCAAAAAACCAGCAGAAAAATTATCAAACTTATGGATAAATCCGGAAACTACCTGATTTATACAGGATATAACTGGTGGCTGAAAGACAAAAACGGAAAGAAATTAACCGGTATGCGATGCATCAGAGTGCCGGCAGGGCAGAAACTGAGATCCGGCTATTATATGTTTGACGGCAGGGGCTGTTTATGTAAGAGGAGAAGATTCTACAGAGTCAATACCGTGATTGGTAGCAAGAGATTTAAAGGAACTTATTATTTTGGTGGAGATTATGGAAGCTTATACAGGAGAGCCGGATGGAAGACTATAAATGGATATACCTATCTCCTTGGCTTTGAGGGGAAACGATATGAAAACCGCTGGAAATATGGATACTATTTCAATGCAAATGGCAAAATCGTAAAAAACCGAAAAATATCAGAAGGTGTTTATGTTGATTGTGATGGGCGCAGATGTACGGAAGCAGAGATGGAGATCAGCAGTCTGAAGAAAAAACTGCGGACGATGTTGAACAGTTATTATGGTTCATGGTCAGTTTATGTGAAAGATTTAAAGACTGGCGGGGTGGTCAATCTGAATGAAAGTGCCATGTACTCTGCGAGTATAATCAAACCTTTTGTAATGGCATCGACTTTTGATCAGATTCAAAAGGGAAACTTGTCATACAGTTCCACGATAAAAGGACTTCTTCGCGAGATGATCACAGTAAGTGACAACGAGGCATACAATCAGCTGGTTAAATACAACAGTACATCCAGAAGTTTTTTGAGTGGGGCATCTGTTGTTAATAGATATCTTGAGAAAAATAAATACACAAAAACCGGCTGCCATCATACATTACATCCGGCATCTTCGGCATCAGTCGGCGATGGACGGAGCAATATCACCTCGGCAAAAGACTGTGGCATTCTTCTGGAACATATTTACAATGGAACCTGTGTATCTTCAAGATATTCAAAAGAAATGCGAAACCTTTTACTTGCCCAGACAAGAAGATGGAAGATACCGTCAGGTATTCCATCCGGAGTCAGAGTTGCAAACAAAACAGGCGAGACATCCAGTGTTGAGCATGATATGGCGATTGTCTACGGAAAGAAAAAAGATTACATAATCTGTGTATTTTCAAATACAGGCAGTGAGGATTACGCACTTCCGCGTATTCGGGAGATTTCAAGAACTGTATATAATTATCTGAACTGAATATGCAAAAACAAAAGAAAACCTCTTCCACCGACTTATCAATTTGTCGGACAGAAGAGGTTTTTCGCTTATATAGAATTTTTTATCTGGTTACATACCTGTGTGTACACATGGTATCTGTCTCTGCCATTATGTTTTGCTTCATACAAGGCCGTATCGGCATTTTTGTAAAGATCCATATAGCAGCTGCCGGCTTCGGGAGCGAATGCAATGCCCACACTGATCGTAACATACTTTCCGTTCATTTCCTCGAAGGGAAGATTACGGACATTTTCAATCAGTTTGTTGATGCGCGCAGAGGCGATTTCCTTTGATTCTGTATTTCGCATGTAAATGACAAATTCATCACCGCCGATTCTTCCGATAATATCATCTTTCCGGAAATGACGGAAAAATGTTTTGCTGAGCTCATGGAGAACCGTATCACCGACAGCATGACCGTACTGGTCATTCACTTCTTTGAATTTATCTATATCGAGAATGACAAAAGTGCCTTTTTCATTGGGCATCTGTGTCAGGATCCTGTTGATATATTCTTCCGTAGCGCGTTTGTTGTAAGCACCGGTCAGTCCGTCAAGCTGTGCAGTTCTGAGAAGTATTTCGTTTTGTTTGCGATTGGTTCGGATAACATAAAAAACAAGAAGGAGAACCAGAATCAGGAATACACCAAGAAGTATACTTTCATCAGTTTTGATAAACTCATAAGATCCCTGTGCATTTGCAACAGGAATTACATAGCAGATCATCCAGTCGTTCATTCCGAGTCGGGTATAGGAGAGATACTGTGCGGTAGCAGAGTCGGAAGCTGTACGCACCTTTACGGTTCCGTCAGTTCCATTTTGGAAGTCCTGACGGACATTTTGCAAAGTAGCATTGGATAATAAGTTTTTGCGTTCATAAAACTTGAAGAAATTATCCCCATATGTAATTTTGTGGTAAGCCGGATCACCGTCATAAGCAATGATCTCCCCCAGCTGGTTAACGATCAGGCTGTATCCGGAATTATCAAATACATCATTAAAAAGCATGCGGCTTAGAGCGGTTACATTATAGGAACCACCAAGTACAGCGATGACATTACCATTCTGATAAACGGGGACGCCAAGGATTACGCGGGTTTCTTTATCTATACTGCTTTCAAGTGGATCACTTAAGGTTTCGTTTCCCTGTATAGCTTCCTGAAAATAGTACCGCTGTGAAACATTTTTTTCGGCTCCGTTATCATAATGAGCGGTGCCGTCCGTTTCAATCAGTGCTGTTCGTTCAAAGTCTGTATTTTCTGCCATGGAAACAAGCAGTTCCATATTTTCATCGGACAGAAGCGCGGAAGATTGCCCCATCTTATCTGCGATACTGTTCAGAAATCCATAATGAATCTGAAGAATGGAAAGAATATGGTCACTTTGCCTTGAAACAGTATCGGTCATGATATTTTGCGAGTTGGTGTCGATAGAACTCTGTATATTGATCAGAAAAATACTGAGGCTTACTGCCAATGCGCAGATAAACATCAAGATTGCGGATATGTAATTAACAGCATGATCTAGTTTCTTTTTCATATGCATTCCTCCGTTTCCTGTGGGCTTAGGATAATTACAGTATAAATGATTCTTATGTGTAATGCAAAAAGAATTACCGAATCTGTCCCTGACAGACATTATGTGCAAAAAGTGCATAAAAACTCTTGACGTGAAGAAAAATGAGAGGTAAAATAAAGTCACCTTTTAGCAAGGTAAAGCATAAGAGTAAATTCTATGAAGGGAATCAGTAGAAGCAGAGGAAACTGTCTACAGAGAGCTGTGTATGGTGGGAAGCAGCGACAGAACTGTTTTGAATATCATCCCTGAGAAGGAAGACCGAACGTTTTGCAGAACCGCCAGTAGGTTTTCACGGTAGCTCCCCGTTACAGGAGACGCGTATGCCGGTACGTTGCAGAATCGTACTTGTTTCAATGGAGAAACAGGGTGGTTGCGGAATGATATATCTATCCGTCCCTGATGGGGCGGTTTTTTTTATGCCCAAAAGATCTGAAACCAGGAGGTCTGAAACCGGAACAAAATACAAAAAAGGGGAAGAGAGTATGAAAGTTTACAAAAAACTCATGAATGCACTTGCAGCAGTCGAAAAAGTCGTACTGATTGTATCTACGTTGCTGATCCTGGTGCTGACAGTGGGAAATGTATTTTCCCGTAAAGTGATCCATCGCTCATGGTCATTCACAGAAGAACTGGTTGTAGCGGTATTTGTTCTCATCACACTTCTGGCAGCAGCACTTGCATGTCGTAAAGGTGAACTGGTCAGTCTGTCATTGTTTACTGACCGTCTCCCGGAAAAACTGAAAAAACCGTCTGTGATCCTGATCACGGTTCTGAGCATTGTTTTTTCAGCAATTCTTTTTAAATATGGTATGGATAAGGTTATGACCCAGCTTGCAAACGGTAAGAGAACCTTCGTGCTGAACTGGCCGGAATGGATTTTCTGGTCCTTCGTACCGATCGGTGCAGGATGCATGATTCTTCATTTTATCGAGTTCTGCCTGGATTTCTGCACAGGATATAAAGAAGAAAAGGAGGACAAATAAATGATCAGTGCTGTTTTATTTATTTCATTCTTCATTTTTTTGATCCTTGGTGTGCCGATCGCAATCTGCCTGGGACTTTCCTCAGTATGTGCAATCATTTACTCCGGAACTTCACTTACGATCGTGGCAACCAACATGTATGCCGGAATCAGTAAATTCCTGCTTCTGGCAATTCCGTTTTTCGTATTATCCGGTAACATCATGGCAAAAGCCGGTATCTCCAAACGACTGATCGACTTCGTTGATACCTGCGTCGGCCACAAAAAAGGTGGTATCGCCATCGTATGTGTTATCGTTGCATGTTTCTTCGGAGCAATCTCCGGTTCCGGACCGGCAACTGTAGCTGCCCTTGGTGCAGTTCTGATTCCGGCAATGGTAGAGCAGGGAGGATTTTCCGCGCCGTTTTCCACGGCATTGATGGCGACATCGAGTTCGATTGCGATCGTCATACCTCCTAGTATTGCATTCGTTGTATATGCATCCATCACAGGTGTTTCTATCGCTGATATGTTCACAGCAGGTATCGTACCTGGTATTCTGATGGGTGTTGCGCTTGTAATTGTTGTTATGCTGGAAGCAAAGAAACACAACATTCAGCCTTCCAGAAAAAAAGCAACTGCAAAAGAACGCTGGGCTACATTTAAAGATGCATTCTGGGGATTTTTGATGCCGATCATCATCCTCGGTGGAATCTATGGCGGTATCTTTACACCAACAGAAGCAGCAGCCGTATCTGTTGTATATGGTCTGTTTGTAGGTATGGTCATCTATCGTGAAGTCAAATTCCGTGATCTGATCGACATTTTTGTAGAATCAGCAAAAACAACAGGTGGTATCATGCTGATCGTTGCATGCGCATCCCTGTTCTCTTATGTATGTACGAAATTTGGTATCGCAGACGCTGCATCCGGACTGCTTGCATCTATTGCACACAATCAGTTCGTATTCCTTCTGATCGTAAATATCATTTTCCTGATCGCAGGATGTTTCATCGATGCAAACTCAGCTATGTATATCTTTATCCCGATCATGCTTCCTGTATGCAAGGCACTTGGATATGACGTTGTTGCATTTGGTGTTATGGCAACTGTCAACCTTGCAATCGGTCAGGTAACACCGCCGGTTGGTGTCAACCTGTTCGTTGCGATCAGTATCAAGATCAAAAAAGGCATGGAGGTTACTCTCCAGCAGATTTCAAAGGCAGTCATGCCGATGATCGCTGCTTCTGTAGCAGTCCTTCTTGTGATTACTTATATTCCGGCCGCTTCCACAGCTCTGCCGAAAGCACTTGCAAAGAACGGTGCTTATACAGGAGATCAGTCCTCCTCTGACACAGGAAGCACATCTTCCAAAGATGCCGGAGACGACAATGATTCCTTCAATACTATCGCGGATTACAGTGATCTTGACTGGCCGGAAATGACATGGAATTTTGCATGCTCCACAACAGAGACAAGTACATGGGCTGACGGCGGACGTAAGTTCGGTGAACTTATGGAAAAAGCAACCGGCGGAAAGATCAAAGTCAATGTATATGCAGCAGACCAGCTTACCAACGGAAATCAGTCCGAAGGTATTCAGGCGCTGATGAACGGAGACCCGGTACAGATCTCCATGCATTCCAATCTGATCTATTCAGCATTTGACCCGAGATTCAATGTTGTATCCCTGCCGTTCATCTATGATTCTTATGATGATGCAGATGCAAAATTTGACGGCGCAGCCGGAGAGAAACTGAAAGAGATCCTTTCTGAGTATGGCCTGCACTGCATGGGTATCGCGGAAAATGGTTTCCGCGAGCTGACTAACAGCAAGCATGAAGTAAAAACTGTCGATGACATGAAAAACTTAAAGATCCGTGTAGCAGGATCCAATCTTCTTATGGAATGCTATAAGAGATGGGGGGCAGATGCTACAAATATGAACTGGTCCGAAACCTACACTGCACTGCAGCAGAACACAGTAGAAGGTCAGGAAAACCCGTTACCGGCAATCGATGCAGCAAGCGTACAGGAAGTTCAGCCGTACTGCTCCATGTGGGATGCAATCTATGACTGTCTGTTCTTCTGTATCAATCAGGAAATCTATGACAGTCTGACCGCAGAGCAGCAGGCAGTTGTTGATGAGTGTGGACAGAAAGCAGTAGAGTATGAGCGTTACATCAACCGTTCCGGTGACGAAGAGATCATGAGCCGCTGGGAAGAAAGCAATGGCGTAACCTTCACAAAGAAAGAAGATATGGATATTGATTCCTTCAAAGAAGCTGTTGATGGTGTAGACGATTGGTTTGTTCAGGAACTGGAGAGTCAGGGCTATGATGATGCACAGGATCTGGTAGATCTCTTTACAGAAGATTCCATGGATACTGTAGATGATTACAGTGACCTTGACTGGCCGGAAGCAACATGGAACTTTACATGCTCCACAACGGAGACAAGCACATGGGCAGAAGGCGGACGTAAGTTCGGTGAACTGATGGAAAAAGCAACCGGCGGAAAGATCAAAGTCAATGTATACGCAGCAGACCAGCTTACCAACGGAAACCAGTCCGAAGGTATTCAGGCGCTGATGAACGGAGACCCGGTACAGATTTCCATGCATTCCAACCTGATCTACTCTGCATTTGACCCGAGATTCAATGTTGTATCTCTGCCGTTCATCTATGATTCTTATGATGATGCAGATGCGAAGTTTGACGGCGAGGCAGGAGAAAAACTCAAAGAGATTCTTTCAAGCTACGGTCTGCACTGCATGGGTATCGCGGAAAATGGTTTCCGTGAACTGACCAACAGCAAACATGAAGTAAAAACTGTCGATGATATGAAGAACCTAAAAATCCGTGTAGCAGGATCAAACCTTCTTATGGAATGCTATAAGAGATGGGGCGCAGATGCGACCAACATGAACTGGTCCGAAACCTATACTGCACTGCAGCAGAATACAGTAGAAGGTCAGGAGAACCCGCTGCCGGCAATCGATGCGGCAAGTGTACAGGAAGTTCAGCCATACTGTTCCATGTGGGATGCAATCTATGATTGTCTGTTCTTCTGCATCAACCAGGATCTTTACGATACTCTGACACCGGAGCAGCAGGCAGTTGTTGACGAGTGTGGACAGAAAGCCGTAGAGTATGAGCGTTACATCAACCGTTCCGGTGACGAAGAGATCATGAACCGCTGGGAATCCAAGAATGGTGTAACATTCACAAAGAAAGACGATATGGACATCGATTCCTTCAAAGAAGCAGTAGACGGTGTAGATGAGTGGTTCGTAGAACAGCTTAAAGATGCCGGATACAAGGATGGACAGGAACTTGTAGACCTCTTCGAAAAATAAAAATAAAAAGTTTTAAGGCAGAGAAATCCCTGAATTCCAATGGAGTTCAGGGATTTTTCTGCTTGTTGATTAAATGTGCGGACAAGGGTATAATATACTTGTATTATTATGTGATTTTGGAAAATGAGGGGGAAATACACGATGAATCCGATCTTGCAAAAGGATATGGAGGACATTTTTTCGCGCAATAACAGCTGGGAACGACTGGAGAAAAGTACAGTACTTCTGACGGGTGCATATGGGATGCTGGCATCTTATATTGTTCATTTTCTGCTGTATGTCAGAACGGTCAAAAATATAAATGTAAAACTGATTGCGGTAGTTCGAAACAAGGACAAATTTGTGCAGAGATTTGGGAATATAGAGGGATTTGACAGTATAGAGATCATTCAAAATGACCTGTCAGAACCGATAGAGATAGATGAAGATGTGGACTATATCATTCATGCTGCATCGCTGGCGAGTCCACAGTATTACAGCGTGTGTCCGGTGGATGTATTGAAACCGAATACGATTGGAAATTATCATCTGCTTGAACTTGCAACAACAAAAAAAGTAAAGAGCTATCTGCTGTTCAGTTCATGTGACGTTTATGGGACACCGAAAGTTGACGGCCTGATTAATGAGACTGCGTTTGGGCATATGGATACACTTGACATACATAACTGTTACAGCGAAAGCAAACGTATGGCAGAAACCATGTGCCGTGCATTCTGGGTACAGCATCAGGTTCCGGTCAGGATTGCACGGATCGCACATACGTATGCACCGACGATGGATATACAGAATGACCCTCGGGTATTTGCTTCCTTTGTAAAAAATATTGTTGCAGGTGAAGATATTGTATTGAAAAGTGACGGCTCCGGTAAGCGTACGTTCTGTTATATTACAGATGCAGTTGCCGGCTATTTTAAGATCCTGTTTGATGGTGCGGAGGGCGAGGCATACAACGTTTGCAATACTTCACAGTTTGTAAGCATTCGTGAGCTTGCAGAATGTCTGACGGAGATTTATCCGGAAAAAAATCTTCATGTAATCTGCAAACAGCGCAGTGAATCTGAAAATTATACAGAAAATAAGGCACTGGTTGGCCATGAGAGGATCCCTGATAATCACAAGCTGCAGGCACTGGGCTGGGAGGCCAGAGTGGATATCAGAGAGGGATTTGGCAGAGTGGTGCAGTATATTGAAAATGAAAACAGGTGAGGCTTCAATACTCACAGAATTTATTTACAGGAGCGACAATATAAAAATGAATAACTTCGATTTCAATTTTTATAAAGGAAAAAAAGTTTTAGTTACAGGTCATACCGGATTTAAAGGGGCATGGCTCTGCAGACTTCTGCTCGGACTTGGGGCGGAGGTGACGGGATATGCACTGAAACCGCCGACAGATCCGGAGCTTTTCGGGCTGCTTGATCTCGAAAAAAATATGCATTCTGTAATTGGAGACATCCGGGATCTTTCTAAATTAACGGGAGTCCTGAAGGAGGCACAGCCGGAAATTGTTCTTCATCTTGCAGCACAGCCGATTGTCCGTGAATCCTATGCGAACCCGGTCTACACTTATGAAACGAATGTAATGGGTACAGTCAATATACTTGAGGCAGTAAGAAGTGCAGGAAGTGCAGCTTCTTTTCTGAATGTTACTACAGATAAAGTATACAAAAATAATGAGTGGGAATGGGGATACCGCGAGACGGATGAACTGGATGGCTATGATCCGTATTCCAACAGTAAATCCTGCTCAGAACTGGTTACACACAGTTACGAAAAGGCTTTCCTTAAAGATGCAGGTATTGCAGTATCTACTGCACGTGCCGGAAATGTAATTGGCGGAGGCGACTTTGCAGCAGATCGTATCATTCCGGATTGTGTCAGAGCTATGGCGTCCGGAAGGGAAATTGCCGTGCGTAATCCGCATTCAACCAGACCATATCAGCATGTACTGGAACCGCTGGGGGTATATCTGATGATTGCCGGTGTGCAATATCAGGACAGATCAAAAGCCGGTTCCTATAACGTAGGACCGGGAGATGAAGACTGCATTACTACCGGAGAGCTTGCAGATCTTTTCTGTGAGGCATGGGGAGGAAAGGCAGCATGGAAAAATCTGTTTCAGGGAGGTCCTCATGAGGCAAATTTCCTCAAACTGGACTGCTCCAGAATCCGCAGTACTTTTGGCTGGAGACCACACTGGCATGTAAAAGATGCCGTACGATATACAGTACAGTGGTATCAGGCATGGCTTGACGGAGAAAATATGGCAGAATATACAGACCGTCAGATAAAAGAATATTTTAGATAAAAACAGAATGGAGCAAAAGGAGTAATGAAAAAGAATCGGGAAATGTTCAGCGGACTGATGGCATGGCTGGTGTCGGCCTGCTTTTTTCTCGGATGTTTTGCAAATAAGCAATTGCTGGAAAAAATCAGCAAACTGGGAAACAGTCATATTTTAATTTATGGAATTACATTGGTCTTGTTTTGTCTGGCATTTCTGGTATGTATGGGGCTTACCGGAAGAATGAAGGGTAAACAAAGCTATTCTGACGGAAATGCGGCAGGGCAGAAAATCCTGTTTTCTGTGCTGCTTCTTTCGCAGATTCCTTTCTGGATAATCTGTGTGGCGAATGAGACAGATCAGGTGGGCTCAGTAGCCGGGAGATATGGATGGCATACACATCCGCTTATATTTGGAATCATTTTGTTTCTTGCAGAACTGATCATTCTGACATGGATGTATGCAAAAATCTCCGTTCCGGGACGTGATGGAGAATGGATCGTCTGGCTGACTTATGTTGTTCTTACCGTATTGATCCTGTACTCTATGTATACACCGAATATTTTTGGCAGAGGAGAACAGAGTGACTCCTATCATTGCCATGCATATTTCAACTCGGTCTATAATATTTATCAGGGAATGCCGTATACACACAACGTTACCAGTATTTACGGACATTATGCCTTGTTTTTTAAGATTCCGATGAAATTATTGCACGGGGATTTCAGGGCATTTGTTATGATGCTTGCAATGGTCGGTACACTTGCACACGTATGTGCGTTTCTGACACTGCAGCTTCTGGTAGAAAGCAGAGCACTGCGGATAGCAGGAGCGCTGGCTATCGCATTTCCAATACTCGGTATGCGTGGGGGATACTACTGGCAGGTATGGCCGCACAGAATAGTTTTTCCAATGCTTCTTCTGCTGTATGGAGCTGTGATCCTTAAGAAAAACTACCGGGGATTTATAAGCATGGCGGGGGGATATCTGATCTGTCTGCTTGCAGTTCTGTGGAATACGGAGACAGGAATTTTTCTGGCGATCTCGTGGGCGGCAATGTATGTGTCCCGTTATTTTTCAGAAAACAGAGTGAAGATCGGAAAGCTTCTTATAAATATAGCAGTACATGTTGCAGGAATTGTATTCAGTGTCCTGGGTGCATATGGTACGGTAAATCTGTATAATATTCTGAAACATAGTCCGGTGAATTCACTGGAGGATTTTCTGGTACCGCTTCTTTCAAGCAATTATATGGAAGGGGTTCTGCATCTTGATATGCCGCTTTATCCATGTGCTTATATGGCGGTGATCACGCTGTTCCTTATGGGAACCTCTGTGGGATTGTCCGGCTGGTTTCAGGAAGAAAAGAAACAGTGCTGGAAAAGAGAACTTATATTTTTGTTGAGCGTAGGTGCACTTGGATGTCTGGTCTATTATATTAATCGTCCGGCATACCATAATCTGGACTGTGTTGCTCTTCCGGCTGTGATTTTGTCGGCATATTTCGGCCAGTACGGTCTTAGATTTATCAGAAACAAAGAATGGAAAAATTTTGGGAAAATTTCATCGACGCATGTATTCCGGGCAGGAGTCGGACTGATCTGTACAGCCGCTGTACTTGCCATGTCTACAGGCACAGTGCTGCAGTTTGCTCAGAACAGTCAGATAAAAGAAAATTTTCACGACATGGAAGATTTTGAAGGGCTGGCAGCTCAGGTGGCTGAGATGGTACCGGAAAACACACCGGCGTTCGGAATCAATATACCGGAGATCTACAGTCTGCTTCAGCGGAGAACAGAATGTTTTACAATGGATTTCAGTGATATGCTTGTCCGTCCGGACAGTTTGAAAGAACTGAAAGATCAGCTGGAACACGCCGAAGTCAGAGGTGCCTTTACCGGAAAATCCTCAATGAAAATATGGAAGCGTAATGATCCTGAGACTTACCGATGGTTCAGGGAACATTATATACTAAAAGATACGATTTCTTTCCAGCAGGAAGAATTTCAATATTATATAGAAAAATAAAATACAGAAGGAGAATATTATGTTTGAAGAAATGACAGAACAGCAGGCCAGAGAACAGATTCTGGAAATGACAAGAAATTACTGCAACAAATATCATAATCAGAAAAAACCATATCAGGAGGGTGACCGTATTCCATATGCGTCCAGGGTATACGATGCAGAAGAAATGGTAAATCTGGTAGACAGCTCTCTTGAGTTCTGGCTGACAGCCGGACGTTATACAAATGAATTTGAACATGCATTTGCAAAATATCTAGGTGTGCGTTACTGCTCACTGGTAAACTCAGGATCTTCCGCGAATTTGCTTGCTTTTATGACGCTGACTTCTCCACTTCTGAAAGAACGTCAGATCCTTCCAGGAGATGAGGTGATCACGGTTGCGGCAGGTTTCCCGACAACTGTTTCGCCAATGATCCAGTATGGGGCCGTACCGGTGTTTGTTGACGTGACCATTCCACAGTACAACATTGATCCTTCCCTTCTGGAAGCTGCATGGTCTCCGAAGACAAAAGCTGTCATGCTTGCACATACACTTGGAAATCCATTTGACCTGAAAGCAATAAAAGAGTTTTGTGATCGGCACAACCTGTGGCTGATCGAGGATAACTGCGATGCACTTGGGTCTGTCTATACGATTGACGGTGAGGATAAACTGACAGGAACAATCGGTGATATCGGAACCTCCAGTTTTTACCCACCACATCATATGACAATGGGAGAGGGTGGTGCTGTTTATACAGACAATCCACTTCTGAACAGAATTGCACGTTCTTTCCGAGACTGGGGAAGAGACTGCATCTGTGCACCGGGTCAGGATAATCTCTGTGGTCATCGCTTTGATCGCCAGTATGGTGAACTCCCGGTTGGCTACGATCACAAGTATGTATATTCTCATTTTGGATATAACCTCAAAGCAACTGATATGCAGGCTGCAGTCGGCTGTGCACAGCTTAAGAAGTTTCCATCCTTCGTAGAGCGCAGAATTCACAATTTCAATTATCTGAAAGAAGCACTCAAAGGAACAGAAGACAAACTGATTCTCCCGAAGGCATGTGAGAATTCCAGACCGAGCTGGTTTGGTTTCCTGATCACCTGCCGTGAGGGTGTAGACCGTAACCAGATTGTTCAGATGATTGAAGCAAAAGGGGTACAGACGCGTATGCTGTTTGCGGGCAATCTTACAAAACATCCGTGTTTTGACCAGATGCGTGCAACAGGTAAAGGCTACCGCATCGCCGGAACACTCGAAAATACAGACCGTATCATGAGAGATACTTTCTGGATCGGTGTATATCCGGGAATGACAGATGAAATGCTGGAAGCTATGGCAAACGCAATCAAAGACGCAGTGAATGGAGTAAAATAAAATGATTTTAGATGAAAAACTGCGGTGGGCAGGATTTTGGATACTGGATGGACTGCGTGGCGGTCAGACCCGTAAATATTATGACAGGATCCGCTACGCGTGGAAAGAAGGAAGTTCTGTTGCGGAGACAGAAGAAAGAATCCGGAATCTGATCAGACATGCAGTAAAAACAACAGATTTTTATAAAGATTATCCGGAAGATACACCACTTGAGAAACTTCCGGTAGTAAATAAAGATACGTTCCGGCAGCATTATGACAGTTTTCTTTCTTCAACTTATAAAGATGCAGAGGATAATCGTATAATGTGTACCAGCGGTTCAACCGGCACACCACTGCGTATGATCCAGAATAAAGACAAGATCTGTCACAATACTGCAGGTGGTATTTTTCTCGGGGCAGCAGCCGGATATTATATCGGAATGAAAGAAGCATTTATCCGTGTGTGGGTAAATAATGTCCGCAAAAGCAAATTACGCCTTTTTCAGGAAAATCTGATCATGATGGATAGTTCCCGGATGGATGACAAAGCGCTTGCCGGAATGCTCGATATGATCGAAAAGAAAAAAGTCAAATGTCTTGTCGGATATTCTTCTGCACTTGGTGAGCTGAGTGAATATATCCGAAAAACCGGACGGGACTGCAGTAAATTCCGGGTAAGGGCGATCATCCCGATCTCTGAGACGATGCCGGAACCTGTGCGCCGCACACTGTCAGAACAATTTGGCTGTCCGGTGCGTGCATGGTATTCCAACGAAGAAAACGGCATTATGGGACTTCAGAATGAAGACAATGAAGGCTATCATATTGATACCGAAACTTATTATTATGAAATATTAAAAATGGATTCTGATGAACCGGCAGAACCGGGAGAACTCGGAAGAATCGTGATTACAGATCTTTTTAACTATGCATTTCCGATCATTCGTTATGACAATGGCGATACAGCGGTGGCAGTCCGCAAAGAAAAGAACGGTCGTTTTAAACTCTGTCTGTCTGTGCTTTACGGACGGCGTAGTGACCTGATCTATGACTGCGACGGCAAGGCAGTCACACCATATATCATTACGAATAATCTCTGGGATATTGAGGGTGTGAAACAGTATCGTTTTATTCAGGAAGATGTAAAAGATTATACGATCTGGCTGAACGGAGATCAGGAAAAGATGGATCAGGAGGAGATTCTTCGCAGGATCCGTCCGTATCTGGGCGAGGAAGCACATATTAAAGTCGAGATCGTTGATGAGATTCCGGTGCTTGCTTCCGGAAAACGTAAATACATAGAAAACCGCTGTCAGAAGTATCAGCAGCATAAAGGATTCTGTGGCTGATATGCAGGAGGTAAAGATTTGAAAAACAGGGAACAGAAAAAAGGAATTGCGGTAAATACCCTGTATACGATGGGCGGACTGCTCTGGATGAATGCAGTTCTGCAGATCGTGGTGACACCCCTTCTCAATCGGCTGATGGGAGCGGAGCAGCTTGGAAATCTTCTTTATATTACCGGTCTTGTGGCAATCATCTGCCCGTCGGTGGGACAGGCATTAAATACAAGCCGCCTTGTTGTTCGCAGAGACTGCGAGATAACAAACGGAGATTATGACTGGCTGCTTCTGATCTTTGGCGCGATCGGAAGTGTGGCTGCTCTTGTGATGTCAAGGAACAGCATTACCAATATGGCGATGGCGGTCGGCGTTTTTATTATGTTTATGCTGACTGTTTTTCGATATTACGGAGATGTGGAATATCGTCTGAACCTGAATTACCGGAGATATTTCATTTATTATCTGTTGATCGGAATCGGATATCTGGCAGGATTCGGAATATATTATGTAACCGGACAATGGGTATGGATTTATCTGATTGGTGAGGGCGCCGCACTTGTTTTTGTAGGAATTACAGGAAATGTATTTCATAATTTCTGGAACAGGAGCAGTTTTTTTTCTGCTGCACTCAGCCGTGGATTTTTCCTTATGTTGTCGTATCTGGTCACGAATACAACGTTGAATATTGATCGCCTTGTGATACGTCAGGTACTTGGAAATGAGCAGGTAACATGGTACTATGTGACTTCACTGATCGGGAAGACTCTGGTGCTTCTGATCGCACCGATCAATACGATCGTGATTTCCTATCTTACAAAAAGAAAAGAGCGCCTGACGCGTTCACAGTATGGCAAAGCAGCACTTGCAGGAGGAATCGTAAGTTTTGTATTCTTTCTTGCCTGTCAGGTGGGAACACCGCTTTTTGTATGGCTCTTTTACAGAAATCTCTATGATTCGGTAAAAGGCATTGTAACTGTTGTAAATCTGGCGCAGATTCTTGGATTATATTCTGCGTTTCTGTTTATTCTTGTGCTGACATTCACGGATGAGAGATGGCAGCTTGGTCTACAGATTGCACATTTTGGAATACTTCTTGCAGTGTCGATACCGGCAGCAAAAATGTATGGACTGACAGGCTTTGCCTATGCGTCACTTGGTGCAAATATTCTGCGTGTGGCGGCTGTGATCATTCTGGGACTGGTGAAAGCACAAAACGGAAAGGAAAGTAAAGATGAATACAGGTGAAGTACTTAGAAGGACTGTTTTTAATCTGCTCGATGCCTCAAAGGGCGGCAAACTGCAGAAATTAAAAGAAGTGAATAAGCGGGAGATTGTGGAAGGTGTAACAGAAGAATATATGGAACGCCGCCTGAAGACCCTGCTCGATTATGTAAAGAAAAATTCTTCCTTTTACCGCAAACATCCGGAATGGAAAGAACTCAAAGATTTTCCGGTCATGACGAAAGGTGACTTTATTGAACATTATGATGAGATTCTTGTAGACCATTATCAGGAACAGGGTAAACTTTACCGTCTGAGCACAAGCGGTTCTACAGGCACACCGTTTACGGTACTGTGTGACGGTGACAAAATGAACCGCATCAATATGAATTTTATCTCCTGCATGGAGCTGAATGGGTTCCGTATGGGAATGAAGCGTGGTGAATTCCGCGCGTGGATAAAGGGAAAAAATACGATCAGTAAGTGGAAATCTTTCAAAAATAATCTTATCATGGTGGATATCTCCAATATGGGGGATGAGTCTCTGGAAAAAATCTGTCGGGATATTGAGAAAAAGAAGATTCAGGTACTCGTTCCGTATTCAAGTGCACTGACTGCACTGACGCAGTATCTGAAGAGAACGAAAAGAGACATCAGCCGCTGGCAGGTCGAAATGATCTATACAATGGGAGAGGCGCTTCCGCAGGAGACATATGATCTGGCAAAGGAACTGTTTGGTTTTACTCCGGTTCGAACTTATGGAAATAACGAGAATGGTTTTATTGCGGTTCAGCTTGGCGAAGATCCGGAATATTCCATCGATATGTTTAACTATTATCCGGAGATTCTTAAGATGGACTGCGATGAACCGGCAGAACCAGGTGAACTCGGAAGAATCGTTGTGACGGATTATTACAATAAGACATTCCCGATGGTACGTTATGATACCGGAGATACAGGAATGATGCGAATCGACCGGGATGAAAAAGGCCGCATCCATGGCAAATATGTGGAAATCTATGGCAGACGCGGATCTCTGATGTATAACACAAAGGGCGAACCACTGTCCATTCATGTGTTCATGAACACACTTCTGAAATTTGAGGGAGTGGTTTATCAGGCCAGATGCATCCAGTGGGGCGAAAAAGAATACGAACTGCTTGTCAATGCAGACAGAGAAAAACTGAATGTCGAGGAGCTCCTTGCAGCTTACCGCCACTATCTGGGCGAGGATGCAGAAATCCGTATTACTTATGTAGATGAGATCCCGATTCAGGCATCCGGTAAATTTATGGTCTGCGAGAATAAGTGGGATGGAAGGAAATAAGCTTTATGAAACAGAAAGTATCTGATTATATAGCGGATTATATTGCAAACTGGGGAATTCGGGATGTGTTTACAGTGACGGGTGGCGGCGCCATGCATATGAATGATGCTTTTGGGCATCATCCGAAACTGCACTGCACTTACCAGCACCACGAACAGGCATGTGCGATGGCAGCCGAAGCATATGCACGTATGGATAACCGTATGGCAGCAGTCTGCGTGACGACGGGGCCCGGGGCGACAAATGCCATAACAGGTGTGCTTGGCTGCTGGATGGATTCGATTCCCATGATTGTTTTTTCCGGACAGGCCCGATATGCAACGACAGTTGCAGCTTCCGGATTAAAGCTTAGAAGTATGGGAGTGCAGGAATGCAATATCGTTCCGGTTGTAACTTCGCTTACAAAATATGCACAGATGGTAATTGATCCAAAAGAAATCCGTTATCATCTGGAAAAAGCACTTTACATGGCGGTGAACGGAAGACCGGGACCGGTATGGCTGGATATCCCGCTGGATGTACAGGGGGCAACGATTGAGACGGAGGATCTGAGAGGTTACGACCCGAAAGAAAATCCGGAAGAAACACCTGCGGCGATTTCACAGGATGTAGTAAAAGAAATTGTAGACAGGATTGCACAGAGTCGTCGTCCGGTACTGTTTCCGGGAAATGGTGTGCGACTTGCCGGTGCGATAGAAGATTTCCACAGACTTGTAAATATTCTGGGAGTTCCGGTGATCACAGGAATGAGCAGTGTAGATGCACTGGAATCACATCACCCATATTTTGTCGGAAGGAGTGGAGGAACCGGAACACGTCCGGGAAATTTTGCACTCCAGAACAGTGACGTACTTCTTTCCATAGGAAATCGTCAGGGATTTGCGCAGACAGGCTTCCAGTATCAGGACTGGGCAAGAGAGAGTTTTACAATATTGAATGATATTGATGAAAATGAACTGAAAAAACCAAATCTTCACGTAAGTCTTCCTGTAGTCGGGGACGCGGGCGAGCTGATCCGCAAACTGATCTGTGAGGCAGAGCGTCGCGGGGCAGACGAAAAACATCCACTGTTTCAGGGAGAGGACTGGGTTCATCAGTGTCAGATCTGGAAACAGAAATATCCGGTGGTGACTGCGAAACATTACGAAACAATAGAAGAAAGCTGCACCAATATTTATGCTTTTTATGAGGAACTGTCGAAGGCAATGCACGAAGGCGAGACACTGATGGTCAGTGTTGGAACTTCAAGAGTTGCCGGAAGTCAGGCATTTCAGGTAAAAAAAGGTCAGCGTTTTATTACAAATCCGAATACAGCTTCTATGGGCTTCTGCCTTCCGGCAGTGACGGGTATCTGCGTGGCACATCCGGGAGAATCGGTGGTATGTGTCACAGGTGAAGGAAGTCTTCAGATGAATATTCAGGAATTACAGACTATCCGTCAGAATCGGCTTCCAGTGAAACTGTTTGTGATCAACAATCAGGGATATCATTCTATCCGCCAGACTCAGCAGAGCTATTTTGCACCGCCGCTTGTAGGTGTGGGCGAGGAGAGCCGGGACCTAAGTTTTCCGGATCTTGAAAAACTGGCACCGGCATATGGCTTTACTTACAGAGCAATCCACCATGCGGAGGAACTTCCGGACGTGATACGGGAAGTGCTGGAGATGGATGGAGCGGCAGTATGTGAGGTCTATGTAACGAAATATCAGAAGACGGAGCCAAAGACTTCTGCGAAAAAGCTCGAAGATGGATCAATGGTATCTGCTCCGCTGGAAGATATGTATCCGTTTCTGGATCAAAAAGAACTGGAAGAAAACATGTATATTCCGCTTCCAAAGAAATACTGACAGCGGAAGAAATCAGAATACAGGAGAATGAACATGAGGAAGAAAATTTCAATTGTAATACCGACTTACAATGAAGAGGCAAATGTAGTGCCCCTCTCAAAAGCGGTAATAGAAGTGATGGAGAGGGATTTAAGTGAATATGATTACGAAATCCTGTTTATCGACAATCACTCCAAAGACAACACACAGGCACTGCTTCGAGGACTGTGTGCAAATAACAAAAAAATCAAGGCAATCTTTAATGCGAAGAATTTTGGACAGGCACGTTCACCGGTATATGGAATGAAACAGGCATATGGAGACTGCGTGGTACGTCTGACTGCAGATTTTCAGGATCCGGTTGATATGATTCCGAAATTTGTCCGTGAATGGGAAAAGGGAAGAAAGATTGTCATCGGAGTTAAGAGTGCAAGTCAGGAACGTAAGACCATGTACTGGATTCGTTCCTGCTATTACCGGATGATCAACAAAATCACAGATATTGACCATATCAATCAGTTTACCGGTTTTGGCCTGTATGACAAAAAATTTGTAGATGTTGTGCGTGATCTGCATGACCCGCTTCCGTATCTTCGCGGCATTATCGCGGAACTGGGATTTGACTATACCGCAATTGAATATACGCAGCCGAAGCGCCGTGCAGGAAAGAGCAAAAATAACTTCTACAGCCTGTATGATTATGCGATGATAGGAATTACTTCCTATTCTAAAGTAGTGATGAGACTTGCAACTTTTGCAGGATTTATCATCGGTGGATTAAGTATGTTGGCGGCGATTGTTTATCTGATCATGAAACTGATGTTCTGGCACCGCTTTTCAGCAGGTATTGCACCTTTGCTGATCGGTGTATTTTTCCTCGGAGCACTGCAGCTGTTCTTTATCGGGTTCCTTGGAGAATATGTTCTGAGTATTAATACAAGGGTGCTTGACCGGCCGCTTGTTGTTGAGGAAGAACGTCTGAACTTCGATGAAGAGGAAACAGAAAAAGAGGAGGACGCACAGTGACGGATTCGCAGAAAAAACCGATTTGGAAAAATGAACTGGTATGGCTTTTTCTGATTACGAGCGGACTTTTTGCGCTCCTGTACAGTAAATTTATTCTGGGCGGTTTCGCTTATGTGTTTACTGATTGCGGAGCGGATACGTTGCAGATCAATTATGCACAGTATGAAATGTTTTCTTCATTATTCAGAAGAGGTGACAGCGGTTATATATTGCAGGCCGGACTTGGAATGGATGTGTCTTCTTATTATCCGGCATATCTGATTCCATATAATCTTCTGCTTCTTCTTGCACCGCAGAGACTTCTGCCGTGGGCAGTGCTTGCATCTGCATATCTGAAACTTCTGACGATATCTCTTGTGGGATATCTGTTTTACCGTAAACTGATGGGTGAGGGAATCGGAACGATGGCAGCTGCACTTGCGTGGACATTTTCCGGCTATGTGATCCTCTGGGGGCAGCAGTACGGATTTTGTACATGTATGGCACTTTTCACTGTTTTTATGTATTTCCTTCAGTGTTATCTTAACGGAGAAAAACGGCGGAAAAATGCCGGACTTGTACTTACAGTGACAATGTTATTGTTTGCAAGTTATTATTTCCTCTATATGATTGCTTTTTTTGCTGTATTTTATGTAGTTATATACAGCATAATGCAGAAACGCTCCATCAAGTCTGCAGCAGGAAAAATGATTGGTCTTGGGGGAATGGGAATACTCGGTACACTGATCGGTGGGATCGCTCTTGTGCCGATTGCAGATACATTCCTTGAAAGTGCGCGTGCAGGTGCAGTGAGCGGAGGAAGTACTTCAGGTTTGTTTCATCCATATAAGGGAAAAACACTGGGAACAATTTTTGCCCGATTTTTTTCCAATCAGATGCTTGGTATCGATAAAGATTATTCCGGAAATCTCAATTATTATGAGGGCATCGTACTGGCAGTCAGCATTCTGACAGTTTTTGCAATCAGCTATTTTCTTGTAAAAAAAGCGACCAGGATAAAGGCGATTTTTCTGACTGCGTTGATGGTATTTCTGGTTGTGATGCCGTTTACCAGCCGTGTGCTTGTATTTACCAAAAACTCACATCGCTGGTGCTTTATGATCTGTTTTGTAGAAGCGCTTGCCATTGGACTTTTCCTGCAGGATGTTTTCCGCGAGAAAAACAAAAAAACGGTACTGTGCGGCGGTGCGCTTGCGACCATTATCTATGCAGCAATGATGGTATTTGTATACAGCTTCAAAAATATCAAAGTAAATAATAAAATTGCTGCAGAGGTCTGTGCCTTTTTTGTGGTATATCTGCTCCTTCTGGTGGGGGGAACGAGAATCAGAAAACTGTACAGGATATTCCCGGCTGCTGTTTTGCTGGTGCTTGTATGCGAGCTTTTTGCACTGAATTATCCATCACTCTGGCACCGTGAGTCACCGACCAGAAGTCAACTGGCAACCGAATACTATAATGATGGTACGAAAGATGCGGCAGCTTATCTGAAAGCACAGGATGATTCTTTGTACCGCATCGAAAAGTCCTACAGGTCGACCGCGGAAAATGATGGAATGGCACAGGGCTACAATGGATTGTCGACGTATATGAGTACAAATCCGTCATCACTGGTAAGCTATCACAAGATGTACGGACCGGAAAGCATTTCTATTAATTTTGTGGATTTTAATAACGATGATTATATCCGAAGTACTCTGCTTGGAACCAGGTATCTGTTTGGAAACGCAGGGTACAATGCTCCACAGAAGGTATATACACCGGTGGGAGAAGCCGGGGGCAAAACCATATTCAAAAATAATTATGCACTTCCGTTTGGATATCTTTATGACAAAGAATGGAATGCAGATGGAAATGAAAAATTATCAGGACTTGATAAGACACTCACTTCTCTTTCCGGATTTTATTATACCGATGCAAAAAAGAGTGGTTCTTATGAGGATGCATCTCTGCCGGAGGAAACAGATACTTCCCTGGTGGAGAAGGTGAGTGAAGCAGTCGACTGTACGATGGAAAACAATGACAACGGCATTACCGTTCGTGACCTTGGTGCAGATCCAAATGTGATCTTTCCGGGAGTGGAATCCGACTTTGCAGACGAAAACAAATTATATGGACTTTCTCTGACAATGGACGTATCTGAGGATACCGAGATGGCAGTCTATTATCAGACAGAAGGCGACAGGGGATTTTCGGCAGATAAAGTTTATACTTTCTCCATCACGAAGGAAAATAATACGTGGGAACATGTGGTTCCGGCAGGAATCACAGCGCTCCGCGTCGATGTGAGTACCCAGATCGATTATGCGACGATCAAAGATTTTGAAGTGAAATCGTATGACCTCGATGCAACCGGTTATACAGTGCTTAAAAATTCCGGTGTGACGGATGTAAGTTACAGTGACAGCACTTATCAGGCACAGGTGGAAAACGATACACAGGAAAATGAAATGCTGTGCGTACCGTTCTTCTATCAGAAGGGATGGACTGCCCGGGTAGATGGAGAAACGGTGAAAGTTTCAAATATCAACAGTGGTCTTTGTGGAATCGAGATCCCATCCGGAACACACGAAGTTGTCCTGAAGTATGAGACACCGCACAGAAGTCTCGGTGTGGGAATGACCATTGTCGGAGTTGTGATCTTTATACTTGTTTTTAGTCAGAATTTATATAAAAATTTCATAAAATTGTGTTAAAATTCGTGAGAGTGTGTTATAATGGACGCATGAACAACAAAATAAGTTGTTTATTAAATATCATCCAAAATAAACAGCAAAGGGGATGGGATTATGAAATTTATTATCAGCGGAAAAAACATCACAGTATCTCCGGGACTCAAAACAGCCGTTGAGGACAAACTCGGCAAACTGGAACGGTATTTCACACCGGACACAGAGGTTATCGTAACCTTAAGTGTTGAAAAAGAAAGACAGAAAATCGAGGTAACGATCCCGATGAAAGGTAACATTATCAGATCTGAGCAGGTAAGCAACGATATGTATGTATCCATCGATCTGGTAGAAGAAGTCATCGAGCGTCAGCTTCGTAAATACAAAAATAAAATCGTAGACAAACAGCAGGCTGCTGCAAACTTCCAGAAAGAATATCTGGACAAAGACTATGAAGAAGATGATGAAGTAAAGATCATTCGTACCAAGAAGTTCGGAATCAAACCTATGTATCCGGAAGATGCATGCGTACAGATGGAACTTCTGGGACACAATTTCTTCGTATTCTTCAATGCAGAGACCGAGCAGGTCAACGTAGTATACAAACGTAAAGGAAACACATACGGTTTAATTGAACCAGAGTTTTGATTCAAAATCTGAAGTGCATGTTGGAATTTGAAGACCTGTGTCGTGCTTGCACGTAAACAGGGATTCAGATGACAACATATAGGGCGGATGCCCTCAACCGAAACGGAACGTAGTGGAGTTGAGGTTGGAGCACTTCAGTATAAGATATGGTACAAATACAGTCCCACCCTTCAGCCGAGGGGTGGGACTTGTGGGTAATAGGAAACAGCTCAAAGGAAAGGAAATATGAATAACAAAAAGAATCTCAAGATGAAACCCGTAGGCAGCGAATACATGGAACAGTACAATGCCCTTCTTCGCTATGTTTTTCAGGTTACTGAGCAGGAATTAAGTTCGATCGGATGGCAGGAGCGCGAGATCATCCGTGCGAAGTTCCCTACCATGGAGAAGGCAGATGTCATTGGCTGGTTTGACAATGATACACTTGTTTCGCAGGTGGCAGTCTACCCGATGCATGTCAGAATCTTTGGCAAGACCTATGCAATGGGCGGTCTGACCGGAGTCGGCACTTATCCGGAATACTCCAACATGGGACTGATGCATAAGCTTCTGGAGCAGGCTCTGAAAAACATGAAAGAAAAAGGACAGGATATCTGTTATCTTTATCCATACTCAATTCCATATTACAGACGCAAGGGCTGGGAACTGATCTCAGACAAGATCTCTTATGAGATCAGGGATTATCAGCTTCCGAAGAATCGTCAGGTTCCGGGTGATGTGCGCCGTGTAAAGACAGAGAGCGATGAACTGAAAGAAACCTACGAACGTTATGCCATGCGTACACATGGAGCAATCCTTCGTGATGATCTGGCATGGAATGAATACTGGCTTTGGGATTCTGATGATATTATGGCTGCGATCTATTATAATGAGAAAAACGAACCGGATGGTTATGTGATCTACTGGATCGCGAATGAGGTATTCCACATCAAAGATATGATTTTCATCAACGAAGATGCCCGTACCGGTTTGTGGAACTTTGTTGCGGCACATTTTTCCATGATCAATCAGGTCGAGGGAGATACCTATACGGATGAGCCACTGGCATTTCTTCTCGAAGATGCCGGAATAAAAGAAGTGATATCACCATATTATATGGGAAGGATCGTAGATTTCATATCCTTTATAGAAAAATATCCGTTCAAACCGAGCGTACTTGACCGTGAGTGGAAATTCAAACTGATTGATCCGATCATGGAATGCAATCAGGGATATTTCTATATGACGATCTCACGTGAAGGACACGGACAGGTGATGCGAATCATGGAAAGATGCGAGGACAGGATTGATATTCAGACTATGACAACGATGCTGATGGGCTACAAACGTCCGGAATATCTGGCAAAGATTGGACGCATTCAGGCTGCGGAATGGACGATTGATATGCTGGAAGATGCGATCGAACAGCAGACACCATACATATCGGATTATTTCTGAGTGTAATCTTCAGAAATATTCTCCGGGTACTTGACATAGTATAAAACAAGTGTTATATTACAAATAGAACAAGAGGAGATGGAAAGGGATGCGGTGAGAAGAAACTGCATCTCTTTTTTAGCAAGTAAACCGGAGGTGGCATTATGGCTAAGAGAGATTATTATGAAGTTCTTGGGATTGGGAGAAATGCCGATGCCAAGGAAATAAAAAAAGCATACAGAAAGCTTGCAAAGAAATATCATCCGGATATGAATCCCGGTGACAAGCAGGCAGAGCAGAAGTTTAAAGAAGTTACAGAAGCATATAATATATTAAGCGATACAGAAAAGAAGAAATTATATGATCAGTATGGATTTGCGGCATTTGAAGAAGGCGGCAATCCATATAGTGCCAGTGGTCAGGACGCAGCCGGTAATGGTTTTCATGGCGGTTTTGGAGGTTTTGACTTTGGTCAGGGCGGCAATGGCGGCTATCATGAGTATCATTTTGAAAATGGTAATATGGGAGACATTTTCGGAGATATCTTCGGAAATATGTTCCACGGACAGAAAGGCAGTGGATTCGGAAGTCAGAACAGTGGGTTTGGCAGGCAGGGTTTCCACAGTCAGGGTGATTTTGGCGGCTTTGGAGGAAGAAGTACGCAGGCAAAAGGCAGTGACCTTCATTCAGAGGTAAATATCAGTTTTGAGGATGCCGCATTTGGCTGTGATAAGATGCTGCGATTATCTGATCCGTCCGGCAGCGGAGCTGTCCAGACACTAAAAGTGCATATTCCGGCAGGTATTGAAGATGGTAAAAGTATCCGACTGAAAGGCAAAGGCAATCCGGGATTTGGCGGTGGTCCGGCAGGAGACCTTCTTCTGCAGGTGCATGTAGCATCCAAAGCAGGTTTTGAACGAAAAGGAATGGATGTCTACACAACCATGGAGATCCCGTTTACAACAGCCGTATTTGGTGGTGAGGCAAAAGTCTCTACGCTTTACGGAGATGTAATCTGTAAGATTCCGGAGGGCGCACAGACTGGCAGGAAGATCCGCCTGAGAGGTAAGGGAATTGTTTCCATGAAGAATCCGTCCGTACATGGTGACCAGTATGTGACGATCAGAATTCAGGTACCGCAGGATTTAAGCCCACAGGCAAAAGAAAAATTAAGAGAGTTTCAGCAGATCTGTAAGAATGATCAACAGAGAAGAAGAGGAAGCGTAGCATAAAGCGCTTCCTTTTCTGATATTGCAGGTAGAAGTAAGATGTTTATAAAGCAACTATGAAATTTTTGTAAAACTGTCCATTTTCGGCATTTTGTGCATTGATTATTTGATACGATAGGGTATATTATAAGCTACAGAAAAATCAGAAATCCTGAAGATGACAGAATCTGGCTGAGGCCGAAAGGATGGAAAGGTGATATTTTGAATTATCTGAAGAAATCAAAGCATTTATGGATCATACCGGCATATGGGATTTTTTATATGCTCGCGTTTATGCTGATGGAGCAGAGCAATGTAAAAATACATATCATTCATTCTCTTGCAGATGACAGAATCCCATTTTGTGAGTACTTTATTATTCCATATGTGATGTGGTATTTTTTCCTGATCGGGACGGTGATTTATTTCGCAGTCTTATGCCCGAGCAAAAAAGAATATTATCAGTATCTCGGAACTTTAGGTGTAGGTATGACGCTGTTTTTACTGATTTCCTTTGTTTATCCGAATGGACAGCATCTGAGACCGGATCTTACCAATGCAGGTGACAGTGTATTCCTGAATGTTGTTCGTTTCCTGTATAAGATTGATACACCGACAAATATTTTCCCGAGTATGCATGTGTTCAATGCGACGGCAAGCTGTGTTGCGCTCTATCAGAATGAGCGATGCCGGAAGAATCGGATTTTTACTGCGGCACAGATTGTTCTTGGCGTGTCAATAGTATTGTCGACTATGTTTTTGAAACAGCACAGTGTTGCCGATGTAATGACTGCACTGATTTTGAATATTCTCTGCTACCAGTTATTCTATAAGATAATTCCTGTAAGACAGGAACGACTGTCAGAAGTATTTACAAAGAAAGAAATTCTGACCGTACCGAATCTGCTCAGTGCAATGCGCCTGGTGCTGGCAATATTGTTTTTCGGAACATTTGAGAGATATGGTATTGTACAGTATCGTGCATTGCTCGTTGTATTTGTGATTGCGGCAGCGGCTACCGACATTCTGGATGGCAGGATTGCACGCTCATTTAACAGTGTCAGCAGATTCGGACGGATACTTGATCCGGTTGCCGATAAGGCTATGCAGGGAGTGATGCTGGCCTATCTGATCCCGCGTTACCCGCTGGCAGAACTTGTACTACTCTTGTTTGTGGTCAAAGAATGTTACATGACGGTTGTCGGCTGGAAGATTATTATGGAGACTAGAACGACCATTGAGGCGCAGTGGCACGGCAAGCTGAATACAGTAATGACCTATGTGGTTGTAATGATTCTGATGGTGGGACCGAGACTTCCGTATTCTACTTTAAATGTGCTGATTGGTGCATGTGCGGTATGTATGGCAATGTCGTTTGGTATGTATGCAACGGAGTTTCGCGAAATTCTGGAACAGCAGAATGGAAGCTACCGCAGAAATATGCAGGGCAGACTCAGCCGGGGGAATTAAACACGGCTGAATCAATTTGTTGCAGCAGTTCCGCCCGTTCCCTTTGAAACTGCAGTTTTTCACTGAAAATAAAATATTCTTCACATCCGAAAGTACGGATAAAAGACATGGCACAGATGTTATGGCTGAGATCGGAGATCAGAAAGAGAAGTTCCGGTCCGTCATGGAAAGCAGCTTTTGCAAATGCAAAACCCTGTTCCAGTGCGTGGGAAGTCTTTTGTGCGAGATCTTTGCGGATCGTGGCAGAACGGCTCAATGCTTCACGGAGGACATCGATGATTTCCTCCGGGGCGTTGAGTCGTTTTTTTCTTGCTTCAGTCAGGCATTTCTCGAGGATACGAGCAGTTTTTTCGGATTCATCTGTTTCGCGGCTGTCAAGAAGCTGATTCTGCTGGCGGATCTTTAATGCGTTTCGATACTGTTCTGCGAAATCAGCCAGAGAGGATCCGGCAAGCAGGGCAGTTTTCGCCTGAGAAAGCGTTTCCTGAAGATGTATTACGAAATGATCTTCCTCTGCAAACTGGAGGAAATACCGGTTCCAACCGTCAAGAAGAAGTCCGGATACACTGAGCTGTTCGTCGGATGGTGCAGAGGATGCCATGCCACATACTGACTGAAACTCTTTTTCGCTTAAGTTTCCTGCAAGCAGTTCCGTGATCGGGTAATCTTTGCGGTATTTTGCATACAGCTGATAATAAGCGGCAAAATCTCTGGCAATATCGTCATCCTGAATATACTGTCGGATCAGTTTTTCATCAGGAGTCAATCCCAGTTCTTCATATCCGAATAAAATAGAAGAAAGGTCTTCCCAGCCGCGGGCGGTCACGAAAGAAACTCCGGCAGCCGTATTTTCGATATGATAAAAATGTCCTTTTTTCAGGTTCAGATAAGAGATGACGGAAGCATGCAGACCTTTTGCATAGGCATACTCTTTCCAGATATCAAGATCCGGCTCGATATCTATTCGCTTTACTCTGTCAAGGGTGACAATATCAAATTCCCGCGCGGAGCGGTTGTATTCGACCGGGTTGCCGGCAGCAGCAATGATCCAGCCTTCCGGTACAGGGTGTGTGCCGAAGGTTTTATTTTGGAGGAACTGCAGCATAGTCGGTACAAGAGTTTCGGAGACACAGTTGATTTCATCAATAAAGAGAATTCCCTCTTTGCAGGAAGTCTGTTCCATTTTTTCATAAACAGAGGCAATGATCTCACTCATTGTATATTCTGTTATGGAGTATTCTTTTCCCTGAAAATTCTTTTTTACAATTACAGGAAGTCCGACTGCACTCTGGCGCGTATGGTGTGTGATAGTGTAGGAAACGAGACCGATCTCGCATTCCTTTGCGACCTGTTCCATAATTGCAGTTTTGCCGATACCCGGAGGTCCGATAAGCAGCAGCGGACGCTGGCGCACAGCCGGCATAAGATAACGCCCATGTGCATCCTTTCTGGTGTAAACCTGTATCGTGTGAAGTAATTCATTTTTGGCATCTTTGATATTCATAAGGTTATGTGTCCTTTCTCTGGAAGGTCTGTATGGGAAGGGCAGGAGGTTACTGCCTGAAATTTTCATCGTCCAGATAGAGTTTTGTGGCCCATGCGGGAACCTGCTGATGCAGGTCCTTTTCGTGATAAAAAATAAACGCGGTCTGATAAGTGGTTGGTCTTTGCGGGTAAATCCCGTCACCGTCGGTAAAGTACAGAAGACCTTTTAAGTTATGGATTTTTCCCTGAGCGCGGAGTGTTTCCACATGATCAAAGACAGGACGGAAATCTGTGCCACCACGTCCGTGAATCAATAGATTACTAAGATATCGTTTCCAGTCCTTTTCGCAGGTGATATGTGCACAGTCCTGAATAAAACTGTCACACTGGATGATGTAGAGATTCATTTTGCGGAAAAAATTTTCATGGTCACTGAGGATTCCATAAGTTTCTTCCATGAAGCGGCGTACTGTTTCAGTCGTGCAGGAACCGGAGGTATCAATCGCAATCACAAGCTCTTCCATACGGTTCATTTCCTGATATTCCAGATGTTCGATCAGAGGCATGTTTCCGTAATGATCCAGCCCATAGACATAGGGAATATAATCGAAGCTGGAAGTGTCGGTGTGCAGTTCTTCACGCTGAATGGCGAAACGTCTGAGAAAACGGCGAAAATCATAGCGGTGTTTGTGATGCAGGGCAAGTTCTTCTGTGAGATTGCCGGGGGCTGTTCCGCGACAGGAATTACCGTAAAGGCCGAGACCGGCGGCACCTGAGTCAGAATTCCAGATCTGTTTCATCTGTTCGAGAAGTTTTTTGCGGTCGGCAAGTTTCCAGAACTGGTGATCATCGACAACCGGGATGGCAGTTTCTTCTGAGGCAGTCTGTAGCTCATAGTAGATGACTGACGGGGACGAGACATCTCGGCTCCCTGTGATCAGGCGTTCTACGGAAAGATCACAGGCCCGATTCCACAGAAGGTGGTCAGGCGCTGATTCCATCACAAGATGAAGAAACAGGCAGTGATACAGCAGATGAAGAAGCAATGTTTCCAGTGCGTCCGGATCGTTCCGAAAAGTCCGGATCAGAAATTTCGGGGCAAAATAGATGATGTGCCCGTCTGTTCCGGCAGTATGTGTGTCAGAGGATTCCTGAAAAGAAAAATCCCATATTAATTTTCGAAAAAAAGGATATTTTACAGAAAGCTGTTCCCGTGTCAGATTCCAGATTTTCAGGCAGAGAGGACAGGATTCTGCGGATACTGTGCGATTCATAAAAAACCCCCTGAGAACAGTTTAAAGAGTAAATTCACGGTCATGAAAACCAAAGCGGTCTTTTTTCAGCTTCATAAGAAAAGAGAGGATTTCTTCCTGCTGATTCTGAACAGCCACATCAATAAAAGAATTGAGGGCGGATTCCGTGACAGGAGCAAAGCTGCACAGTGCTCGTATCCGAGTCAGATCTCCCTCGCGGATCAGAGTGGAAAGTGCAGGACGAAACCGCAAAGACAGGTATTTCTGATATTTATTTTTCCATTCAGGGTCGTCGATTTGAATAAATCGCAAAAGAGCGATCGACAGACGGCGCGCTTCCTGTCCGGTGGAAAGAAATTCCTCTTCATATGAAGTCATTTTGGATGCTCCTTTCAAATGCGGGGAATAGTTATAATGATGTCAGATACATATGATATGTAAACTGTAAGTTACTGTGAACAGTAACAACTGTAGCTTTATATTTCAGTGTATCATTTCGGCGGGAGTTGTCAATGGAAAAGAAATAAGGTATAATCACCATAGTTATAAGTTACAGAGTACGATAAAGTCACAGATGGAGGAAAACATGGAGAACGTATTTATTATGGATCATCCGCTGATCCAGCACAAAATTTCTATGCTTCGTAACAAAAATACAGGAACAAACGAGTTCCGTAAACTGATCGAAGAAATCGCAGTACTTATGGGATATGAGGCACTGAGAGATCTTCCGCTCGAGGAGGTTGAGGTTGAGACTCCGATCGAGACATGTATGACACCGATGATTTCCGGTAAGAAACTGGCAGTTGTTCCGGTACTTCGTGCAGGTCTTGGTATGGTAAATGGAATCACTACACTTGTTCCGTCCGCAAAGATCGGACATATTGGTCTTTATAGAGATCCGGAGACACATGAGCCACACGAATATTACTGCAAACTTCCGGATCCGATCGAACAGCGTCTGATCGTTGTGACAGACCCGATGCTTGCTACAGGCGGATCTGCTGTTGACGCTGTCAGAATGATCAAAGAGCATGGCGGAAAGAACATCAAATGCATGTTTGTTATCGCTGCACCGCAGGGCCTTGAGCGTCTTCACAAAGAACATCCGGATGTGCAGATCTATGTAGGACATCTGGACCGTGAACTGAACGACCATGCTTACATTTGCCCGGGACTTGGCGATGCAGGTGACCGTATTTTCGGAACTATTTAATTACGATATCGAGGAAGCAAAAAGAATGACAAAAGAGAAGCTGGCACTGGAAGTGATCGACCGACTGAAAAAAGAATATCCGGATGCAGGCTGTACACTGGATTATGATCAGGCATGGAAACTGCTCGTCAGTGTCCGTCTGGCAGCGCAGTGTACCGATGCAAGGGTAAATGTTGTTGTAGAAGATCTGTATGCAAAATACCCGGATGTTGCGTCACTTGCCGCAGCAGAGCCGGAGGAGATCGAGGCAATCGTGCGCCCGTGCGGACTCGGCAAAAGCAAGGCGCGGGATATCAGTGCCTGTATGCGTATCCTGCACGAACAGTATGCAGACAATGTACCGACGACTTTTGAGGAACTTCTGAAGCTTCCGGGAGTCGGACGCAAGAGTGCAAATCTGATCATGGGTGATGTTTTCGGGAAACCGGCGATTGTGACGGATACACATTGTATCCGTCTGTGTAACCGTATCGGTCTGGTTGACGGAATCAAAGAACCAAAAAAGGTTGAGATGGCTCTCTGGAAGATCATACCGCCGGAGGAGGGCAGTGATTTCTGCCATCGTCTGGTTTATCACGGACGTGAAGTGTGTACAGCAAGGACAAAACCTTACTGCGACAGATGCTGCCTTGCGGATATCTGTGCAAAGAATATATAAGATGTGAAATGACTCCCATCTCTGTAGGTGGCGAGCAACAAATCAGTATCAGTGGTGGGAGTCAATTCCCCATCTGATATAGCCTCCGGCAGGATTGCAGAGATGCAGGACAGCCTGTGGCTGTATTTTTCGGCTCTCCATGATCGGGGAGCCGAGTTTTTATGTAATATGAAAACAAAGGAGAATGTATCAGATGAAATATGCAATCATAGGAGCCGGGGGAACAGGGGGATGCCTTGGATTCTTTCTGCAAAAAGCAGGAAAAGATGTGACACTGATCGCCAGGGGAAAACATCTGGAGGCAATAAGAAAAAACGGACTGACGATACAGAAACTGTGGGATGAAAGCAGGGAAACGCTTCCGGTAAAAGCATGTACCGCGGAAGAATATAAAGAAATACCGGATGTGATTCTGGTCTGCATCAAAGGATATTCCATGGATGAAACGGTCCCGACCATAAAGAAAATCGCGGGAAAAGAAACGGTTGTAATTCCGATCCTGAATATATACGGAACGGGCGGTCGTCTGCAGAAAAAACTCCCGGAGCTTACCGTAACAGACGGATGTATCTATGTTTCTGCCAATATTCTGGAACCGGGTGTGATCCTCCAGCACGGAAAAATCTTAAGAGTAGTGTTCGGAGCAAGAAAACCGGAAGAAGAAACAGAAAAAATGCGCGAAGTGGCGAAAGATATGGTAACCGATGATCTGGAAGTGATCCTGTCCGAAAATATACGCAGAGATGCCATGGTGAAATTTTCTTATGTATCACCGATCGGGGCGGCGGGTCTTTATTGCAATGCCGTTGCTGCTGATTTTCAGCGGGAAGGCGAGCAGAGAGAAATGTTTAAGTCACTTATACGTGAGATTGTTGCACTTTCTCACGCAATGGGAATAGAGTTCGCAGAAGATCTGGTTGAGAGAAATCTTAAGATACTGGCGGCATTTTCCCCGGAAGCAACGACATCCATGCAGAGAGATGTCATGGAAGAAAAGTGTTCAGAGATGGACGGACTGGTGTATGAAGTGGTGCGCATGGGAGAAGAATATAAAGTAGATATGCCACAATATAAAAAAGCAGCCGCACGCTTCAGAGAACAGGGAATCTTATAAGGAGGAGAAAAGAAAATGCGCAAAATGAAGCGGGTGGAAGATTCCCGTACGGAAAACACATATCTTATTATGAACAAGCACATCAACAGTTACGGACGTCTGTTTGGCGGCGTACTGATGCAGTGGATCGATGAAATGGCAGGAATCGTGGCGCATCGCCATGCAGGTACGATTGTGACGACCGCGTGTGTGGATAACCTGAATTTCAAAGCGGGCGCATATCTGGGAAATACTGTTGTCCTGATCGGAAAGATAACTTATGTCGGCAGGACATCGATGGAAGTCCGGATTGACACGTACGTGGAAGATTCGCAGGGAATGCGTAAAATGATCAACCGTGCATATGAAGTAATGGTTGCTCTTGATGAAAATGACAACAAAGTAGAAGTTCCGGGGCTGGTCGTGGAGACTGAGGCAGAAAAAGCCGAGTGGCAGGGTGCGGAAAAGAGATACGCACTTCGCCGGGAAAGAAGGATTGAAGGCTATTAAAAATGGCAGAGAACGATTATTCGGTGGATGGAAAGGAAAATCATGGCGAAAAAGATTGGAATCATTTCAGATACACATGGGCTTCTGAGACCGGAAGTTCTCGAAATACTGAAAACCTGTGACTGCATTCTGCATGCCGGAGATGTGGACCGCCCGGAGATTCTGGATCAGCTCCGGCCTTTGGGAAATCTTTATGCGGTTCGGGGAAACAATGACGGAGACTGGGCGCGGGGAATGGGCACCACGCTTCGGTTTAAGATAGAAAACATTTCTTTTTTTATGACGCATAATAAAAAAGATGTGGCATGGGACCTCGGTGGTACGCAGATCGTCATATTTGGACATACACATACGTATTTTGAAAAAATGATCGACGGCCGGCTCTGGCTGAATCCAGGAAGCTGCGGAAGAAGCCGGTTCGGGCAGGAACCGACCATGGCAGTGCTGCAGGCAGATAATGGAAGCTGGAAAATAGAAAAAATCGTTCTTTCTGCATAAAAACGAACATATATTTGTTTTTATTTACTTTATCCCGTTTTATTGGACATAATATGTGAGATACTTCTTATATAAGAAACGAGTGTTCGGAAAATATGTTCGATACAGGAGGAAGTAAAGATGGTCAATACAGCTGATGCAGGAAGAAGATCTTATGGACATGAGAGAAACCACGGAAGAAGAAACCGCCGGAAATTATCCAGTGTGATGGCGATGATTCTCGGAGCCTTTGTTACGATCGAGATTATGATCATGGGAGCGATGCTTTTGAAAGTCGATTTTCATTCTGCGGACAGGATTGCTCTGGCTCTTGGTTTTATGGTATTATACTCGGGAGTGGTAGCTGCTTTGACTGACAAATAAGGAGTAATTCATGCCGAAATCATTTAATCAGAAACTGAAAATTTTATATCTGATGCAGGTATTTATGGAGAAGACAGACTGCGGACATCCGATGTCTGTTCCGGATCTTATTCAGTATCTTGACGGATATGGAATCAGTGTGGAGCGTAAGACTGTCTATGATGATATAGAGACACTGCGTATATTTGGCATGAAAATTGAGAACCGCAGGGAAAAACCGTCCGGTTATTATCTGGCAGACAGGGAGTTTTCGTTTCCGGAGCTTAAGATTCTTATGGATGCGGTACAGTCGTCACGTTTTATTACAGAGCGGCAGTCCCGGGAGCTGGTACGCAAGCTGGAACACCTGACAAGTATAAGTGAAGCAAAGAGATTGCAGAGCCAGGCTTCAGTGCTTTCAGGGAATAAGGCAGTCAACCACGAGATATACGACAGCATTCAGAGGATATGTGATGCTATGGCGGATAACCGGCAGATCTGTTTCAACTATTATGAGTGGGATTTTTCCAGAGAACTGAAGCCAAAGCGGGATGGAGCACGTTACCGGGTAAGCCCGTGGAAGATGATCTGGAACAACGAAAATTATTATCTGATCGGACTCGACGAACGAAATGGTATCGTGAAGCATTATCGTGTTGATAAGATCATGCATGTAAGTATCGAATCACAGAAACGAAATGGAGAGGATATTTTCCGAAACTTTGATTTTCAGAAATATATTTCCGGTACATTCGGCATGTTTGGCGGGAAAGAGCAGATCGTCAAGATGGAGTTTGAGAATCATTTTGTAGGAGTGGTATTGGATCGGTTCGGACAGGAAGTCATGTTAATTCCGAAAGATCAGGAGCATTTTACCATGCAGGCGCGCATCAGCATCAGCCCGCAGTTTTACGGATGGCTTGCCGGTCTGGGGACAGGAGCGGTGATCGTATCACCGGAGAATATCCGCAGGGATTACATATCCTTTTTGAAAAAGACTCTTAGAAATTATGGAGAGAATAATATATGACAGTTAAATCAAGACTATTGGAGATTCTGGAGAAACAGAAGGGTGAGACACTTTCAGGAGAGAAGCTTGCCGAGGAACTTCACTGTACCAGAGCAGCAATCTGGAAGGCTGTGAAGTCCCTGCGGGAAGAAGGATACAAGATAGAAGCAGGACAGAATAAAGGCTATATGCTGGCGAAAGCGAATGATCGGCTTTCCGTTGAGGCAATACGGCCTTTTTTATTATCTCCGGAGGTTTATATCGGGGTATATCAGGAAGTTGATTCTACGAATCGTGCAGCAAAAGCAGCTGCGGTGAATGGAGAAGCAGGGCATGGAAGCTTCGTTCTGGCGGGAAGCCAGAGTGCCGGACGCGGCAGGAGAGGCAGGAGTTTCTATTCGCCACAGGATGCGGGCATCTATCTCAGTGTGATCCTTGAACCGAAGGGAAGTATTCAGGAAAGTCTGCTTCTCACTGCTGAGGCAGCTGTGGCGGTCTATAAGGCAGTAAAGAAGGTGACAGGAATTTCTCTGGATATCAAATGGGTGAATGACCTTTATCATAACGGCAGGAAGGTATGCGGCATCCTTACAGAGGCAGTTACCGACTTTGAGAGCGGTAATATTGAATTTGCAGTGGTTGGAATCGGACTGAATCTATTTGAAGCGTCTGATGGATATCCTGATGCACTGCAGGGAATTGCCGGAGGCATTTATGAAAGTCGTGAGGCAGCAGCAGGTCTTGACCGCAGCCGTCTGGCAGCGGAGATTGTAAATACTCTTCTGGAAGAAACGAAGGAATTAAAGCTTCCGGACGAATATATACAGCATAATATGGTGCCGGGAAGGGAAATATGTATTTCAGACGGAAACAGTATCCGTCGGGCAAAGGCACTGGAAATCTGCCCGGATGGACGTCTGAAAGTACAGGAAGAAGACGGCACCGTATCCATTTTATCCTACGGAGAAGTATCAATTATAATATGAAATTATATTAAATATAATTGTGAAAAATGTATAAATTTCGACATTCCTTTTTGGACAAAATAGGGAGAATGAATATTGACTTTTTTTTGACAAAAAGCGTAAAATAGTGGCATCAAATGGCAGACCGGTCATACCAATTTTAAATATGTTTGAGCGGTCGAGAGAAAAGGAGGGAGAAAGACGGGAAATTTATCAGCCACACTGGCAGAAGAGCTGGAAAGCAAGACTGCCTTTACGATACCGGTGTTTGGCGGAGTGCCGATCGCAGAGAGTGTAGTTGTTACATGGGTGATCATGGCGGTTTTACTTATACTTTCTCTGGTACTGGTTCGTAATCTCAAGGTTGAGAATCCGGGCAGGAAACAGCTTCTTCTGGAATCAGGAGTAAGTTTTCTTCAGGATTTCTTTATGGGAATTCTGGGAGAAGAGGGGAAGAGATATATCCCTTATCTGATGTCTACCGTAATTTATATCGGAATAGCCAATATTGCGGGTGTGTTTGGTTTTACACCACCTACCAAGGATATGAATGTGACCATAGCACTTTCGCTTATGAGCATAATTCTGATTGAGTACTCAGGTTTTCACAAACGGGGACTTAAAGGTTTTTTGCATAGTTTTGCAGAACCGGTTCCAATCATGCTTCCAATCAATATACTGGAACTGGCAATCAGGCCGACATCATTATGTATGCGATTATTTGGTAACGTTCTTGGAAGTTTTGTAGTTATGAAACTGTTGGAGTTTATATGTCCGGCAATTCTTCCATTACCATTCAGCCTGTATTTTGATTTCTTTGACGGATTCATTCAGGCGTACGTATTTGTGTTCTTAACATCACTGTTTATCAAGGAAGCAATCGAGTAAACAGATGTTTAAGCAGGATTCAATATTTATTTGAAATTTAAATTTTGTCAATTCAGGAGGAAAAAATTATGTCAACATTAGTAGCAATCGGAGCAGCTATCGCAGTACTTACAGGTATCGGAGCAGGTATTGGTATCGGTATCGCAACCTCTAAGGCAGTAGAAGCTATCGCAAGACAGCCAGAAGCAGAAAGCAAAATCAGTAAGAACCTTCTGTTAGGATGTGCACTTGCCGAGGCAACAGCTATTTACGGTTTCGTAATCGGTCTTCTGATCATCATCATGCTCGGCTAATAACGATATGGAATTAATCAGGAGAGAGGCAGGTGGACAACGGTGATAAAGATTGACATCAACCTTGTCTTTACGATCATCAACCTGTTGGTTCTGTATCTTTTGATGAAGAAGTTTTTATTCGGACCGATCATAAATGTGATGGACCAGAGAAAAGCTATGATCGACCAGCAGTTTGCAGAAGCTAAGGAACGACAGGATAATGCAAAGGAACTTCAGGAACAGTATGAGGGAGCTTTGAGATCCGCAAAAGAAGAATCCTACCAGATCATGGAGCAGGCAAAGAAAGAAGCGAAGGCACAGGCAGAAAACACTGTCAAAGAGACAGAAGCCAGAGTGGATGCGATGCTTGCAAAGGCACAGGAAGATATCCGCATGGAGCGTGAGAATGCAATGCGTCAGATGAAAGGCGATGTAGCATCCCTTGCCATGGAGGCAGCAGCCAAGATCATTGGTAAGAACAGTGGAGCAGATCAGGATTTATCCTTATATGATCAATTTATAGAAGAAGCAGGTGATCCGGATGACAGTGACCGCCGTTAATTATGCAAAGACATTGTACGAGCTTTCTGTTCCCGCAGAAGCTGTACAGACAACAAAAGAAATATTCCGTGAGGTTCCGGGACTTAAAGCAAGTCTCGCGAATCCACTGGTGCCTTTTGAGGCAAAGAGCAGAGTGATTGACCGGGTAATTCCTGATGAAATGAAAAATTTCATAAAGGTTGCCTGCAAACACAGAAATATAAGTCTTCTTGAAGAAATTTTTGAAGATTATGAGGAAATATGCCGGAGACAGAAACGTATCCTTCATGCAGTGATTCGATATGTGACGCCGCCGAAAGCTCAGCAGCTCGAAGGCATCAAAGCATTTTTGTGCCGGGAATTTCAGGCAGAGAGCGCCGAAATAGAAATGATAGAAGACAAAAGTCTGATCGGAGGATTTATCCTTCAGGCAGACGGACGTGAATTTGACTGGAGCATGCGAGGACGTTATCGTATGCTGCAGCAGAAACTGACCCGGAGGTGAAATCGTTGAGTGCAATTAACCCAGAAGAGATTATTTCTATTCTGAAGGAAGAAATAGAAAATTATGATGAGATCAGCCAGAATCAGGAAGTGGGAACGGTTATCTCCGTAGGTGACGGAATTGCTACCGTATACGGAATTGACCATGCCATGTATGGTGAGGTTGTAGTATTTGAAAACGGACTCAAGGGAATGGTTCAGGATATCCGTACCAACAGCATGGGATGCATTCTGTTTGGTAAAGATACAGGAATCAAAGAAGGTACAAAGGTAACCCGTACCGGCAAACAGGCAGGTATTCCTGTCGGCAACGGTTATGTAGGCAGAATTGTCAATGCCCTTGGTGCTCCAATCGACGGAAAAGGTGAAATCAAAGAAGAAGGATATCGTCCGGTAGAAAATCCGGCACCTGGAATCATTGATCGTAAATCCGTCACAGTACCGCTGGAGACAGGTATCCTTTCATTGGATTCCATGTTCCCGATCGGTCGTGGACAGCGAGAACTGATCATCGGTGACAGACAGACCGGTAAAACATCACTCGCAATTGATACCATCCTGAACCAGAAAGGTAAGGATGTAATCTGTATTTATGTAGCAATCGGACAGAAAGCATCCACCGTAGCGAAGGTTGTATCCAACCTTGAAAAATACGGCGCGATGGAATATACAACTGTATTTTCTTCAACAGCCAGTGACTGTGCACCGCTTCAGTACATTGCTCCTTATGCAGGAACTGCACTTGCTGAGTTCTTTATGTATCAGGGCAAAGACGTACTGATTGTTTATGATGATCTTTCCAAACATGCAGTTGCATACAGAGCTTTGTCACTGTTACTTGAACGTTCCCCGGGACGTGAGGCATATCCTGGAGACGTATTTTACCTGCATTCCAGACTTCTGGAGAGATCCAGCCGCCTGAGCGATAAACTTGGAGGAGGTTCTATTACCGCACTTCCGATTATCGAGACACAGGCAGGTGATGTTTCTGCATATATTCCGACCAACGTAATTTCTATTACAGATGGTCAGATTTTCCTTGAGAGTGACCTGTTCTTCTCAGGAATGAGACCGGCCGTTAATGTTGGTCTTTCTGTATCGCGAGTTGGTGGTGCAGCGCAGACAAAAGCCATGAAGAAAGCTTCAGGAAGCGTTCGTATCGATCTGGCTCAGTATCGTGAGATGGAAGTATTTACCCAGTTCAGTTCAGATCTGGATGATGCGACTAAAGCACAGCTTGCATATGGCGGCTGTCTGATGGAACTTCTGAAACAGCCACTGTGTAATCCACTGAAACTTCACGAGCAGGTTATCACATTGTGGACAGCTACTCACAAAAAACTGGTTCATGTGGATAAAAAGGATGTAAAACAGTATCAGAAAGATCTGCTTGCATATTTTGATAATGTTTATCCGGAAATCGGTAAAGAAATTGATGAAACCGGACTACTCAGCGATGAACTTGGAGAGAAGATCCTTCAGGTTGCCGATGAGTTTAAAGACCGTGCAGCTACCAACTAATTTATGTGTATAGAATGCCGCCACTGTTTCCGATATATACAGTGAACGACAGGAGGAACTTATGGCAAATGCAAGAGAAATAAAAAGCAGGATCAACAGTGTTCAGGACACAATGAAAATTACCAATGCCATGTATATGATTTCCTCTTCCAAAATGAAAAAAGCCAAAAAGATATTGTCTGATACGGAGCCTTATTTCTACAATATGCAGAGTGCGATCGCACGTATTCTCCGACATATTCCGGATACGCAGCATCCGTTTTTCAGTAGCCGTCATCTGGTTCCTACGGAGGAACGAAAGATTGCAACGATTGTGGTTACCGGTGATAAAGGAATGGCTGGTGCTTATAATCACAACATCACCAAAATGACAGAAGAGTTTATGGCAAACACTCCCGGTCATCACAAGCTTTATGTGCTTGGTGTTGTAGGCAGACAGTATTTCAGCAAGAAAAATGTGGATATGGATGGAAGCTTCCGCTATACCGTACAGAAGCCGACCATGCACAGGGCAAGAATGATCAGTGAGGAAGTTATAAGAAGCTTTCTGGACAGAGAAGTGGATGAGGTGCATATTATTTACACACAGATGCAGAATGCAGTTGTGATGGAAGCAGTAAATATGCAGCTTCTTCCTTTAAAAAAGACCAGCTTTTCGCCGCTTCAGATTCCCGCAGAGATCCATCAGGAGGAAATCGAGATGTTTCCGTCTGCAGAGGGTGTGCTGGATATCATGATTCCGAATTATCTGACCGGTGTGATCTATGGATGCCTGGTTGAGGCATATGCCAGTGAGAATAATGCCAGAATGACCGCCATGCAGTCATCTACAGACAGTGCAAAGAAAATGTTACAGGATCTGTCGATCCAGTACAACCGTGCACGTCAGGCAGCAATCACGCAGGAAATCACAGAGGTTTGCAGTGGTGCGAAAGCCCAGAAAAGGAAGGGACGATAATGAGTAAAGGTAAGATCGTACAGGTCATGGGACCTGTTGTAGATGTTGTTTTTGAAAATGGAGATCTGCCGGATATCAAAGATGCTCTTGAAGTAGAGAACAACGGTAAGAGATGTGTGATGGAAGTATCCCAGCATCTGGGAAACGATGTGGTACGTTGTATCATGTTGAGTGCCAGTGAGGGACTTCAGAGAGACAGAGAAGTCATTGCAACCGGAAGCGGAATCAAGGTTCCGGTAGGTGACTGTACTCTGGGACGTTTGTTTAATGTACTTGGCGATACCGTTGACGGAGGAGAACAGCTGGACGATGCAGAACACTGGGTGATCCATCGTGATCCGCCGAGTTTTGAAGAACAGAAACCGGCAGTTGAGATTCTGGAAACAGGAATTAAAGTCATCGACCTGCTTGCCCCTTATGCAAAAGGTGGTAAGATCGGTCTGTTCGGTGGTGCCGGTGTTGGTAAGACAGTCCTGATTCAGGAGCTGATCCAGAATATCGCCACAGAGCACGGCGGATATTCTATTTTTACCGGTGTAGGAGAGCGTTCCCGTGAGGGAAATGACCTCTGGAGTGAAATGAAAGAATCTGGTGTACTTGAAAAGACAGCCTTAGTGTTCGGACAGATGAATGAGCCGCCGGGATCCCGTATGCGTGTTGCTGAGACAGGCCTTACCATGGCAGAGTATTTCCGTGATCAGGAACACAGAGATGTACTTCTTTTTATTGATAATATTTTCCGTTTTGTACAGGCTGGTTCCGAGGTTTCCGCACTTCTGGGACGTATGCCGTCTGCAGTAGGTTACCAGCCGACACTTGCAACTGAGATGGGTGAACTTCAGGAACGTATCGCTTCCACAACATCCGGATCTGTTACATCTGTTCAGGCAGTTTATGTACCTGCCGACGACCTGACTGACCCGGCTCCGGCAACGACATTCGCACATCTGGATGCGACAACTGTACTTTCCCGTAAAATCGTAGAGCAGGGTATTTATCCGGCTGTTGATCCACTGGAATCTACTTCCCGTATTCTGGAAGCTGATATTGTCGGTGAAGAGCATTATGAAGTTGCACGTCGTGTACAGGAGATTCTTCAGAAATACAAAGAACTGCAGGATATCATTGCAATCCTTGGTATGGAAGAACTTTCTGACGAAGATAAAAACACTGTATTCCGTGCAAGAAAGATTCAGAAATTCCTGTCTCAGCCATTCCATGTAGCTGAGAACTTCACAGGTATTCCTGGAAAATATGTTCCGCTGAAAGAAACGATCCGTGGATTCAAGATGATCATCGATGGTGAGATGGATGAGTATCCAGAAAATGCATTCTTTAATGTAGGAACTATAGACGAAGTAATTGAAAAAGCAAAAACTCTGGAACAGTAAGGAGTGAGGCTTATGCAGAATACATTCGGTCTTGAAATATACGCTGCGAACAGACAGTTCTTTGCGGGAAGAGCCAGCTCACTGATCATTCCGGCAGAAGACGGACAGAAAGAATTTCTTGCCCATCATGCCAATATGATCTGTGCGATCGTTCCGGGAGAACTCAAATTTGAGGATTCCGAGGGAAACTGGACAGAGGTAGCAGTCAGCTCCGGATTTGTTGAGATGATCAATAATCGTGCGAAGTTGTTCTGTCTGACGGTAGAACGTCCGGAGGAAATTGACATACGAAGAGCGGAAGAAGCACGTGACCGTGCCGAAGAACAGCTTCGTCAGAAGCAGAGTATTGTAGAATATCACAGAAGTCAGGCAGCTCTTGCAAGAGCAATGACAAGGCTTCGTGTGACCAAAAACCTGAAAAATTAAAATTCCAGGCAATAATATTTACAAGAAACATTGACATAAAAACTTTTGAAAGAGACAGACGGTACATGATGCCCGCCTGTCTTTTTCTGTTCAGGAAACAAAAGCTGTGCTATACTGAAAACAAAAAAGAAGTTTTATACAGTGCAGATAATTTATCAGAAAGAAGGATCAGGCAACATGAGTGAGACAAGAAAACTTTACTACGAAGATGTATACAAAAAGGAATTTACCGCAAAAGTCCTGAAATGCGGCGAATGTGAAAAAGGATTTGCGGTCATTCTTGATCAGACCGCTTTTTATCCAGAGGGTGGCGGCCAGCCATGTGATCTCGGTACATTAAACGGGATAGCAGTTTTGGATGTGCAGGAAAAAGATGGGGAGATCGTACATTATACAAAAGAAGCAGTTGAAGCAGGCAGTGAAGTGATCGGAAAAATTGACTGGGATCGAAGATTTGATCTGATGCAGCAGCATTCCGGAGAGCATATTGTCAGTGGCCTGGTGCATGAGGCGTATGGATATGATAATGTGGGATTCCATATGAGCAGTGACGTGATCACAGTAGATTTAAGCGGTGTGCTGACAGAGGCACAGCTTGCGGAGATTGAAGCAGAGACCAACCAAAAAATCTGGGAAAACAGCGAGGTGGAGATTACTTACCCGTCAAAAGAAGAACTGGAGAAACTTTCCTACAGAAGTAAGAAAGAACTGACCGGACAGGTGCGTCTGGTACGTTTCCCGGGGGCGGATCTCTGTGCCTGCTGTGGAACGCATGTCACGCATACAGGAGAAATCGGAGCAGTCAAGATCCTTACAGTCGAAAATTTCCATGAGGGTATCCGTCTGACAATGATCTGCGGTAAGAGAGTCATGGATTATCTGAATATGGTTAATGACCAGAACCGACAGGTTTCCGTGAAACTTTCTGCAAAGATCGGCGAGACTGCTGTGGCTGTAGGACGGCTTCAGGATGAAAACTTCCGCCTGAAAGGACAGGTTGCACATGTGGTGGATGAACTCTGTAAAGCTGAAGCAGACCGGTGGGAAGGAGAGGGAAGTGTTCTTCTTTTCCATGATGGACTGGAGGCAGATCAGGTGCGTAAGATGGCAGATGCTGTGATGCAGAAATGTTCCGGATGTTGTGCTGTGTTTTCCTCAAACGGAGATGGCAGCTACAAATATGCGATGGGTGAATTGAATGGAGATCTCAGACAGTTCACAAAAGAAATGAACGCGGCACTGAATGGCAGAGGCGGTGGAAAGCCGTTCTTTGTGCAGGGCTCTGTAAAGGCATCCGAAGAAGAAATCCGTCAGTTTTTCCGTCAGTGATCGGTAGGTGACAGAAGATGTTTGGAGAATGTCATGCACATATATTTATGAACGGCACTGATTACCGGAAAGCGGTTCAGACGCATAAAGTACAGGCGAATGAAGCATCTGTGCGCAGTGCGCTGGAGGCGTACAGAAAAGCAGGTGTGACATATGTACGCGAGGGCGGTGATCCGTATGGAGCATCTTTGCTTGCAGGCAGACTTGCATCAGAGTACGGAATTGAGTATCGTTCCCCGGTATTTGCTATACATAAAAACGGACACTATGGGAAAATTGTAGGACGCGGGTTTGATACACTGAAAGAATACCATCAGAGAGTTCTGGAAGCAGCGTCAGAAGGAGCAGATTTTATCAAGATAATGACTACCGGACTTCTGGATTTTAATGATGACGGAAAAGTGACGGGAACTCCTGTAGATGAAGCGGAAGTCAGAGAGATGGTACACATTGCCCATGAAGAGGGCTTTGCCGTTATGAGCCATACGAACGGGATTTATGGTACAAGAGCTGCAATCGAGGCAGGTGTGGACAGTCTGGAACATGGCAATTACATGGATGCCGAAACGATAGCTATGCTGGCAGACAGTAATACCGTATGGGTACCAACACTTGTCACGGTAAGAAATCTGGCAGGCTGCGGGCGTTATGAAGACAGTGTTTTAAACCCGATCATTCATCAGGCAGAAGTACTTGTGCGGCTTGCTTATCAGAAAAAAGTAAAAGTAGCACCGGGAAGCGATGCCGGAGCCTATATGGTGCCTCATGGAAAGGGCATTTTACAGGAATGGGAGGCGTTCCGGCAGATTCTTGGCGATTCCGGCGAAGTGAAAGAGTGGCTGAAGACCGGAGAAAAAGAAATCCGGGATAGGTTTAAAAGAAAATAAAATAGAGAAAAGGACAGGCAGAAAGAGTGTCTGGACGTAAATAGAAGATCTGCGATCACAGATCTTCTATTTTTATTGCGGTATAAATATTGGTTTCCTTTGAATCAGCAGGGTTGAATGTGATCTTTACGGAACTTCCTGTCAGCAGTCCGCCGGATGAAGAGTTGGTGGCTTTTTCTGTATTGCAGGTAATATCTGCGCCATCGTAAGTACGGAGTGTGATCGTGTTGGCTGTAGAAGCAATGATGTCTCCGGAAATGGTAAAGCCGATTCCACGCTCAGTCAGTTTATCCGGGTTTTCACCGGTAATTCCGAGAACACTGATACCGTCCAGAGTAGTACCGTTAAAATCTCCTGTGTAAATGATATTTACATGTGATCCGGTCTCAGCACCGCCTTTGAAATAGCAGGGGAGTGCAGACATGTCCAGATTCAGGACATTGGTGGTGTTTTCGATGGATACCTGTAAAATATTGGTCTGAATGCTTTGAATCACGGCACGTAGTTTATTGTCTTTTTTGACTTCTGTTCCTTCCTGTGGAGCAGGAGTTGGTGTCGGTGCCGGAACATCAAATGGATCTATATCTGAGACACTGGAAGTCTTTGTGTGGGAACCGTCGGCAGTCGCAGTATTTCCGTCCGCAGAAGCAACAATGTTGCCTTTATAGTGGATGTATACCCAGTTGCCTGGTTTGATTCCGGCCTGATAATATTGCTCGGTGCCGGTGACCGGGAAAGTGACAGTCTGATTTTTATCTGATTTGACGGTGATGGAATTGGCTGTCAGTACCTGTATCTGTCCGCGGAAAGTCTGATCTTCGAGAGTAGCTGTCTGATGATAGTCATCGACGACTTTCAGGGCATGCACTGCTCCTGTGTCGGTGCTGTCAAGCTGTCCTTCATATACGACGCTGACAGCATCTCCGGCAAGCATGCCGTTACTGCATTCCAGAGTTGCCTGCGAAATGTCAAAAGTATAAGATTCATTATCACTTAAGAGAGTAATCTGATTGCCGGTAAAGTTCTGGAGTTCTCCACGGATCTCATCCATATAAACACGGGTAATTTCAGGATTAATGTCCTGAATGGCAGCGTCATCTGAAGCGGTAAAACGGTCGATCACACTTCCGAGACTGCATCCGGAGAGAGAAAGCGAAAGCAGACAGCCGATGCCGATAGTAACTATTTTTTTCATTTGATATTGTTCTCCTTTGTGGTATCAGGCTGTACACGGAACCAGTAAGTATAGGAATCTGTAAAACCAAGAGAAGTGTACAGATTTTTGGCGGCTGTATTTCCCTGCACTACCTGAAGGTAGGCCTTTTCGGCGCCTTTTTTCATGCCTTCACTCAGAAGAGCGGTACAGATCTGGCGGGCATACCCCCTGCCACGGTATTTTTCCTTGACATGGATCGCATAAATACCAATGTAGTCACGGTCAAGGATTCCAAGACCGGTAGCAATGATCTTGCCTTCTTTCCAGATAGAAGCACAGATGGTTTCTTTCGGGATTGCACGGTACATGGAAGGTACGACTGCCCGGTGGATCGGATTGGTCATTCCCTTCAGGTCAAAAAGGCTGTTGATCCAGATATCAGGTATTTCATCTGTCAGGGTAACATCCGGATAAGGTGTATCAATATGTGCGTCTGACAGAGCTATTGTCATAACCTCAGTCGTATGCTGGATTTCGTACCCGCGGTTTTCCAGTGTATAATCAAAATCCGGTGACACGACAGGACTGATCTTAAAGATGGCAGGGGAGCCGAGACGCTTGTAGACGTTTTCACAGTAGGCGACTTTTTCTCTCCATGGAAGCGTGGAAACTCCGAATTGTTCTACGCTGTTGGTACGGTGTGTATAAAAATAAGAAAAGCGCAGAATCCAGCCGTCATAAAGCTCCATTTTGTGTGATGGCCATGCATTCAGCGACATATCTTCGATTTTTTTGATGTTTTCCATGGCAGTATGTGTCCCCCTTTTCATGCTGTCTTTTATTATACAGAAGAGAGCGTGATTGTGCAACCTGCGCTGATGTCAGATTCTGGGAGAATTTGACGAACGAATTTTCTTTACAAGAAGAACACAGCGCTCTATAATAAAACTCACCAGAAATCTTCTGGTATTCCTTCCGTCAGATCTGACGGGTAATCCCAATTTTTTATTTGTTTGAGAAAGGGGTGTGAGTAAAGTAATCATTCGTCAGATGCTGCTTCTGACGATTGCGGGCATCGCAGTGTTGATGGATCTGTATGAGATGCGGATAAAAAACAGCTGGATCATCTGCTCCTTTATTGCAGGGCTGATTTACAGTATATGGCCCGGAAACCGACATGGCACAGTGCGGTTTGTTCTTGGAATGACTGTGCCGCCTGTGCTTCTGGGGTGGCTGTTTTATTTTCGAATGCTCGGTTCAGGTGACATAAAGCTTTTCTGCGTGCTTGGCGGTCTGATGGGACCGTATCACATATTATGGTGTATGTGGTATGCAATTCTTGCAGGAGCAGCACTATCGCTGGCAATCTTGTTTTTTTGCGGCGGCTTCCACCAAAGATTCCATTATCTGGAACAATACGTAAGACAATTTATCGAAACTGGTAGACAAAATCCGTATTATCGGACAGGAACTGCTTTTGAAAACATTCATTTTACGATTCCAATATTTATGAGTGTGATGTTGTATACGGGAGGTATCTATTGAAAAAACAAATTTTTGCAGTCTGTGATCTCGAGGCAGAATATGCCCGCAACTTCATGGATTATCTCAACCAGAAAAAGAATATCCCTTTTGAGATTCAGGCGTTTACCAATGTCAGCAGTTTTGTAGCATATGCAAAAGAAAATCCGGTCGAACTTCTTCTGATCTCAGCGGAAGCGATGTGCAGGGAGGTCGGTGAGCTGGATATCGGCAAGATTGTCATTCTGACCGAGGGCAGCAAGCCGGAAGAGCTGGACAAATATGCCGATGTTTATAAGTATCAGGCATCCTCAGATATCGTCCGTGAGGTGATGGCATGTTATGGCGCAGAAAAGGCCGTGCTTCCGGCACAGATGCCTGCACTCAAGAAGACAACGGAGCTTTTTGGAATTTATTCACCGCTCGGATTCTGCGGGCAGACATCCTTTGCGCTGGCGCTGGCCCAGATCCTGGGCAGAGAGAAGCCCGTTCTTTATCTTAATATGGAAGAATACTCCGGATTTGAAGAGCTGTTTGAAAAAGAATACCCTTATACACTCAGTGATCTTCTGTATTTTGTACGACAGGAGCAGGCTGGCATCACCGTAAAGATGAACAGTATGATTCAGAGCATGGGAAGCGTGGATTTCATCCCGCCGGTACAGTCTCCGGAGGACATCCGGGGAACGAGGTGGCAGGACTGGGAGCGTCTTTTGCAGGAAATCATTTTGCACAGTTCCTATGAGGCTGTCGTATTGGATGTAGGTGACGGGATTGAAGAAGTGTTTCAGATTCTTGATCTGTGTACGAAGGTATATATGCCGGTGCGCGATGACCGTATCTCAAAGTGCAAGCTGGAACAGTTTGAAAAGCTTTTGCGACTGCGTGACTACTCGCAGTTACTGGCAGGAATAGAAACAGTAGTGCTTCCGATACTGTCCCAAAATACGGATAATTCGTTTTGGATAGAAGAACTGGTCTGGAGTGAGTTGGGAGATTTTGTAAGAGAATTGCTTGAGAAAGAAAAACTCTGAAGATGATTTTCAGAAAGGAAAGCAGATGAGCAGGGAACTATTTCAGGAACTTCGTGCGCTTCTGATGGAGCGGCTGGATCTTGCGAGAGAGCTGAGCGATGAGGAAATCCTTGAAGAGATCGATGATCTGATACTCGGGCGGATGCGGGAGTATTGCCTTTCATTGAAAGAAAAGGTACAGCTTCGCCAGGAACTTTTTCATTCTGTCCGAAAACTTGATGTTCTGCAGGAACTGATCGAGGATGAGACAGTGACGGAGATCATGGTGAACGGACCGGATGCCATCTTTGTGGAACGTGCCGGAAAATTGACAAAGTGGGACAAAACATTTACTTCTGGAGAAAAGCTTGAAGATGTCATTCAGCAGATTGTAGGTAAGTGCAACCGGGTGGTCAACGAATCAATGCCTATTGTGGATGCCCGACTGGACAACGGAGCCAGAGTTAATGCGGTGATCCGTCCGGTAGCGCTCAATGGACCGATCCTGACAATCCGGCGTTTCCCCGATACACCGATCACGATGGAAAAGCTGATCGCACTTGGAAGTCTGCCGTCGGAATGTGCCGAATTTCTTGCAGCACTTGTGCGGGCGCGATATTCGATGGTAATCGGAGGCGGAACGGGAAGTGGAAAGACGACGTTTCTTGGTGCGTTGTCCAATTATATTCCGCCGGATGAGCGGCTGATCACGATCGAAGACAATGCAGAACTCAAGATACAGGGAATTGCCAATCTGGTGCGTCTTGAAGCAAAGATGGCAAACATGGAAGGTGCAGCATCCATTACGATTCGTGATCTGATTAAGACAGCGCTTCGTATGAGACCGGATCGGATCATTGTCGGAGAGGTACGTGGTGGTGAAGCTGTCGATATGCTTCAGGCTTTTATATGTACTATATAACAATTATATATATAACGTATATAAGGATGGAAAATATAGATTAGAGGGAAGGCATAGGAACGATATGAACATTAAGTATAGGTTATTGTGTAAAAGGTTAATAGAGGAAAGGAAGAGAGTAGGTGTCATTCAATATTATAATGTACTGTTCATAATGGAGTTATTGTCAGATAAAGACATATGGTTTTTAGAACAGTGGGTGAACGGTATAAATAACATATGTATGAAGGATATACATAACTGGTGTAGAATGCATTTTGTTAAATATCACACTGTATTTGTTTACAGGAAAGAGTATCCGGTAAAAGCAAATATTTGGAATGGATATTCATATATAAGGTGGCGGATGGAGCGGATGATGAATTTGGAATAAGATAAAATAGTGCTTGCATGAAAGGGAGTCTTAGAGTAGGGTATTCTTTTGAAAGTATGGATAGAACGAAGGCTGAAGGCTCTGCGCTATTCGTTTGGCAGAGCCTGAGTGTTGTCCTGATCCGTAGAAAATAAATCTAACTGACCTTCTGGAGTGGAACTTTGACCGGATTCATCTTCAGTTGATTGTTCTCTTTTTTTGGGTGTTTTATGAGTGTATAATTTCTCAAAAGGAAGTGAATACTTGGATTTTTTATTGTATTCTAGTAAAAGAGCTTCTGCAAACCCTAATGAACCGGCACGACGTTCTCTGGCAGTACGACTGATTTCTCTGACAGAGACACGTCCTACTTTTTCTTTAAATGTGTCATCTTTCATTGTTTCTCCATAAGCATTATCCAGACGGGCAATAGCATTAAGCATATTGGAGCTAAAGGACATAGGCGCGCCTTCCCATGTGGCAACGCAAAGGCGTAAAACACGATCAAGAGTGTGAAAACCATATTTTTCATAGATATTAATTAAAGTGGATACAGCACATATACCTCCGGGGCGAGAGGAAGAAGTAATAGAGAGATCATATGATTCAACAAGGTCACGAATAATAAGTTCTCTATCATTACCAGCTTCAATATTAGCCATGAATATTTCATAAGGTAGTAACGATTTGACATATTTCATCTGATTTGCAAAAATATCTGCTTCTTGAGTGTAAACAAGATCATCATAAACCATGCACCAGACAGGAGTTTCTCTTGATCCAGAGACGAGAGCGACAATTTCTATAGTGTGTTGTCCGTTGAACACATAATTTATCCCATCACGTCTACTTACTTTTACAGGGTTTATCTGATAAAGGTCAAAATTAGCTGCAGCACGCTGAACGTGTTTGATAGAAAGATTACGTTGGTAATCTTGATTTGAACATAAATTTTTAATAGGTATTTGCTCAAAATGCACTTGGGGAACAAACTTTTGTAAATCTTCGGTATTTCCATCCATAATTATATTTCCTCCAATTTTTTCAAAATATTATTTGTGGTTGATATTAGGCACATAAGCTGATATTTAAGCTTATATTTTGCTGTATCAGATGCAATTTTAAAATCTGAAACTTTTAATACTCTTTCGATAGAACTGTTCCATGAGGGAATCGTCAACGTAAGACTTGCAATTTCCGCATCTGGATCAAATTGTGGCAGATTGCGTATAGATGGAATAGAAACGGAAGATTCTTTCTTTAATATTGGTTTGGCGTAATTATTCCACAGTAATTCCCTTTTCATATCATGATAACTGAGATGTTCTATCTTTTCGGCAAGAAGGTAGTTATTTAGACTTAAAAGCTGCTCTTTTGATAATCCTGAAAGTTCAATAATATTAGCTTGGGAAATCCAAAGCTGACCAGAACGAACTCGTTTGACAAGATCCGGAACTTTTTCATCAATTATATCTAGTGCACTACTGTAAGCAGAATATTTGTAAACGGTAGCCATTGCTACATTACATTCTTCGGATATTTTTTTTGCTGCGATGCTTGCACCGGAAATATGAGATATATTCGTAGATGAAAGTTGTCTTGAAACTAAAATTTTTTCAGCATCATATTTTTTCCCAATCAGGTATTTTTTATTGATATTGGTTAAATCCTCTCGTTTAAGTTGGTCAGCACATATCCATGAAATTACATCTTCTTTACTGGAAAAATGGAGTCTTTTTATTCGGAAAGGAATACTGTGTTTACGAAATAATTCATATGCTTCTATACCATTAATGACAATACCATTCCATGTGCAGATGGGGGTGTGATAGGAATGACATAATATCTGTTGCTCAAGTTGTTTATAATCTTTTTCACTGAGATATTGATACAAATTGGTGAATTCTAGTTTTGTTTTTAATGTATATATACTATAATTGCGCATACTCATCTCCCATTATTTCTGATTTGAATTCTGTTTGTGGCAGTTTTGTGATGATGTTATCCATGGAAAATAGAGCTATTTTCTTATCTGGGTAAATATTGCCTTCTAAACGAAAAATGTTAAATTTCTCCCAAGAAAGGTTAAGCTGGGAAAGTGAATATAGTAATTCTCGGCTGTACAATTCATAACTGTTACCATTGATGACAAAATAATCCTTAACTTTATGTGCCAATTTATCCTCTGCACAACTAGCCTTTATACCTATCATTTTTTGATCAGGATTAACAAGAAGTTGAATATATTCTGGGTTACCAATTTGACGGAGTGTATTGCGGTGGATTCGTATACGATTCTTTTTAAAGTCAATACATATTAGTGGATGGGAAGAGTGTTTGTTGTTCATAGGATTTTTCCTCACTTTCTGCTGTTGATGGTTCTTTTGCTTTTTCTATGGATTTATCAGTTGCCTTCTTCTTTTTTTGTATGTCAAATACTGCGTAGCCTTCAAATATATTGACTTGCATTGATTTCTGATGTTCTTCCACTGGAATACCGAATTGATTCTTCCATTCTTCAGGATAAGAAGGTGTCCTAGCAGTGGTTACAGTTCCATTGTCTTTTAGTGTACGAGGAAATATTTCAGGTGAAGTTAAATCGAAAATGAACAGTATTTCATTGCCAGAACGAATTAATTTGCCGAGAATCTTGTACCGATAATTAGGATTCCAATCCATGAGAGATATCACTTTAGCAAAGAAAATTCGACAGGTGATTTGTTTTGGCGAACGCTTTTTTCCAGAGGAACACCAACGAAAAGAGTCTTTTTCTTCTTCTCGACAGGGACGGACAGCCAGTTTTTTTTCAATGGGATTGACTAATATTTGCACATATTCGACATCGGGTAGCTTTTTTATGCAGGCGGTATTTACAGATACCTTGTAGTTATTAAACGTAAACGAAGGTTCGTAAATATGAGCGAAGAATTCGCCACGTACAACTTGATAACCGTCATAGCTGAAAGAATCATCGTCAATGACTTCCATTTGATTTGAGGGGCTGGGTGCGACTGTTATTGGCATAGGTGTGTTGATTTTCATCATATCAGAAGGTTCTGTAGTCATATTCCATTGATTTATAGGTTGCTCGCTCATTGGGTGTCTCCTTTAATTTCTGTAATAATATTCTTTATATTTTGTATAATGGTTTCTTTAGGAGTGGTTTGTAGCTCGGGTTCTTTATAAGGTTTACTTTCTGAAGCAGTTTGCCAGTTTTTGTCCACTGTAAATTCTGTTAATTCTGGCGCTTGAGACTGAGTATAGTAATTATTACCGAAGCTATTCATCCAGTCGGCAGGATAAGCTAACACACTCTTAGAATCAGATATTGTATCAGGCGTGTTGTTATTGGGGGCGGATACGTCGTTGGTACTTGTCGGGATTCGTATTTCTGTATCGTCCATGTTGAAAATAAGGACATTTTCATTGTCTTTTTGGTGAGCAACTCCTAATATTCTATATTTGCATTTTTTGTCCCACTTAAATATCTCGTATAATGTTGGCAAAAATGCAGCACCGGAAATTGGTTTTGGAATAAGTTGACCATCTTTGAGACGTGACCACTGCACTTTATTTTTTGTTTCAGAGGAACATGGTCGAATAGCAAGTAGTTTTGAGCTCGGGTGTATTAGCATTTCGACAAATTTTATGTTTGGAAATTTCCGTATAGCATCTTTGTTAAAAGAGATCTGTTTATATGAAAAAGAAACAGAAATCCGACCAACCGAGGAGAAAAATTGTCCTCTAGCAACTTCATAGTCTCTTAAATCGAAGGAACCGGCGGAAGCAGTAATTGTATCAGGTGCATTCATATTTGCCGGTTTAAGGACGCTTTGAGATGCTTCAAAGTAGTCTCTGGATTTAAATCCAGACCATCTTGGATTAATGCTTATAAATCCACTTAGAGAGCCTTCTTGTATCACATGTAATTCTGGTAAAATCTCTTTATTTCCATATTTCGCATTTGTAATTAATTTTTGAACAGCTATGAAATCATCTCGGGAGATAATAGCTTCATGATGTCCGACTTTTCTGTATTGATTACGGTCTTGATTGTTTTTCCTTGATTTATGGTCAAGATAATTCGGAGTCCATGTTTTTCTCGCCAGAACATCCCCACAATGGCGTTCATTTTGAAGGATTTGTAGTATGGTACTGGATGACCAGACATCATTATTCTTTTTTGTTTTACAACCGAGTTCTGTCAAAGAATCAGCAATTTGTTGAGTACTGCTTCCATTAAGATACATATAAAAAATAAGCTGCACAATTTTAGCTTCATGTGGATTGATTACAAGATCTCCATTTTCGTCTTGGTCATATCCGAGCAGAGGAGGTGTAAGGAATATTCCCCGACGAAAACGCATTTCAATGGAAGAATTCATAATTTCACTTTTGGTATGACTTTCTTCCTGCGCAAGTGTTGACATGAATGACAGAATCATTTCGCTTTTGGGATCAAGAGTATTTAAATGCTCTGTTTCAAAAAATACACCGACGGGTGGACGGAGTGAAGAAAGCTCTCGTACATATCGGATACAGTCAACAACGTTTCTTGCAAATCGGGATACACTTTTTGTTATGATTAAATCAATTTTTCCGCCTTCACAATCTTTAATCATTTTTTTGAATGCATCTCTATGTTGAAGCGAAGTGCCGGAAATGCCTTCGTCGGCATATATTTCTACAAGCATCCAATTCGGATTTTTATTTACTACATCCTGATAATGATTTTTCTGTAATTCATATGAGGATGTTTGGCGTGGATCATCCGTAGATACCCTTGCATATACAGCTACTCGTAGTTTTTTTTCTGTTTTAAAAATATCCTCTGGTGGAAGTGCCGGAATTACTTCCAGTTCTTCTGGATCAATACCTTTGTATCTTTGCCGGATTCTGGCTTTCTGTTCATCAATATTACTGCTTCGTTCTTCACTTTCTTTCATCAATAGCGACATCCTTTATAGTTGATATAACTATCATAGAATTTTTGGATTGAAAAAGACATAAACCATCGGTTAAGTGATTAACGGATGGTTTATGTAGAAATAGATATTTGATTGTTATTGAATGATTTAATAATCATTCGGGTTATCAGCATCGTAATTGTGTTTTGAGGATAGATGCCAATCATTGATTCGTAAAATGTTTTTTATGGCTGAAAGAACCTCGAATATGTAACGTTTTTCAGTGCTGGTACAATCTGCCATTAATAAATCAATGTCAGTTTGATATTCCGTAGGATTGTATAACAAGTTCCCATAGAGTAATTCATCAATAGTAATTTCAAGTGCGTTGCTAATTTTGATTAAAGATTCTAAACTGGGTTTACGCTTGGCATTTTCAATATAGCTTATATAAACAGTAGAAAGATCAGCAATTTCAGCCAGCTCCTCGGCAGATAATCCTCGTTGTTTGCGGGTTTCTCTTATACGTTTGCCAATAAGTGCATAATTTATTTCCATGTCCTCACCTCCTTTCCATCACAACTTGACTTTTTTGTGTTGTAGATAGAAAAAATGGTGAGCTATACAACAGCAATTGGTTGTATAAAGAGAAGTATATCATATGTATATAGCAAAAAGAAGATTGTCGATTGATGGGAGAAAAAGGCGATAAGTTGTAATTGAACAACAGCGAAAAAAGGGTTATCATTTATGTATTAAAAATTATGTCTGGGAGGAAAATACATGGCAGATAAAGAGGAAATCAAAACACTGGAGGAATTAGAGGAAAAAGGAAGAGTACTGCGGGAGTACAAAGAAAAATTCCGGCAGATGTGCCAAGAGAATAAAATGATAAAGGGTTCGACAGTGCTGAAACTATATGATAAAATTGAAGAAATACAAAGAGAATATGAGCATTTAGATAATAAGCTGACATTAATGGAATACAACTTTATATAGTTCTATTTTTTTTGTTTTAATACTACTGTTTCCCTTAGTAAATACTTGTAAGATACATCTCTAATAATTTTGCGGATTTCTAGTTACAATTAAGGTAACTACTATCGGAAAGAGGTGTATTTACTTGCGTACAGAGGATTATATTGCGGACAATATTATAGCTTTATGTAAAAAACGTGATATGAGTAAATATCGGCTGTCACAATTGACTGGTATATCTCAATCTTCGATTGGAAAAATTATTGCTAAAGAAAGTTTACCAACTATGCCTACTGTAGAAAAGATATGTGATGCACTGGGAGTAACAATGGCACAATTCTTTGCCGGAATGGATGTTCCAGTAAGCTTATCAGAATCACAACAAGAGGTTCTGAATATTTGGAATAATCTTGATGAAAAAGAACAGAATGTAGTGATACAAATGCTCCGGGGACTTCAAAAATAAAGGAAACAGTTGTAACGAAAATGTTGACTGTTTCTTTTTTTATGGAGTTGAGAGATTATGGTGATTGAAAAGAAATATTATGATATTGCACAGCATGAATTGGAAGAAATGCAAAGAGAAATTAATGAAGAAAAAGCGCAAATGTCAGAAGAAGAGATGCTAGAGGATAAAAAATGGCATGATGAACAATTGGAAACAATTATTAAAAAGGCAGAAGCTCATATGCGTCGTTTTAAGAAAGTTCCAGATCCTCAAAAAGTAGTGAAATTCACTTTTTTACAAAAAGATGCATTGGAAATTGCACGAAATATGCAGATGAATATAAAAACTGAGCGTAAAGAAGATGATTTATGGGGGACGATAGAAATGTCATTTAATAATATGTGGTTTTTAGATTCGGCTCCTAGTGAATGGAAAGATATTTGGAATAACTTGCTGAAAGAAGCTCAGAGAGTGTATATAGAAGCAAAAGATAACATGATCATGTATCAATATTATTATGATTTGGCGGTAGAAGTTCCTTGTGTGCAGACACAATACAAATAATGATATATGAATGCTGTTCTGTAATAATTTTATGATATACTGTGGATATGATATGTAAAAATAGTCGGAGAAAGATTTGTGAATGCACGATTATTTAGGAGGAAAAAAGCATGACAGATGCAGAACAAAGAGAGGCTGCCCGTCAATTTGTAAACCGATGGATGGGAAAAGGGAAAGAAGATGAAGATGGACGTTCTTATTGGATTGATTTATTGACGAATGTTTTGGGAATGGATAATGTGACAGAACGTTTGAACTTTGAAAAGAAAGTTGTAATTGATGGAAATACAAAACGTATTGATGTGTATATTCCTGAAACACGAGTAATTATTGAACAGAAGAGTCTTGGAAAAGCATTGGATCAGAAAATCAGGAATTCAGGAGATGTTGATCTTACTCCATTTGAACAGGCAGACAGATATAATGGAAAGCTGACTTTTGATGAAAGAGCTCGGTGGATTGTTACGTCAAATTTTGCTGAAATTTGGATTTATGATATGAACCAGAAACAGCCAGAACCGACAAAGATTGCTTTAGATGAATTACAAAGCAAATATCCATTGTTGGACTTCTTGGTGAAAAAGGAAGTAAAGACAATATCGCATGAAATGGAAGTATCAATAAAAGCAGGAGGTATTGTTGGGCTTATTTATGATGCGTTTTTAAAACAATATCGTATACCAGATATTAAGGAAAAGGATGAAACACTTGAGCAGAGAGAAAAAAGAGAGCATAAACTAAAGAGCCTGAATGCTTTATGTGTGCGAATTGTTTTTTGCTTGTATGCAGAAGATGCTGGTATTTTTGGAAAGAGAAATATGTTCCATGATTATTTGGAAACATATGAAGTAAAGGATTGCCGGAGAGCTATAATAGAATTATTTAAGATATTGGATACACCTGTATCAGAGCGAGACGAGTATTTAGAGGAAGAACTTGCTCAGTTCCCGTATGTAAATGGTGGGTTATTTGCTGATGAAACTATTGAGATACCACCTTTTACAGAGAAAATTAAAGAATTACTTCTTACAAAAGCGTCAGAAGATTTTGACTGGAGTGATATTTCTCCAACTATATTTGGAGCGGTATTTGAATCTACATTAAATCCTGAGACCAGACGTTCAGGAGGAATGCATTATACATCTATTGAAAATATTCATAAAGTTATTAGTCCTCTTTTTTTGGAAGATTTGCAGAAGGAATTTGATAGTATTAGAGCAATTCAAGTGAAGCGTACCAGAGATAAAAAATTGGAAGAATTCCAAAATAAATTGGCATCACTTACATTTTTTGATCCTGCGTGTGGTTCCGGAAATTTCCTTACAGAAACATACCTGTCGCTTCGTCGTTTGGAGAATGAGGTGATAAAGGAAAAAGTTGGCGGACAAATGACATTGGTAGAGGTAAATAATCCAATTAGAGTTTCTATTCAGCAATTTTATGGAATAGAGATTAACGATTTTGCAGTTACAGTTGCGAAAACGGCTTTATGGATTGCAGAATCTCAAATGTTGGAAGAAACGAAAAATATTGTGTATGGATTTAATGACGATTTTCTTCCTTTAAAGACATATGTAAATATTACAGAAGGAAATGCATTAAGAATTGATTGGAATGATGTAATTCCTGCAGAAAAATTATCGTTTATAATGGGAAATCCGCCATTTGTAGGAGCACGTTGGATGGCGTCGGAGCAGAAGGAAGATGTTGAGAAGATATTTGAAGGATGGAAGAGTATAGGAAATCTTGATTATGTTAGTTGCTGGTATAAAAAAGCGGCTGACTATATGGGAAATTATAATATCAGAGCAGCATTGGTATCAACTAATTCAATTACACAGGGAGAAAGTGTTTCGATTCTCTGGAAACCGCTTTTTGAATCAGGTGTACACATTGATTTTGCATACAGAACATTTATATGGGATAGTGAAGCGTCAATAAAAGCGCATGTTCATTGTGTAATTGTTGGCTTTAGCAGAGCTGTAAATAATAAGCAGAAAATAATTTATTCAGGTGAGAACGCAATTCCGGCGAATAATATTAATGGATATTTGCTTGATGCAGAAAATATATTCATTGAAAAAAGAATGAAACCATTGTGTAATGTTCCTGAAATAGCATTAGGTGGGCAAGCAATTGATGGTGGATTTTTAATATTGACGGAAGAGGAAAAGGAAGAGTTTTTGGAAAAAGAACCACAGGCTTCTCCGTTTTTTAGACATTATATGATGGGAAAAGATTTTATTGATCGAAAGCCGAGATATTGTATTTGGCTTGTTGGAGCTGATCCTGGATTATTAAAAAAATGTCCGATGATATTAGAACGAGTGAATAAAGTACGTGAATTTAGACTTAGTAGTACAAGAGCGAACACAAAAAAAGCGGCTGAGAATCCAACTTTATTTGCATCAATACTTGAACATAAAAATCAATATATTGCGATTCCCAAAGTTTCTTCTCAGAATCGTAGATATATTCCAATGGATTATTTAGATGGTGAAATTATTCCGGGAGACAAATTATTCACTATGCCCAATGCATCATTTTATGAATTTGGTGTATTGATGTCGAATGTTCACATGGCATGGATGCGAGCAGTGTGTGGAAGATTAAAAAGTGATTATAGTTATTCAAACACAATAGTGTATAACAATTTTCCGTGGCCTGTAGTAACGGAGAAGAATCGGGAACAAATTGAAAAATCGGCACAGGAAATTTTGAAAGCAAGAACATTATATCCTAGTAGTAATCTTGCGGCTTTATATGATCCTTTAACAATGCCAGCCGAGTTACGACGAGCACATACTGCAAATGATAAAGCTGTTATGGCTGCGTATGGCTTTAGTACAAAAATGACGGAAGCAGATTGTGTGGGAGAGTTGATGAAATTATACCAGAAAATGCAATGATAAAAGTTTATAGAGCTGTTTTTTGCTCAAAGTAAAATATTTGAAAACATAGAATATTCCAAATCCATAAAAGATGAATGAAAACCAATATGGGAATTTTACATGTGTTACAAAATTTGTAAAATTTTCATATTGGTTTTTTTGTAATCTGTAAAAATTATAAATTTGGATATCGAGTAAGGTTTCGGATTTTTGATTTTTATGTATTTTTCAATTTTGGATATGGCTCCGAAATTGGCAATTTTGCGGAAGTGTATCCACACTTCCTGTCCTTGCTATTTTATAATCACATGGTGATTTCACAGGGATATAGGGCTGTTTAGCCTATTTTTTCTCCCTGTGCTGTGACCGAAGAAATTCGAGGAACCAATCATATATTTATGCTGAATGTGAGGAACTAGGGAGCACAATCCTTAGCAAGATTCCAACATCCGGAAAATGCCATAATGCTAAAATAGCGATATGGTATTACCGGGGTGGATCTTGCTCTAATGTGTACAGTAATCTCGGCATAAATAGAAAGAATGGGTTTGGGGAATCCCCAGCAAGATATAAACCTGATGAAAGAATATTTGTCGGAAAGACAATATTGTTAAACACAGGTGGATCTTGCTCTGGGGTAATTGAGAAACTTATGAGAAACAGAGATTCCACATATATTCTATTTACAAGGTATTTTATTTCAACGATGAAAGAAGTATTTTTATATCATCAAAATGCTATTGGGAGTTTATGCTGTTGGAAAGGCGTTGGCAGGAAAACAACTTCTAGTTGTCGGTGCAAATATAATGAATAGAAGTGTCCATTATATTTTTGGTGATAGGTATTTTTGTGGAATGCCTTTTATTTTTTTTGAATAATAAAATTTTAAATCTGTAGTCGATAGAAGCAGATGGTTAAAAAAAGCTTTTGATAACCATGAGTGTAAAAACAGAAAGCTGCGAAAATTTATTATGAGCTAATAGCAAAATTTGATATTTTGTGATATTGAGGGTATGGAGAATCGTAATCTCTATCAAGTTTGTCAGAGAATCATAATCCAGAAAAGGGATTTTGAGTTACTCTAGGCGATACTTGCTTTAGAAAATGATTAGCCATAATGAGTTGGAACGTGGGAGGAGGAAGTGTTAAAAAAAGAGAGAGCCATAAGTAACTCTCTCTGTGATAAAATCAAAAAGTTATAGTATCAGTGATTCGGTAAGATTACAAAAATCCTTAACAGGAATATTTTCTTTAAGTGGTAAAGCTGTCTCTAAAAAGGTTTCGTCTGCAAATCTTTCGAGTTCAGAATCAAAATGTATAATTGAAGCATTTGTATTTAATTGATATGGCGGAATTGTAACAAAATAATCATAATCTTCGTAAGAAGGAGTGGCGCAAGAAACTTTGATTTTTCCGCCCAATTTCAATTTTGCAAATTCTCCATAAATGGCAGTTAAGGCTTTTTTTCTTTCTTCATCAGAAGTAATTCTATCTACATATCTAATATACCAATAATCTATATTTCCCTCTTTTAATTCAATTAAATAATCGTATGATCTGGGTGTTCCGGATTTTATTGTCCATTCAACTTTATGCAGACTTGTCATCATGGAAAGTCCACGCATTAAGGTAGAAAAAAATTTTTCATGCACCTGAACAGTAGAGAGATCCAGAGAAAATCCATTGTCTGCAATTATCTTTTTTCGTTCCCGTATTTTCTTAGAAGAATATCCCGTTGCATCATATAACTCTTGGATAAGTTCTGGATCATCAATGGCTTTTGCAATTTTATCAATAGTGCTTTTATATGGTCTTCCAGATCGGGCACCGTTGAGCATTCGTGAAATGGTTGCATTATTTAAGCCTGTTTGTTCAGATAATTCTTTTTGTGTTTTTTTCTGTAAAATGATTTGAAGTATATTGATGAATCTTTCCTGATCGTAAACGCTGTCAGGATTTATTAGTGTGCCTGAATTTGATATAAATTCGTTCATGCAAATCTCCTCTTGACTTCTTTGACTTTATATAAATTGACTTCTTGTATTTTATCTTATCAATTATATCCCTAAAAATCAATTTAAAACATAAAGAAATCAAAAAATGCTTTATTGATATTCTTGTAAAAGTCAAAGAAATCAAAAACGTAATTGACATTTTGACTTCTTTGTGTATAATGTAGAATTAAGAAGTCAAAGAAGTCAAACAAATCAAAACGAAAGGAAGGAGGGCTGTGGATTGAAATATAGGGTTGTTTCGATTTTGAAAGATAATAGACCACGTTTTTTGATTATTTCTGATATTGAAGAAATTGAAATTCTTCCATCAAAGTATTTGAAGCATCTGGATCAGATTAATGCTTCTCCGAATACTGTAAAATCCGCAGCCTTCGCACTTTCATATTATTACAATTATCTGCAGGAGCAAACGATAGGATTGGATGAGATTACATTGCTATCCTATTCAGAGCAGAATAAACATTTTATTGATTTCTTGTATTGGGTTAAGAGTGGAAAGCATACTGAGCATAATACACAAACGAGCAATAAGACCTGCAATATGTATCTTGGTGCAGTTTTCAGATACTACCAGTTTTTGGCACTGGAAGATGTTTTGCCAATGCTTAAAGTCTTACGAGTAAAAAAAGTATCGTATTTTGACAGTATGGGAGTAAATCATCAAAATGCAGTGAATTCGTTTAAAGGTTTCTTCAAAGAAGAAGAACCTAATCTGGAAGAAATAACATCCGAAGAAATACAGGAGCTGATAAATGCCTGTACGAATGATAGAGATCGATTGCTGATAGCAATGATGGCAGAAACCGGTCTTAGATTAGGGGAAATTTTGGGAATCCATTATACCGAAGATATTGATTTTGAAAGAAGGACGGTTCGGGTAAGGTATCGTGAATCCAATACCAACTTGGCAAGAGCAAAAAATGCAGAATATAGAATGGCTTTGTTAAGTAATACAACTTTTGAGTTCTTGGTTAAGTACATTTCTGATAATCGAAAAAGTCTGATGAACTCGGAGTATCTATTTACAAAATTGACTGGAAAAAACAAAGGAGAGCCATTAGATGCGGATTCTGTGTATAGCATGTTGAAAAGACTATCCAAAAAAACGGATATCAATTCCCATCCGCATCAGCTCCGACACTATTTTGCGGAGGAAAGAAGAAAAGAAGGATGGGATTTGAATGACATTCGTTTTGCCCTGGGGCATAAGAAAGTTGAAACTACCATTAAATACTTGGGTGAAAATAATGAACGATTGATAGAAGCAACAGATCAATACTACTCAAATAATGAAGATTTATACCAAATTGCAGATTTTCTGTAAAAGGAAGGAGGGATTACCTTGGCAGTATTAAAAATTGTTCCGAAGTTATATCAGGAAAAAATATCTGAGAAATTAAAGGAAGAAATATCTTTAGTTACGAATGGAGAAGCAAAATACTATAACCGGTTATATAAATTTTTTCAGTATACAGATATACAGTGTACTGCAGATATTAACTATGAAACGAGAAAAATGTATATGGAGTCTCTTGAAAAAGAGGATATTTCAGAAAAATATAAAGTGGAATTAATGAGCTTATTTGATCGTTTAAAAATAGAAAATATGCCGGATGTCTATTCACAAGGAAATCCTTTCTCTGTAGAACAGGAGTTTTTTAAGCAAGACAAATTGTTTTTGCTGTATGTCCCCAATAAGAAGAAAGCACAATCTTTCCGTCAGGTGGTCGATAAGAATGATTTGTTATGGGACTTAACGAGGATACATTCATCACAGTTGGTGCGACAGACAAAAATATTGCTGTGTGAAATTCTGAATATGGATAAGGTACAAAGACATCGAAGATATTTTTTAGAACCATTAAAAGCACTTGTACGGTTTTGCGATAAGTACGGAATAGATGATATTGAAGAAATGGAACAGGCAGATGAAAACAGATTTTATCTGTATTTAAACAAGGAGTCAGAAATTATAAAAAAACAGGCTTCTAAGATTGTTGAGTTTGCGAGAAGAACGTTATTTCTAACAGATTCAGAGATAAATTGGCAAGCATGTATCTGGTATATGGATAGGTTTCAGTTTGATAAATCAAGAATCAATGCCAGTTCACCTGTTAAAAGCCTTTCATTTATTAATATTTACGAAAAAGAAAATCGTTGGTATTTACAATTATACGCAAAATATTTAGTTGGGATATCTGATCTGTCTTTATCAAATATCCGAATTACAATAAGTTTTATTTCACAATTTTTAAAATATCTGGATGGACAGAGTAAGAAAGTAACTGAACTGGAGATACAAGATATAGCGGATTATGTATCTATTTTGGATGTGTCCGATATTAAATATTCCACGTTTAACCGATATATAACTCATATACATACATTTCTACAGTTTTTGAAAATGAAAAATATTGAAGTGTTGAAGTTTTATCCGGAACGATTTTTTAAAAAAGGTTTTCCAGAACACAACGAAAGAAGTGTTCCAGAAAAAACAATTGCTCATCTGATTAAGGAGTTGCCGGCATTCCCAGAGCATTTACAGTTGATGTATTTGATTTTGTTTTGCACAGGAATTAGGAAAAGCGAGGTTTGTACAATAAAATCGGGAGCCTTTTATTCACAAGGCAATGAGAATTGGATGCGCATATATCAAAGCAAAATGCGGAGGGAAAAAGTCATTCCTGTTCCGAGTTTATTGGTTGGACTGGTGAACGATTATGAAAAAAAGTACGGAATAAAAAATGGGGAGTATTTATTCAAAAATAAAAAAGGTGGTGCATTTAATGGACAGACATTTTCAAATCAGATGATTCGGGAGTGTAAGGCTCGTGGGATTGCCTGTGGAGATTATATCTTTAGAGCACACGATTACAGACATAACCTTGCAACTTCAATGTACGGAAATGGAGTTTCTATACAAGGGGTACGAGATTATCTGGGACATTCAAGTGAGAATATGACAAAACAGTACATTGATTTCATGCCGGAACGTATTGTATCGGCTGAAGATAAATATTTTTCAAGAAATCAGTCATTTAAATTGAAAGGAGTAGAAGATGATGAAAGGTAATATTAATTTGATTTCTTATGACTGTTATCAACAAGCTACAGAAAAACAGTTGGCTGGGCTGAAATGGAAGGAAAACAGGGTGTACTACATATCAGAGATTCGTAATGAAAAGATACAGGATGAGATTTATGGGTATATCGATGATAGATGCAGACGTTTATCATTATCAACAGCCGTAAATGATATTTACAGATTTGATCTGTTGAAAGAATTTCTGAATGAGAAGTGTACAAGCTGTAGCAGCATTACTGATAAAAAATGGGAAGAACTGGAGAGAAGCTATAAAGCATTTTTATATAAAAAAGGATTGGCGCTGTACGTTAGAAGAAATAGACCGGATAGGCGGAATGTTGAGCAACAAAATAGCGCTCAGGTTTCTTTTCTGAAAATGTATTATGAGTATGTTGTGAAGTGTAAAACAGCAGATATTCCAGAAAATGAAAAAGATGTATGGGATATGAGAAAGCTGGATATTGTGCCAAGGAGTAATCCGATTCGTGGAAGATATAGATTAGATTTTCGTGAGATTAGGCAGAGAGAATTTAAAGAGATAATAAAGAGAATATTGTATAGCCACTGCCAGACAAAAGCAATGGGTAGTATAAAAGGCGAATTGTGTGGATTCCGTCGGTTTGCTAGATTTATGTATGATCGGTTTCCAGAAGTAAAGCATTTTACAGAAATTAGCAGGGATATGATAGAAGATTATCTGGTTTATATAAAAACGGATACCGGTCTTACATCAGTCAGTTACACAACAGAACTGTCGGTTTTGGATAATCTGCTGGATGAAATTGGGCGGGAACTGGAAATAGAAAATTTATGCAATCTTTTTCTGTCCAGTGATTGCAGAGCATATGACAACGCTTTGCCAGAAGCGTATTCAGATGCAGAAATCAGGAGATTTAATAGTGCATTAACAAAATTAAAGCCCCAGTTAGGAAGATGTCTAATAATACATCAGATGCTCGGTACAAGAATAGAGGATACGTTGACTTTGCGAAGGGATTGCTTATCTGAGAAATCTGGGCATTATTTTATAACTATTCTCCAGCATAAAACAAGGAAATACAAAAGACCAGTCAGCGATCAGCTGGCAGAAGTGATTAGAAAAGCAATAGAAGTTTCAGAAAAGGACCATCCAGATTCAGAATTTATTTTTCTGCAAGATAATGGGAAATTATATACAGATTCAATGCTGAAATATCATGTAAATATCATGATTTATGAAAATGATATCAGGGATGATAATGGAAATTATTTTGAGTTTCGTACACATCGTTTTAGACACACTTTTGGAGTAAAACTTACAGAAATGAAATTAGATGATGATAGCATTGCAAGGCTGTTGGGGCATAAGGATACACGAACCATACCACATTATCGGCGGTTAAGAAACGAAGCATTAGCGGAGGATACAAAGGCTGTACGAGATGAAATGAATGAATTATTAGCACAATACAGGAGGGAAAAGGAAAATGCAGAAACACGATAAAATGGTAGCACTGGCAAAAGAAAAAAGTGCGGAAATGACGGAAACAGCAATAACAGCTATTGAAACAATGTATAGAAAAAATATAAAAATTTCAGTTGCTGAACTTACAAAATTAACAGGACTTTCCAGAGGTTTTTTCTATAATAATCCGAATGTGAAACAGGTCATGATGGAATTGAAGGAAAAACAACAGGGAATGATATTGCGAAATCCTAAAAGCGATGCTATTGCAAAAGCACAGGAAGCACGGATTAAGAGTTTAGAACAGAAATTATCCGATAGTGTTCCGAAAAACGAATATGAGAATCTACAGAAAAAATATGAAGAATTACAAGTGAAATATAGTCAAATGAAAAAGGGAACACTGTTGAAGATGTACGACCAATTATAGGAAGAAAAGGAGAATATTTTATGCAGAACGAAATTTACGATGAGAAAAATGGACTTACTTATATGTTATGTGGTGATTATTATTTGCCGGAATTGGCACTTAAAGATATTGAACCAACATATGGGAAATATGGGATGCTTCGTAAAAGCTATTTACAGGAACACAGAAGGGCAAAATATCAAATATTGTTGTTACAAGGAAAACTTGTTGAGCATTTGAATCAGATTGATGCAGAAGCAAGGGATAGGGAAGAACAATTAGTAAAACAGATGATGGAGAAACAAGGAATTACAGAGAAATTAAAAAGACAGGACAACATGGAATGGACTAGGAGGATGAATACCATTTGTCATGATGCAGAAGAGATGATTTTGACGGAAATGATATACACGAAAGGATAATGAACTGTATTGGATAGCAAGAATTTTGCAGCCCGGATAGCAAAAAAGTGGAAGTCCGGATAGCAAAAAAATGGAAGTCCGGATGGCAGGATTCTTGCTGTCCGGAAAGATAAAAAAGTGAGGGATTAAAAATGTTGGTTAAGTACATAATAAAAGTGTTTTTGTGTTTGATTCTTGTAGTAATGACATTGATTTGCTGGTTATTAAAAATTCCTATGATGTTGGGAAATATTTTTCTTTACTTTTTATCAATTATATTTATTCTGACAGGTGTTTTGAGCTATGGATTTGCATTGGAATCTGCAAGAGAATGTGGTCGAATGATAATAATTGGGATGGCATTTGGTGCAATACCAGACTTTGTCCCATTTTTGGGAAAAAGTTTAGAGACATTGGTTGACAAACTGTTGAGTATGACAAATGAATGAGAAAGTCGATATGAAAGAGGGCTGTGAAAGGTTCTCTTTTCTTTTTGCAACTGTGAAATGGCAAGATAATAACGTTATATACATTGTGTATTAAGTACAGATATTGTATTTCTGCATGATGGGAACATAGGGAGTCCATATAAAGGCACTGAATACCGGACATGACGGCAGCTTAAGTACAGCACATGCCAATTCTGCTTCGGACATGCTCTCAAGACTTGAGACTATGACACTGATGGGAGTGGACCTCCCGCTTGAGGCTATCCGAAGGCAGATTGCTTCCGGCGTTGATATTCTTATTCATTTGGGAAGAATGCGGGATAAAAGCCGTAAGGTACTCGAGATAACAGAAATATGCGGATTTGAAAATCATGAAATAAAGACACGTACGCTTTATCGCTGGCAGGAGGGAAAAGGACTGGTACAGACTGCTGAACTTCTGAACAGAGAAAAGCTGGTACGGGCAGGAGTGACCATATGAAGCAGAGTTATGAAGAGTATCGTTTTTCCATGACAGAGATTTTTAAGTATATGGTGCAGAGCTTTTTGCTGTGTGGGGCGCTGGATTACCTTTTTTATCAGAATCTCTGGCTGATGTTTCTTGCATTGCCGGTCACAGTGTTTTTTCTGAAATGGAAGAAGAAAGGACTGATCCGTGAACGTAAAAAGAACCTGAATTATCAGTTTAAAGATGCTTTGAATGCGTTGAGTGTTTCAGTACAGGCAGGATATTCCGTAGAAAATGCGGTTATAGCATGCTCCAGAGACTTGGAACGGCTGTATCCGCAGGAAGCGGATATTGTGCGGGAATTTCATTACATGGAAACACAGTTAAAGGTAAGCGTACCGGTGGAAGAGCTTTTTATGAGTTTTGGTGACAGAAGCGGGATTGAAGATATTGAAAATTTTGCAGCAGTATTTTATACCGCCAAGAGAACCGGTGGTGATATGAACCGGATCATACAGACTTCTTCGAGGATGCTGGGTGATAAGATTGATGTGCGTAAAGAAATCGAGACGACACTGGCGGCAAAAAAGGCGGAACAGATGATCATGAGTCTGATGCCGGCCGGGATTATTCTGTATCTTAAGATGACCTCGCCGGGATTCCTTGAAGTACTCTATGGAAACCCGTTCGGAATTCTGGCGATGTCCCTGTGCCTTGGAATTTACGGGCTATCTTACTGGCTTGGAAGACGGATCGTAGATATTGAAGTTTAGAAAGGAAATGCGGGAGAGCCGCACAGAATAAAATATGTGGGTACATATCATAATCTTTGTGCTGACTTTTGGAATCGTGCTTGTATGGAAAGCAGGCTGGATCCGGCTGGACGGAATCGCAGACCGACAGAGCATGCGGCTGTTTCTGCTCGTTGCGGTCTGCGGAAATCTTCTGGGAATGGCACTGACCATGACAGACGGTAAAGATGTGGTCTATCAGGAAGGGCACCGCATGGAGAAGAATCCGGATGGTGCATACACGGAAGAACTTGAAGTGTCTGTGGATGGTCGGAAACCGCAGAAGTTTGATGTGGAGATTCCGGAGAAAGAGACGGAGGAGACGGAAGTCGAACCGGAGCAGGAAGTAAATGAGGCAGAACAGAGACAAAAAGAATTAAAAGAAATCATTGAAGAATATAATCAGCAGAAACAGGATCCGGATTATTATTATCTGCCAGATCAGTGGGACGGTCAGAAACTTACCTGGCAGAAGTCCGGAGACCGGACAGGATCCCTTCTGGCATCACTTGCATTTTTTGCAGCGTTTGTTGTAATGCTGAAAAAAGCAAAAGAACAGCAGGAAGAAATGGCAAAACGCGCAGAGCAGCTACTGATGGATTATCCGTCACTGATCATGAAGTTCACACTTCTGATTCAGGCAGGAATGACAGCTCGCAAGGTGTTTCAGAAAATGAGTGCAGATTATATAAAAAACCGTCCAAAGACCGGACGATATGCGTATGAGGCAATCACGATCATGTGTCATGAGATGGACAGTGGCGTTGCAGAACTGGAAGCATATCGGAGATTCGGAGAAAGGTGCGGACAGATGAAGTACAAGACCTTTTCCACGATTCTGATACAGAATCTGCAAAAAGGCAGCCACAGGATGGCGGATCTTCTGGAAAAAGAAGCACTGGAAGCGTGGGATGAAAGGAAACGAAAGGCAAGAGTGCTGGGTGAGACAGCGGCTACAAAGCTGCTAGTACCGATGGTCATGATGCTTGCGGTGGTGATGGCGATCATCATGATACCGGCATTTTTATCTTTCTATGGATGATGGAGCAGCAGGATAGAGCAGATAGAATAAGGAGGCAGAATATGAATGCATGTATGCGGACAGCGAGAGAGTTTATACGTGAAGAAGATGCGGTAGGCGTCGTTGAAATCATTTTGATACTGGTGGTATTGATCAGTCTGGTAATCATTTTTAAGGAACAGCTGACCAATCTGGTGAGAAGTATTTTAAGTAAGATTACGAAGCAGAGTAATTCTATCTGAGAAGGAAAGGGGTATGCCAATGGAGAAAAAAGGAAGTATCACTGTTTTTCTGGCGCTGATTCTGAGTTTGCTGCTGTCGCTTGTTACGACCGGAATCCAGTCGGTACAGGCTGCGGCGGCAAGGACTCAGATTCTGAACAGTATGGATATCGGCCTCTATTCTCTGTTTGGACAGTATGACCGTTTCCTTATGAATGAATATGACTTGTTTTTCATTGACGGGACACAGGGAAGCTCCAGATTAAATCTGGGGGCAGTATATGACAACCTGGAATCTTACATGAAACCTGTTCTGAAGCAGAACAGTCAGAAACTTACTCTGAAACAGGGTGGATTTACAGGCTATCGTCTGGCAACCGATGAAGATGGAGAAGTTTTTTTTCGTCAGGCAGTGACATTTATGAGAGATACACTGGGAAGTCAGGGGGTGGGACTTCTTCTTGACCGCTACCACAAAAAAGAAGAAAAGATCAGACAGGCGGAAGAAGCCGGACGTCAGAGTGAGGATGGCAACAGCCTCGAAAATTATGATGCAGAGATGGATTCGGCAGCACAGAAAAGTCAGGAAGCCGAAGCTGCCTCGAAGGCAGAAAACGGCTCAGGTGCCAACGATATATTTGGAAGTGGCGAAGAATCAGGTGGAAATACCGGCGGCAATGAGATCGTGGAAGCACCGAAGCCTTCTGCAGTCACGAATCCGATCCCGGTCATAAAACAGATTCGAAAAATGGGGCTGCTTGATCTGGTCGTTCCGGCTGACCATGGCATTTCTGAGAATCAGGTTTCCCTTTCGGATCTTGTATCGCACCGACAACTGCAGGAAGGAATCAATCTTCCGGCAGAGAATATCCGGACATCTTCTGCGACTTCACAGATACTCTACCAGCAGTATCTGATGGAACATCTGGGAAATTACCGGGAACCGTCCACCGCAGGACTTAAATATCAGATTGAGTATCTTCTGGGTGGAAAATCCAGTGACCGCGAAAATCTCCAGTCAGTTGCCAGACGACTCCTTCTGATTCGCGAAGGGATCAATGTATCGGCACTGATGACTGATGTATCAAAGAGAGCGCAGATACAGGCACTTGCGCTGGCTGTGGCATCCGGTTTTCTGATCCCTCCGGCAGCAGTGGTGATTGAAACTGCGCTGATTCTGTGCTGGTCATTTGCTGAGAGCATTGTGGATCTGAGAGAACTGTTTCATGGAGGAAAAGTACCGCTTGTGAAAACAGCGGCAGACTGGCAGCTGTCACTGGAGAATCTTCCGAATCTCCTGCAGAAGATGGACAGTGAGCGTAAAGACGTGGAGGGCGGCATGTCATATGAAGATTATCTTCAGGTACTTCTTTTATCCACTTCACGTTCGCAGAAACTTAAGCGTGGAATGGATATGATCGAGGCGGAGATCCGTGCCGCAAAAGGCAGAGAACAGTTTCGTCTGGACTGTTGTATCGAAGCGATTGAGGCATCCGTGGATGTGAGGGCAAACAGAAGCAGGACATATACCGTAACAAAACAATACAGCTATATCTGATGGCTGAGGGCGGCATTTACGCCGCCCGCTAAAAGGAGGTGCAGAAAGATGCTTTTTCAGAAGGCACAAAAAAAGCTCAATGGGAATCAAAACAAGATAGACAGAAAGAATAAAGAAAGGACACGCTCTCTGAACAGATGGTATCTGTCGTCCCCGATAGGCAGAATCCTCCTGACGCTTTCTGAAAAGGTATCTTTGTGTACCTCGGGTGAGAAGATAAAAAAGGCAGGACTGTCAGTAGAGACAGCACTTGTACTTCCGCTGTTTTTTCTGGGTATGGTGACAATGATTTCCTTTATGGACATTTACAGTCTGCAGACGACACATTTGCAGGCGTTGTGTGAAAAGACGAAGGACGCGGGAATGTATGCATATGTAGCAGATGGAAATGGTCCGGAGGAGATTACACTGCCAGATGTGTATTCATATAGTCCGGTTGGTGCGCTGATACCACTTCCGAAAGTCTGGATGCATAATACCGTGAAAGTCCATGCATGGACAGGTGCAGAAGAAGGCGTGAAAGGCTCCGGTGACAGTACAGAATCTGAGGAAATGGTTTTTGTGACGGAGAGCGGGTCGGTATATCACACAAAGGCGGGCTGCCGATATCTGAACTTGTCCATTACACAGGTGTCTGGAAGCAGCGTATCACAGAAACGAAATGATAACGGAGAAAGATACAGCCCCTGTGAGATTTGCAGCCATCATCAGAATCCCTCCGGGACTGTTTATATTACGGGTTCCGGGAACCGTTATCATAATAATGCTTCCTGCAGTGGACTGAAGCGTACTGTTCGACTGGTCAAGAAATCACAGCTCGGAGATATGCATGTATGTAGCAAATGTGGTTAGAAATCTGATGGAATATCATTGAATTATAAGTAGTAATCACAAAAATTATAGAACAGAATGCTAAGAAGAAAGAAGGAAAAGAGAAATGGAAAGATACGGGACACTGCTCTTTCTGCTTTTCAGCAGTTTTCTTGATATCCGAAAAAGGGAAATCTCAATACCGGTCACATTGCTTTTTGGACTGGCAGGAGTGGTATACAGCGTCAGAACCGGAAGAACAATGACGGACTATCTGATTCCGCTTGGTATCGGCATTCTTATTCTTGGGGGTAGTGTCCTGACACGGGGACAGGTAGGAATGGGAGACGGATGGATGCTTCTGGCGCTGGGATGCATGTTACGAATGGAATGCTATATTCAGATGGCATGTATCGGAATGCTGCTCGCAGCGGCATATTCCGGTGTTCTGATGCTGGTATTTCGAAAGAACAGGAAGACAGAGATTCCACTGGTACCGTTTTTATTGCTGGGATATGTAGGAGGGATGATCATATGAGGAAAAAACCCAAAAAAAGTTACAGATACAGGGTTACAAACTCAATATATAAGCAATATAGAAATAATCCGTGTAAGGGCAGTTTTACCATAGAAGCTGCATGCGTCATGTCTATTGTACTTCTGACCGTTATGGGAATTATTTATCTGTCGTTTTTTGTACATAACCGGGCCTGGCTGACGGCAGCCGCCTGCGAAGCATCATTGAGTGGAAGTATGGAAGCAGTACGTCAGGACGGACAATCACAGGCGGCAGCAGAAATCCGCGGTGAGGAGCTTGGAAACGTAGGATTCTTTGGTGCGGAAAATCTGCGATGCCATGTAAATGCAGGAAAAAAGAACGTCAGTGTAACTTATGAGGCAGATACGATTGCAGGTTTTGGAGGCTTTAAATGGACATTAAAAACAGAAGGAAGCTCAAAAGTTATTCAGCCGGTAAAGTGGATCCGCAGGATCAAGGCTGCAAAGGAAGCAATTGGTATAACCAGAGATCAGGATATCGGAGATTAAAATATGTATGCAGAATATAAAAGAGATGTAAGTCACAATTATTTGATCCTGCGAGAAGACGAAAAAGTGAATACAGCATCCTATCAGGTACGAATGCTGACGGGAAATGTAATTCCCTCTATATTAAAGTGCAGAATACAGGGGCTGAACGGAAATCTGTTGTTTTATTATGACATCACATCCAGACAGTCACTGGCATCCTTCTATGAGCAGCGGAAATTTCACAGCAAAGACCTGCACATGCTGTTTGGAGGATTTATCCGTGTGATGGAAGAGATGGCAGAGTTTCTTATGAACACCGATCAGCTTCTTCTTTGCCCGGAGTATATCTTTCTGGACATAGAGAAGAGAGAAGTGAAGTTCTGCTGTCTTCCGGATTATCATCATCCGATACAGGAACAGTTTCGGGAACTGACAGAATACCTTCTCCCGCGACTTGACCATGAAGATCCTCAGGCAGTGAGTATGGGCTATGGAGTCTACCGGAAAGCAATGGAGACAGGATTTCAGCTTGAACATATAAAAGAGGCGATTTATCAGAACAGAGAAGCTACAGGAAAAAATGACAATAAAGAATCTGCACAGAAGCAGGAGCAGAAGTTAACAGGAAACAATCTGGATGGTGCGGATAATTTTGGAGAAGAAATACAGAAGAAGACGGATGTTTCACAATTATTGAAGACAGATATGGAAGATAAAACTTCGAAAAGAAAAGACAAAAAGAAAGAAGAATCTGTGTCTCACAAGTCCGCTAACGAATGGACGGCTGCTTTGCTCTGTGTCTCCACAGCGGCAGTTATGATCATTCTTCTTATACTTCGCTATCTGGGATATCTTCCTGGGATTCCGGCGGAAGCTATCTTCGGAGGCGCCATCATCCTTTTGGCTCTCGCCGCATTCCTGTCATGGACAGCCGAAAAGAAGAAACAGAAAAAGCAGATGAGCGCAGAGTGGAGACAGAAAGTGCAGCGGGAACTTGCGGATACGAAGGAAAGTGACGATAAGAAAAAGCGAGCGGAGAGAAAATCGGAAAATTTGTATGAGGCAGATATATCACAGAGAAAAATGTCGGAATGGGGTGAAGAAAAGTATAAAATGTCGGAATGGACAGGGGAAACAGGAGCTAACCGTCTGGAAAATTCACAGAATGTATACCGGGAAACAGTGCAGCAGAATGAGAACTACGAAACTGAAAAGACAGAAAACTATGGTGAGACAGTCGTCTTATCCGCCGGACAGACTGAAGGACCGGCCAGCCTTGTAAGCCGTGAACCGGGAGAACTTGCGACGATCTATCTTGACCGTGACCTTATGGTGATCGGTAAGATGGAAAATGCCGCCGATGCTGTGATCTCCCTCCCGACAGTCAGCCGTATTCATGCAAAAATCCGTAAGGCAGATGACGAATATTATCTGTCAGATCTCAACTCGAGAAATGGAACTTCAGTAAATGGAAGACTGCTGAAGACAGGAGAGGAATATCAGCTGCAGGACGAGGATCAGGTGGAATTTGCACAGGCGCGGTACATATTTTTAAAATAGACGGAGAACGCCTGAAAATACGGTTGAAGGAAAAGCGGTTATATAGACTTTTATAATACGGTATGCTATACTTTCTGAAAGAAAAATGAAAGGGAAATATAACCCATGAAAAAGAAAAGTAAGGTATGCTGGTTGATATATATAGCGGCATTTGTTGTATTTTTATATATCGGATATAAGGTACCATACTGCCATGATGAATGGCAGTGGGGTCTGGATGAACGGATAGAACTTATGAAAAACGGTTTTAAAGATTATAATGGCCGTTATATGGGAGATCTTCTGGCACTTTTGATTACCAGAAGCGTACTGGCAAAGGCTGTGGTACTTGCTGCAGGTGTTGTGTGGCTTTTGGATGTTATGTATAAAAATATACGTTTCGAAGAAGAAAGCAGGACAAAAGAAAATACATTTTTATTATTGGGAGCTTTTTTTCTTTTGATCTCAATTCCATCAACGTTGTTTCAACAGAGCTATGGCTGGCCGGCAGCATTTGTAAATTTTGTTCCGCCGGTTTTTCTGTTTTTGATTTATTATAACTGGACGGAATGGGTGTATACGAAGCAGAAGCAGCCTGCTATTCCTGTCTGGGAAACAATTATGGTAATTCCACTTGGTATTTCTGTGCAGTTGTTTTCTGAGAATATTACAGTGTTTGTGGTTTTTTATGCAGTATGGATTGTTGTGTATACACTGATCCGTTATAAAAAAATTCCGCTTATAGAATTAAATTTTTTATGGGCTTCTATAGCGGGGGCGCTGATTATGTTTTCTAATGGAGCCTATTCAAGAGCTGCTGACGGATCAGACGGATATAAAGAAATTCACACAACTGTCAGTGGAATGGCAAGACAGTTTATTAGCAATATCTGGTATCATTTATCAATAAATAACTGGGTGTTAAATATACTTTTGATTATCGTCTTGTTGATTTTGATTCAGAAAAGTGGGCGAAAAACTTTTGCCACAATAGAAATGACGGTAGTATTTTGTGGGTACAGTGTATATAGTGTCTTTCATAAAATTTATCCACAATGGGTATTTGACAGTAATCAAAATCTGAATAATGCGATCAATACCATGCTTGCGATTTTGTTTTTTGCAAATGTGCTTTTGTGCATCTGGAAAAATGTAGACAGGAAAGAGGGAATTTCCATGTGCATTCTTTATCTGTCATCGGGAGCTGTGGCGGCGCCGCTTCTGGCGGCGAATCCTATTGGTGCGAGATGTTTTTACGTATCTTATATTTTTCAGGCGCTGGTGCTGTTGAAGCTTCTCAGATATCTGACAGGCAGATACAGGACAGAGTTGTTCTATCCTATACTGATAACAGGAATGGCGGCCTGTGTTCTGTGTGTGATATATGTAAGAATGTTTTTGGCAATCGGTCAGGTAAACGATTACAGAGCACAATTGATACAGACGGGAATAGAGCAGGAACAGAAGGAAATTGTGCTGCCTGTTCTGCCGTATTCGGAATATTTCTGTCAGACTATACCGCCAAATGAGCGATGGGCAAAACGTTTCAAGAAATTCTATCATATCCCGGAGGATGTGACAGTGAGATTTGAACAAATTCTGGAGTAATGATCTATATGGAAGAAATAAAAAAAGAGCCGGTGACAGTCGGCCTGATCCTGATCAATATTATTGTGTTTCTCGCGGTGGAATTCACCGGCAGTTCACAGAACACGATGCATATGCTGGACTGTGGCGCAGCCTACACACCGATGATCATAGAAGGTGGGGAATATTACCGACTGTTTACCTGTATGTTCCTGCATTTCGGAATCGAACACCTTTTGAATAATATGCTGGTTCTGTTTGTTCTGGGAAGCCGTCTTGAACGTGTGATCGGCAAGCTAAAATTTCTGATTATCTATATTGTAGGCGGACTTCTCGGCAATGTGATCTCAGTGCTTATTGAGCTGAAATCTATGGATTTTGCCGTATCAGCGGGCGCTTCCGGTGCAGTTTTTGCTGTTATGGGAGCGATGATTTATATTGTGATCCGCAACAAAGGATGGCTCGGAGATCTGTCTGCAAGACAGATTCTTGTCATGGCATTTTTTTCTCTTTATTATGGATTTACCAGTACAGGAGTGGACAATACAGCCCACGTTGCAGGACTGGTTTGTGGAATGATGATTTCCATTCTTCTGTATCATCCGAGAGGCAGAAGAATATAAAAGATTGTTCCTTCACCGGGTACACTTTCGACGCGGAGCGTCCCATGGTGTGCTTCGATAATCTGCCGGGTGACAGCAAGCCCGAGACCTGTGCCGCCGGGCTTGTACGTTACGAAAGGAAAAAAGATCTGTTCCGTCTGCTGGGCAGTCATACCACAGCCATTGTCATGGACGGTGATCTGTATTCCATCTGAAACAGCAGAAGCGGCAATCTGGATTTTTCCGTGTGCGTGCTGAATGGCCTCCTGTGCATTGCGGAGAAGATTAAAAAGAGCCTGACGGATTTTTGTCTGATCCAGTTCAAGATGGGGAAGATCCTTAGGGATGTCAGTCTCAAGTACAATGCCCAGATAATCCAGTGCAGGTCGAAAGGTATTGGTAATTCGATCAAGCCACAGGCTTGTATCTGTTGATACGAGAGAGAGATGTCCTGCATTCTGGTACCGGGAAAGTTCATCGAGAAGCTCGCGGATGTAATTCAGATTTTCCATAATGTTGTCCCAGTGTTCATCCAGACAAAGTTGCGGATGATGGTCGGATAACATCTGTAACTCACTTGTGATAAGAGCGAGGGGGTTACGTATCTCATGTGAGAACATCGAGAGTGTCGACTGAAATTCTTTTTTTTGCTGTTCAAATTTGTTCTTTTCCTGCATAATCTGTCACCTCATGGGAAGTGTATCATCATAAAATACCACAATCAACAAATTTCGTATTGAAAAATTCGCACAAATACGAGACAATATAGTTATTAAACAGTTATTTTTACAGAATTCTGAAGGAGGAATTTATCATGGAAAATTGTATTTTTTGTAAAATCGCGAATGGAGAAATTCCATCCGCTACATTATATGAGGACGAAGACTTCCGCGTGATCCTGGATCTGGGACCGGCTTCTAAGGGACATTCGCTGATTCTTCCGAAATCACATGCCGCCAATATTTATGAACTTCCGGATGAGACCGCAGCGAAAGCAATGGTTCTTGCAAAAAAAATGGCAACAAAGCTCAGAGACGGACTGAACTGTGACGGATTTAACATCGTACAGAACAATGGTGAGATTGCAGGTCAGACAGTTTTTCATTTCCATATGCATCTGATTCCGCGTTATGAAGGCGACCAGGTTGGTCTGACATGGAAACCGGGTGAGCTGACCGATGAAATGAAAGAAGAGATTCTGAGTAAAGTAAAAGCATGAGTCATACAGAATACGTAAGAAAAAATGACAAAATAAAACGAAAGCGTAAATACGAATGACGATTGAGAATTTTAATAAGTTCTATGATGAATATCAAAGATTCTCAGCATATGTTGCATACTGTATCACGAAGGATAAACTTCTGGCAGAAGATATCAGTCAGGAGATTTTCATCACATTATACAAGATGAGGGAAAATCTGGATTATTCAGACCATAAGAAACTGAAAGCACTGGTTTTTCGCGCAACTACAAACAGATGCAACGATTATTTCAGAAAACCCTCCACCAAACAGGAAATGTGTACATTCGACGAAGAGGGTGTGGAAGAGACTCCCGATGAAAGAGGAGACCCGGAAGCACGGCTTCTGCGTATGGAAGAAGAAACTTATCAGAGACTTGTTCTTCGGAAACTCAGAATGAGAAATCCACAGAACTACGATATTTTGATAAAAACTAAGATGCACAGGATTCCGGCCTCGGAAGTTGCTGAGGAATACGGGATCACAACGAACAATGTAAACAACCGTAATCTGCGTTCAAAGGCGTGGATTATAGAAGAACTGGAGAAACTAAGAAGGCAGTCACACAGGTAACTGCCTTCTGTTGCTTATCTGGATAATACACATTCCTCAATAAGAGAAAAGATATGATGAATGGAATCCATCTGTTTGCCACCTGCCATTGCTTCTTCGAATGTGTGGCGGTTTTTGTATAACTGATGGATGGTATCGAGGAGCTTTTCATCAGTGATTTCCTCCTCTTCAAGTACCATGCTGAACCCCTGTTTTTCAAAAGAGCGGGCATTCAGAATCTGGTCACCGCGGCTTGCATTTGCAGAGAGCGGAATCAGAAGATTTGGTTTGTGAAGAGCACTGATTTCACAGATTGCATTCGCGCCTGCACGGGAGATCACGACATCGGACAGTGCGAAGAGATCCGGGAGTTCTTCCTTGATGTATTCATACTGTACATAACCTTCAGTACCATTGAGAGACTCATCCATTTTGCCTTTGCCGCAGAGATGGATGACCTGGAATTCTTTCAGAAGTTCCGGGAGAATCTTACGGACATGGTCGTTGACCGAGGCTGCACCGAGGCTGCCGCCGATTACCATAAGGACCGGTTTGTCGGAAGTGAATCCGCAGAATTGTCTGCCGGCTTCTTTGTCACCTTTCAGAAGTTCCTGACGGATCGGAGTACCGGTGAGGACTGCCTTGTCTGCCGGAAGACTGCTGACTGTCTCAGGAAAGTTACAGCACACTTTAACTGCGGAAGGGATACAGAGCTTGTTGGCAAGGCCCGGAGTCATATCTGATTCATGAATAATTGCTGGAATCTTGCATTTTTTTGCAGCGATAACAACCGGGACGGTTACGAAACCGCCCTTGGAAAATACAACGTCAGGTTTCAGTTTCTTAAGAAGCTTTTTGGCTTCGTGGAAACCTTTGAGAACCCTGAACGGATCGGAAAAGTTCTTAGGATCAAAGTAACGTCTGAGTTTGCCTGAGGAGATTCCGTAATAAGGAATTCCCATTTCTTCGATGAGCTTACGCTCAATACCTTCATAGGAACCAATATAGGAAATCTGATATCCGGCTGCTTTAAGTGTCGGAATCAGGGCAATATTTGGGGTAACGTGGCCGGCAGTACCACCGCCGGTAAGAACAATATGTTTCATAGGGAATTCCTCCTGAAAAATCTTTTTATTAACCATAACTATGAACCACCGGGACAAAATTGTCAAGGAGAGATAGAGCTGTCGTTTGTGTAAAGTGAGGTAAAAACGGCGGCAGGAGATAGTAAGATGAAAGAAAAGTTTGAACAAGAACAAAAGGATAATCACAATCATATAGAGGATCTGATACCGGACATGCCGGATATGGAAGATGATGAGAAATTTCGGCAGTGGCTTGAAGAAACATATACTAATGAGGCAGAGCTGATCGAGAAATCTCTGCTTGCCGGACAGGAGTATGAGAAAAATCCTGATATTGCAGAAGAGCTGAGTGTCCCCAGAGAGAAATTCTACCAGCGCCTGAAAGAAGAAGGGCTGTATGACGAGGCGGATGAGCCGGATGACACTTCTGAGCTTTCAAAGAAAGCGGTCAGAGGTGTCGGGACAGAAATTGCCGGAGATGCTGTGGCGAAGAAGAACAATGCTTCTGTGTCAAAGACAGCCAGGGAGAAAATTATCTCTATGGAGGCGAGAACCTCGAAGGAGGATGGTGGCGCGGAAAAAGCAGTTGCGGATAAAGTTGTCTCTATGGAGCCGGAAAGTTCAAAACAGGCTGGTACCGTAGCAAGGGCAACAGAAGGTTTCAATTCGCCCGTGAAGACAGAGACAGTAGCAGTGTCTGATATTAGGGTATCGTCGGAGAAAAGTTCAAAGAATGACCGTCCGGTCAGAAAGAAGCGGAGTTATCTGCGGCTGGGTAAAGTCGCGGGTGTGGCAGGCGTATGTCTAATGTGTGTGTTTGCCGCGAGCATGACAAGTGAGGCGAATAGGAATTATTGGGTCAGAGGATTTAAGTATCTGACAGGGAATGATACAAAAATAATAACTGGAAATGATAACGAGAATGAAAATGTAAATATTGACGAATATGAGGCAATACAGGATATTGAGAACAAAATAGATGTTAAAGTTCCGGGCTTTTATTACAGACCAGATGGGATGAAATTTTTGAACTATCAGATTAGTCAGGAAACAGACAGCGCTAGAATAGAATATATATGTGATGATAATATTTTGGCTTTAATGATAGATAAACAAAATGAAAACACAGCTAGTAACATTAAAAGTATACATGGCGAAGGCAAAGAGGAAATTGTTCTTAATGAAGAAGGAGAAGAGATTACTATAAAAGAGACCGTGGATGATGAGGAGGAAATACCTAATTTTGAGGCACGATGGACAAAGAATGATACGGAATATAATTTTTCAGGAAGAATAGAATTAGCTGAATTGAAAAAAATTATAAAAGAAATGAGAATTTAGAGTGATTTTTTGCGATTTCTTACGTATATATTATGTAAGGGTATGTTTACATAGTGAAAGGAAGTGAGAAATGAGCAAAAGAAAGAAATTACTTGGTCTTCTTATGGCAGTTGGAATGTCAATATCTATGTGTGCAACACCGGTACTGGCAGAAACAACCAGTATTCTGGATGAAATTACAGAGGAAGAGTTCACCAATGAGGAAACTATGGAGGATTATTCTGAGGATACCAGTTACAGTGTACTTCGCGGAACAAACCTGAACTTTGGAAATGTGAAAATTCAGAAAGTAAACAGTGGCGAACTGGCAATTTATGGTGTAACACAGTGTCATAAGAAATGTGCAAAAGTATATCTGTCGCTTTATCTGGAACGAAAAGTGAATGGAGAGTATAGTACATATAAATACTGGAATTTCACAGCAAACAATGCGACCAGTCTTGGAAAAACCATTGATGTTATTGTTCCAAGTGGCACTTACTATCGTGTGCGTGGATATCATGCAGCCAGCAATGGTGGCTTAAAGGAATCTACGTCCACTCTGACACAAGGTATCATGATTAAGTAATTCCAATCATTCAATAGTAACTATTAACCCAAAAACAACATTTAAGAGAAAACCAAAAACCAACTAAAAACCAAATTTTTTAAACCATGTAAAACCAATTAACAAATTAAAACTTTAAAAACCTAAGACAAAATTTTTAAACCAAACTACTGCGGGCATCACGGACACTGGAGAATGTAAATTAATAAACCGTGTAAACATCCGTTACCTTTCGAAGGGACGAGCTGTCTGCAGACTTTTAAAAACCAAACCAAAATCATGTAAAGGCAGGGCGGGATTTCAGATCTCGTCCTGTTCTTTTCTTTTCTTGTATTTCTCCTGTGATTTTACACAAAAAGACTGTTAAAAAACAAGCAAACCGTGTATAATGGTTACAACAATATATATTTACATGATTTTTCAGACAAAGGGGGCTCGCACATGAAGATAACCTTTATTGGGGCGACACATGAAGTGACCGGAAGCTGTTATTATCTGGAAGCTGCCGGTAAGAAGTTTCTTGTAGACTGTGGTATGGAACAGGGACCCGATTATTATGAAAATCAGGAAATACCGGTTAAGGGAAGTGACCTTGATTTTGTTCTCCTGACTCACGCACACATGGATCATTCCGGAAATCTGCCGGCAATCTATGCAAAAGGTTTTCAGGGACCGGTTTATGCGACACAGGCGACCTGCCATCTCTGTGATATTATGCTTCGAGACAGCGCCCATATTCAGATGTTCGAGGCAGAATGGCGAAACCGTAAGGGACGTCGTCAGGGCAAGCCGGAATTTATACCGGCATATACAATGGAGGATGCACTGGGGGTTCTGCAGAATTTTGTTCCGTGTCCATATGAAAAGACAATCACACCGGCAGAGGGCATCCGTGTACGATTTGTCGATGCCGGACACCTGCTTGGCTCTGCAAGCATTGAAGTGATCATCAACGAAGATGGAAAAGAGAAAAAAATTGTATTCTCCGGTGACATCGGAAATCTCAATCAGCCACTGATCAAAGACCCAGTATACCTTCACGATGCCGATTATGTTGTGATGGAATCGACCTACGGTGACAGAAGCCATGGCGACCGTCCGGATTATGTGGGACTTCTGAGTGAAGTGATCCAGAGAACCTTCGACCGCGGAGGAAGCGTCATTATTCCGTCATTTGCGGTAGGACGTACACAGGAGATGCTTTATTTCATTCGCCAGATCAAAGAAGAAGGACGCGTCCATGGACACGACAACTTCAAGGTTTATGTGGACAGTCCGCTGGCAAATGAAGCGACAACCATTTTTAATGAACATATTTATGACTGCTTTGATGAAGAAGCCATGGCACTTGTAAATAAGGGCATCAACCCATTGATGTTCCCGGGACTGAAAACCTCGATCACAAGTGACGATTCCAAAGCAATCAACTTTGACGAAGACTGCAAGGTAATTATTTCTGCGAGCGGTATGTGTGATGCCGGTCGAATCAAACATCACCTGAAACACAATCTGTGGAATCCGAATAACACGATCTTGTTTGTAGGTTATCAGGCAATCGGTACCCTCGGAAGATCACTTCTCGAAGGTGCTACAGAGGTAAAACTTTTCGGCGAGACTGTTTATGTTGGTGCAGAAATCTGCCAGATGCCGGGTATCAGCGGTCATGCCGATGTAAACGGACTGATGACCTGGATCAAATCTTTCAATCAGAAACCGGCGAAAGTTTTTGTTACACATGGTGATGATGAAGTGACGGAGATTTTTGCAAGACGTCTTGAAGAAGAACTTGGACTGGATGCGATGGCACCGTTCAGCGGCACTGTCTTTGACCTCGCAGAAAACGTCTGCATCTATGAAGCACAGGGCATCAAGATCACGAAAACTGCTGTTTCACCGAAGACTTCGAAGGCTGCACGTGCATTCCAGAAACTGGTTGCCATGGGACAGCGCCTTATGTCTGTTATCCGCAAGAGTGAAGGGATTCCGAACAAAGATCTCGACCGCTTTACGAGAGAAGTGCAGTCACTGTGTGATAAATGGGACCGTGATGATCTGTCATAAAGAACTGAAAATAAAAAACAATGTCAAGAACGCAAAAACCGGAGAGCCGATGTGGTTCTCCGGTTTTGCAATTGATGCCAAAGTATGCGAGAGAAGCTGTCAGTGGCAGGTTCTCTGTATGTACTTATATACAGCATGTAGCTGTACAGGAAAAAAATTTAGTTTAAAGCTTCTTTCAGAGCTTTGGAAAGCTGGTCCGGACAGGATGTTGGTCTGAATCCGCAGCGGATCCCTTCGAGTCTGCTGATTGCTTCTTTGGCATCCATGCCTTCGATCAGTTTGGCTACGCCCTGTGTGTTGCCGGAGCATCCGCCCTGAAATTTTACATCATGAACTTTTCCCTGTTCGTCAATTTCAAATGAGATGGCGCTTGAACAGACGCCGGATGTTTTATATACCATAATATCAACCTCCTTGAGACAGTATAGCAGAAAAGAAAAAAAGTTTCCATATAAACGCAACATTTGGTATAATAAAAAAGTATATTTAAAGTTGCTGTGAACGGAGTGAACAGTAACTATTTAAACTTAACAGAACTGTTCATGACAGAATAACAGATGTGAAATATTAAAAGTAGAATGATATGTCTGGGAACAGTACAGAATACAGAAAAAAGACAGGAGAATTTTATCATGAGATGTATCGGTATTATTGGAGCGATGGAAGTAGAGGTTGCAAGTCTGAAAGAGCGCATGCAGGATGTGGAAATTACACGCAAAGCTTCCATGGAATTTTATGCCGGTGTTTTAGAAGGCAAAAAAGTAGTAGTTGTCCGTTCTGGAATCGGTAAAGTAAATGCAGCAATTTGTACACAGATCCTGATCGACGATTTCCATGCAGAAGTCGTGATCAATACAGGTATCGCAGGAAGTCTGAATGCAGATATCAACATCGGTGATATCGTAGTTTCCACAGACCTTATCCATCATGATATGAATGCAGTAGCATTTGGTTATCCGGTAGGTCAGATTCCGCAGATGGATGCATTTTCTTTCCACAGTGATGATGCACTCCGCAAGTTGGCAGTGCAGGCATGCAAAGAAGTCAATCCGGACATCGATGTATTTGAGGGACGTATCGCATCCGGCGATCAGTTCGTTGCAGACCAGGGTGTAAAAGATTTCGTCGTAAAAGAATTCGGTGCATATGCCGTTGAAATGGAGGGCGCAGCAATCGCTCAGGCAGCATACCTTAACAATGTTCCGTTCCTTGTGATCCGTGCGATTTCCGACAAAGCAGACGGAAGTGCAGAAATGGATTATCCGACATTTGAGGCAATGGCAGCAGAGCACAGCTTCAAACTGACACTTCGCATTCTGAAAGACATCCAGGGCTGATTGCGGCACATTTCGCATAGTCCTGCATAAAATGATAGGGACGATGGTAAAGCAGGAGCCTGTCCATGTATTACGACAAGTTTTTACCATTTTATCTGACTTATGCCAGTCCGGCGCTTTATAGCGGAGAACGCATGCAGGAAAGAGAATTTGCCCTGATGAAATCTTATTTTCCGGATACAGCACTTAAAGTGCAGGAAAAAGTAGAAGAAGAATGTGAGTTTCTGGATTATGAAGGAAGCAGACTTTATGACGAATATCCCGACAGACTAATGATGCACAGCCTGTGCAGACAGATACGCGAGCAGGTTGCAGGGGAACTTGAGCTGCAGGAGATTTCGGATCGCTTTTTAGATGATCTGATCGAAGTGCTTCTGTATCAGGAAATTTCAAGGAGACGCTGCAGACGGCGCAGATGCCGGAGATTCTGACAGGAAGCTTTGTATCACAGATGTACAGTGTGACAGAAAGAAAGATTTATTTTATATGATGACATTACAGGAATTTTTGGAAAAACAATTTGATGAAGATCTGATGCTTGCAGTATTAAGCGGTCAGAGAAGCAAGGAAAAAGATGTTCCGTCCCGTGTGCGGATACGCCCGATCGAACTGAAAGGCAGTGTCTGTTATCAGGCTTCTTCCACCGTGGGAACGAAGGTGCTCCACTCGAATTATACAAGAGAAGAAATCATTTCCTATGTGGAGGCAAACCTTGGCGAAGGCTGTTTTTCGCAGTTTCAGATACAGGGAAGATGCGTGGATGGGACGGTTCTGGTCAGCAAAAAAGGCAGGCAGACAATCAAAGTCAAAAAGCATCCGGCGCGGGAAACAGTCAGGATCCAGGCGCATAACCGGGTGAAACAATATATTCTAAAAGAAGGGACGGCAGTTCCGTTTCTTGTGGACCTTGGCGTGATGAACCGTGAGGGCAAAATCCACAATACTTCTTATGACAAATTTAAGCAGATCAACCGTTTTCTGGAATTTATCGAGGATATTCTTCCGGCGTTGTCCAGAGAACGGGAGATCACGATTCTGGATTTCGGATGTGGCAAATCTTATCTGACCTTTGCCATGTATTATTATCTGAAAGAACTCAAAGGATACGATGTCAATATCATCGGCCTTGATCTGAAAGAAGATGTTATTAAGAAATGTAACGGCCTTGCTCAGAAATATGGCTATGACAAGCTGCATTTCCTGCATGGTGATATTGCAGATTATGAGGGTCTACAGAAGGTCGATATGGTTGTGACACTCCATGCCTGTGACAAGGCGACAGATTATGCGCTTGCAAAAGCTGTCGAGTGGGATGCGCAGGTGATCTTATCTGTGCCGTGCTGCCAGCATGAGCTGAACAGTCAGATCCACAATGAACTTCTGGAGCCGGTGCTGAAATATGGCATCCTGAAAGAACGTATTTCGGCGCTTCTGACAGATGGTATCCGTGCAGAACTTCTTGAAGCGAAAGGTTACAGCACACAGATCCTTGAATTTATTGATATGGAACATACCCCGAAGAATCTTCTGATCCGTGCGGTCAAAAATGAAAAAGCTCATTTCCCGGAGGGACTTCCTGCGATGAACGATGCGCTGAACAGCCATCTGACACTGGAAAAACTGCTTTATCCGGACGGGCTGCACCTTAAGAAGGGAGTCTGAAACCATGCTAAAAGTACTGAAAAGGTTTTTGATCCTTCTGGTAATCTTCATACTGGGAGTGACCGGTACGGTGTTTCTTATGAATAACGAAACGACGGATGACCGTTCAGATATGAATAATCCGACGCTTCCGGAAGTGATGGTGGATTTTAATGGAACGCTTGCAAACCGCATGTATGGTTACCGACAGCCGATGGAAGCAGATTTTGTCCGTGACAGCGTGACACCACTTGATACAACTAAGAAGCTGACAATCGCAATCAATCCTTATGACGAAAAAGTAAAGAGCCTTTCTTATGAGGTGCGTACTTCCGATGGAACAAAGATCGTCGAAAACCGTAAGATCAAAGATCTGAATTCTTCAGGATCGGACGGTTATCTCCGTGCACAGATTGAGATCAATTCCGGGCTTCTGATGAATCAGGAGTATTCCATGCAACTGACGGTCGATACAAATGATGGAGAAGCCTATTATTATACGAGAGTCGTTTCAAGATCCTCTACAAATACGCAGGCTTATGTGAAATTTGCATCTGATTTTGCGCAGATGTGTATGGACAAAACTTCGGCAGATAATCTTGCCGCATATCTGGAATCTGCAGATTCAGCGACGACAAATTTTGCATCCGTTTCCATTAAATCACCACTTTCTGTGATAAGCTGGGGCAATTTAAATCCGCAGATCACAAAGAAAGGGATACCGGTCATCAAAGAGATCAATGAGACGACTGCAAGTATTTCACTGGAATATGAAATCTGTGCCGCAAATGAAAACGGTGGTGCAGAATATTATAATGTAACAGATTTTTACCGCCTGCGTTATTCGGAAGACCGTATTCGTCTGCTTGATTTTGAGCGGTCCGCAGGACAGGTATTTGACCCGAAACAGTCAGTGATCACGGATGACGGATTGCTGCTCGGAGTCCGTAACAAAAACGTGACCTATCTTACAAATACAGAGGGAAGTGTGACGGCTTTTGTGCAGGAAGGGGCACTCTGGACTTATACACAGAACAACGGCAAGTTTGCACAGGTGTTTGATTTCCGTAAGGCGGCAAAAGGAGATTTCCGTGATTCACATACGGAACATGACATTAAGCTTCTGAGCGTGGAAGACGACGGCGATGTCAATTTTATGGTCTATGGTTACATGAACCGCGGAAACCACGAAGGCTACTGCGGAGCCGGAATCTATCATTATAATCATGACCAGAATGTAGTTGAGGAGAAAGTATTTATCCCGACGACAGAGTCGTTTGAGTTTTTGAAATCCGATCTCGGTACATTGAGTTATGTAAACAAGAAAAACCAGCTGTTCCTGCTCCTTTCCGGAAGTCTTTACCAGATCAATATTGATGACAGCGAATATAAAGTTCTGGCAGAAAACATCGACAGTAATCAGTTTGCCGTATCTGAGACGAATGCACATGCGGCATGGAGAATCACGGACGGTGATCAGGCGGGACAGATCGAATACATTGATTTTGACTCACTTAAGACAAGAAATAATACACCGGATGCTTCGCAGCAGTTTCGGGTACTCGGTTTTATGAATGAAGACCTGATTTATGGAAATGTGCTTGACGGGGACAGCCTTACTGATGAAAACGGACATACGGTCGACGGAATTACATCAATAAAGATAGAAGATTTTGACGGAAATATCAAAAAAGAGTATCATCAGGATGGATATTATATTACAGACGTGACGGTCGGAAGTTCTATGATGGAATTTAACCTGTCAGAAAAGAATGGAAATGCGTACACCGTAAAGAATAAAGACAATATCATGAACAATAAGAAAACTTCGGCAGATCTGGTTTCTGTGGAGCAGACGAGTACGACACGTCAGGGTGTTATCGTCAAGCTGGTATTCATTGACAAACCGGAGGCAGATGAACCGCTGATTCTTACCGCCAAAATAAAAAACGGCAGCGAGAATATTGTTCAGGTCGAAGTAGACAAGAGCCAGCTTGGAAACGTTTATTATGTATATGCCCGCGGTGGATTGGACAGTGTGTGGACTGATCCGGCACAAGCAGTACTGCAGGCAGACAGCCGGACAGGTGTGGTTTTGAACAGGGCACAGCAATATGTCTGGGAACGTGGAAATATGAAAACACAGCTTACGTTGAATACGGAGGATGTTCCTGAAATCATCCGAAGTGGTTCATGGGATAAAGACAAGCTGCAGGAAGGTTTGGGAGATTCCGGAACTGTGATCGATCTTACCGGATGCAGTCTGGAAAATGTCCTTTATGAGATCAGCGCACAGCGTGCAGTTATAGCAAAAACCGGTGCAGATACCAGTGTCGTGATCGTCGGATATGACGCATACAATACATGGCTTCTGGATCCTGCGACAGGCGAAGTCAGCCCGTATGGAATGAACGACAGTACCGCTCTTTTCCAGCAGGCGGGCAATGTGTTTATTTCTTATCTTGATAACCAAAAATAATTTTACAGGGGGACAGGCTTATGTTAAGCAAAGGCATCGCAAAACTTGTACAGTATGGAGTTGAGTCAGGACTGGTTCCGGAGTGTGAGAAAAATTACACAACGAACCTTCTTCTGGATGTATTTCACGAAGATGAATACACCGAGCCGGAAGAGAAATTTTCCGGTGTGGATCTGGAAGAAACTCTGAATGAACTTCTGGATGAAGCAGTAAAGAGGGGACTGATCGAAGACAGTGTGGTCTACCGTGATCTTTTTGACACCAGACTGATGAACTGCCTGATGCCCCGTCCGGCACAGGTTCAGAAAGAGTTCTGGGACAGATATCAGGATGATCCGCAGAAAGCAACGGATTATTTTTACAAACTGAGCCAGGACAGCAACTATATTCGTCGTTATCGTGTAAAAAAAGACCAGAAATGGAAAGTGGACAGCCCGTATGGAGAAATTGATATCACTATCAACCTTTCCAAACCGGAAAAAGATCCGAAAGCGATCGCAGCAGCAAAAAATGCCAAAGCAAGCAGTTATCCGAAATGTCTGCTCTGCCCGGAAAATGAGGGATATGCAGGACGTGTAAACCACCCGGCAAGACAGAATCACAGAATCATTCCGATCACGATCAATGATACACCATGGGGATTCCAGTATTCTCCGTATGTATATTACAATGAGCACTGTATCGTGTTTAACAGCAAACATACCCCGATGAAGATCGAGAGAAATGCATTTATCAAGCTGTTTGATTTTGTCAAACTGTTTCCACATTATTTCCTGGGTTCCAATGCGGATCTTCCGATCGTTGGCGGCTCCATTCTGAGCCATGACCATTTCCAGGGCGGTCATTATACATTTGCAATGGCAAAAGCTCCGATTGAGAAACATGTGACGATCCCGGGTTATGAGGATGTAGAGGCTGGCATCGTTAAGTGGCCGCTGTCAGTGCTTCGTATCCGTCATAAAGACTCTGACCGTCTGGTCGATCTTGCGACACATGTACTGGAAGTTTGGAGAGGATATACCGATGAAGCAGCATTTATTTTTGCTGAGACAGACGGTGAACCGCACAACACGATCACTCCGATCGCACGTAAAGTCGGTGACATGTATGAACTGGATCTGACACTTCGAAACAACATCACAACCGAAGAAAATCCGCTTGGTGTATATCATCCGCATGCGCAGTATCATCACATCAAAAAAGAAAATATCGGTCTCATCGAGGTCATGGGACTTGCCGTACTTCCGGCACGTCTGAAAGAAGAACTGGAACTTCTTGAAGAATACATTCTGGAAGGCAAAGACATCGCTTCCAACGAAAAGATCGAGAAACATGCGGCATGGGCAGCAGAAGTGCTCCCGAAATACAAGGACATCAACAAAGACAACATCCATGAAATCCTCCAGAAAGAGGTCGGCAATGTGTTTGTACATGTACTCGAAGATGCCGGTGTATACAAATGCACACCAGAAGGAAGAAAAGCATTTATGAGATTCATCGAGACATTATAATTACATAGTGTAAAAGCATCAGAAAGTGGAACCCGGAAGAAATTTCGGGTTCTTTTTGTATATATTCAGAAAAATTTTTACAGCCATGCAACAAAACCATGCTAAAATGACACTAATATACAGATGCATCAAACAGAACACAGAACCGGCGGGGGCCGGGCAGAAACAGAGGTGAAACATGGACGATTTAAAAAAGCCTGAAGTATTTGCCGCATATTATGAAAAGGTGTATAGGGAGCTGTACTATTTTGCACTCCACACCCTGAAGAATCCGCAGGATGCGGAGGATGCCGTGAGTGAGGCAGTGGCAGATGCGTTTGCAACAGTGGAGAAACTGCGTGATAATGAGAAATTCCGGGTATGGATTTTTCAGATACTGTCCAACAAATGCAAGCGCAAACTAAAAGAATATACCCAAAAGACGGTTGAACTGCCGGATGACCTGCCGACAGGCGATGCGACGGAAGAATCGTTGCAGGTACGGGAGGCACTGGATCGTCTGGACGAAACAGAGCGGCGGATCATCTGCCTCAATGTCATTGGCGGATTCAAGAGCCATGAGATCGGAGAAATGATGCAGATGAACCACAATACGGTCCGTTCGCGGATCAGCCGCGGGCTGAATAAGATGAAAGAATTTCTTGCATAGAAAGGAGGCAGCAATATGGATGACAGAGAATTGATGGATAAGATCAGGAAATCAATGGAAGATACTCCGGTGCCGGATTCCCTGAAACCGGAGAATGTACAGAAAATGCTCGAAGAGCAGAGCAAAAATCAACAGCCAAATGAAGCAGCCCGGACGGAGAAAGAAGATCAGCCAAAAGGCACCGCCACACACAGATTCTGGAATGCCCGAACTTCCCGATATATCGGTGCAGCAGCGGCAGTCGTTGTAATTGCAGCCCTGGGAATCACTCCGGGGATGTTAAAGACGCGTACCGGGGCAAAGTCAGGAGACACAACATATACAGCAGGTAATGATGCACAGACCGCCTCGGAGTCTGCTAATGAAACGGCACTGGAACAGGCAGATATTCAAAGTGCCGAAGAATCCGACACAACAGAATTTGACACAGTTTCACCGGAAGCAGCCGAACCTGTCAAAGTTGCACAGGCGACAGATCCGGTCTCAGGCATTGCCCATATGGACAGCTATGATGATCTGTACAACATGCTTAAAGAATGGAATGAAAACCCGACTACCAGTAACTATGCCCGTGTAATGACAATTGAAGAATCGGCCGACACTGGAAGCGCAAATACAGCGGCAGCATCAGATATGGCGTCAGCGGATGCAGCTTCCCCGGACAGCGTAATTGCTGCGTATCCTGAGGGCGAAATCGATTCTGCTTTCAGTTATGATGAAAAATCAGATTCGGGTGATTATTCATCAACCAATACGCAGGAAGAAATGGTCGACGAAGCAGATATTGTAAAGACAGACGGAACCTACATTTATGCGATGGACAGCAAGGGCACAGTCAGGATCGTAGACGCGGCGTCCATGAAGCTGATTGGAACGATTAACGGCGAAAACAGCGCTGATTACAAAGAAATGTATGTGGAAGGAAACTGCCTGCAGTTAATCCGCCAGCAGATAGAATACGTCACTTACAAAGGAGAACTGAATCTTCCGTCAGCGAGTGATGAGGACTCCGACAGCGACAGTACGCAGTCAGTACGCTCAAGCTACAGCATGCCGGTGACGACCGTTTCTGTTTTGACATACGATATATCGGACAGAACTGCTCCGAAACTGACAGGAACTTATCAGCAGGACGGTTCCTATCTCTCATCCAGACAAAGCAACGGTTATTTGTATCTTTTTACTTCCTACATGCCGGATACGGGAAACAATGCAGATCAGCTTGAGTATTATGTCCCAAGAAGCGGACAGGAATATATCGCATACGATCATATCTACCTGCCGGAGCAGGAGGGTTCGGATGATTTTGCCTACAATGGAAAGGCATATCTGGTTTCCGGCGCAGTTGCAGTTGGGACACCGGATCAGGCTTCTGATATTATGGCAGTTGTCAGCGGTGCAGAAACCTTCTACGTGAGCGAAAACAATATTTATTCCGCAGTATCGACCTGGAACGAAAAAGAGACCCGTACAGAACTTGTACGCATCGGTTATGCAGACGGCAAATTCACGGACGGAAGCACCGGCTCCGTCGCAGGAGAACTCAATGACAATTTTTCATTAGACGAATATGCAGATCATCTCCGTGTAGTAACGACCGTGGAATCCTGGAGCTCCGATTACAGTGATTTTTCACGGAGCAACAGCCTGTATGTGCTGGATCCTTCAATGAAAACAGTTGGTAAGATCGAGAATCTTGCAGAAGGAGAAGAAATCAAATCTGCCCGATTTATGGGGGAGACCGGGTATTTTGTCACATACAAAAACACAGACCCGCTTTTCTCCGTCGATCTTTCAGACCCGGAAAATCCGAAGGTGCTCGGTGAGCTGAAAATTACCGGATTTTCCTCTTACCTGCACTTTTATGGCGAAAACAGGCTGCTCGGAATTGGATGGGAGACAGATCCGGATACCGGAAATACGATTGGAATGAAATGCTCAATGTTTGACATCAGTGATCCGTCCGATGTAAAAGAAACCGACCGTTTTGTACTGAAGGATGTTTCTTTCTGCGATGCACTTACAAATTACCGTTCGATTCTGGCTGCGCCGAAGAAAGGCCTGTTTGGTTTTGCCTACGGTATGTATGGAAGCAATTCGGATATCTATGATTCAAGTGAAAACTTCTATTACAGTGTATTCTCCTTTGATGAAGAAGACGGTTTTGTTCCAAACGCTTATGTGAAGATGAACGACTGTGGCCTTTTTGACGATGGAATGGAATGGCAGGACTACCGTACTGCACGCGGTATTTATATCAAAGATACTTTTTACCTTGTGACCGAGAAAGGAATTGCTTCCTATAATATGGCGGATGATTATTCTGCTGCCGGAATCCTTAAGTGGAACGAATAAAAACAGCAGTTCTCCCTGATTTACTCCTTGCAGGAATCCGTTGAATAGTCTATACTAGAAGTCAATTGGATGAGAAATGAATAAACAGAGAGGTATAGATTATGAAGCTCACAACGGTAAAAGAAATTTATAAAAACAGAGAAGAATACCTGAACAAAGAGGTATCCGTAGGAGGATGGGTACGAAGTGTACGTGGATCCAAAGCATTTGGATTTATCGTACTTCATGACGGTACTTTTTTTGAGACTCTGCAGGTCGTATATCATGACAACATGCCAAACTTTGCAGAGATCAGCAAATTAAATGTTGGTGCTGCGATCATTGTCAAAGGTACACTGGTTCCGACACCGGAAGCAAAACAGCCATTTGAAATTCAGGCAGAAGAAGTACAGGTAGAGGGTGCATCTGCTCCGGACTATCCGCTTCAGAAAAAACGCCATACACTGGAATACTTAAGAACCATGACACATTTAAGACCGAGAACCAACACTTTCCAGGCAGTGTTCCGTGTACGTTCTCTTTGTGCATATGCGATCCACAAATTCTTTCAGGAGAAGGGATTTGTATATGTACACACTCCACTGATCACAGGAAGTGACTGTGAGGGTGCAGGAGAGATGTTCCAGGTTACTACACTTGACATGAAAAATCCTCCGATGAATGAGGATGGTACTGTAGATTACAGCCAGGATTTCTTTGGCAAAGAGACCAACCTTACTGTAAGCGGTCAGCTCAACGGTGAGACTTATGCACAGGCATTCCGTAATATCTACACATTCGGACCGACTTTCCGTGCTGAGAACTCCAACACGACACGTCATGCAGCAGAGTTCTGGATGATCGAGCCGGAATGTGCATTTGCAGATCTGGATGACAACATGGACCTTGCAGAAGAGATGCTGAAATACGTGATCCGTTATGTCCTTGAGAATGCTCCGGAGGAAATGAACTTCTTTAATTCCTTCATCGACAAGGGACTTCTGGATCGTCTGAACCATGTAGTAAATTCTGAATTCGGTCATGTAACTTACACAGAAGCAATTGAACTTCTGGAGAAAAACAACGACAAATTCGATTACAAAGTATTCTGGGGCTGTGACCTTCAGACAGAGCATGAGCGTTATCTGACAGAGCAGATCTTTAAGAAACCGGTATTTGTTACCGATTATCCGAAGGAAATCAAGGCATTCTATATGAAACAGAACGAAGACGGCAAGACCGTTGCCGCTATGGACTGCCTTGTTCCTGGAATCGGCGAGATTATCGGCGGAAGCCAGAGAGAGGATGATTATGACAAGCTGAAAGCCCGTATGGATGAGATGGGGCTGAAGGCTGAGGAGTATCAGTTCTACATGGATCTGCGTAAATACGGTTCTACCCGTCATTCCGGATTCGGACTTGGATTCGAGCGCTGCGTAATGTACCTGACAGGTATGGGCAACATCCGTGACGTCATTCCATTCCCGAGAACAGTAAACAACTGCGATTTATAAGGAGTAGTTTTGCATGATAAGATTTATTCATCTTTCTGATGTGCATTTGGGCGCAGTTCCTGACCGGGGCTGCCCCTGGAGCCACGAGAGAGAAGAAGAAATCTGGGAAACATTCCGCCGGGTTATTGCGGGTATCCGCAAGAATCCGGTGGATTTGTTGTTTATAGCCGGAGATCTTTTTCACCGGCAGCCACTGCTTGGCCAGCTTCGACAGGTCAATGAATGGTTTGCCGCGATTCCGGAAACCAGAATCTTTCTTATGGCAGGAGACCATGATTACATAAAAGAGGACTCTTTTTACAGGACATTCCGCTGGGCAACGAATGTCACGTTTTTTGACACGGAAGAACAGCACTGCGTGGAGATTCCGGAAAAAAATATATTTGTCTACGGCCTGAGCTTCGAACACAAAGAAGTGCGGTCTCCTCTGTATGATGAGTGGAAGCCGGTTAACAAACCGGGATTCCATGTGCTTCTTGCACATGGCGGAGATTTAAGCTGCTGTCCGATGGATTTTACCGGACTTGCAGGGGCCGGGTTTGATTATGTCGCGCTTGGGCATTCTCATAAGCCGCATACAGTCTGCCGTGACAAGATTGCCTATTCCGGCTCGCTGGAGCCACTGGATCGTAATGATCTTGGCAAACACGGCTATATTCAGGGAGAATATGAGGACGGCAATGTGAAAGTACGTCTTGTGCCGTGTGCGAACCGTTCCTATCAGAATCTCGTTCTGAATGTAGACAGAAATACGACGCAGTATAAGCTTGAAGAAATGTTGCGAAGTGAAGTGATGCGCCGTGGCGGCAGAAACATATACCGCCTTATTCTGAAAGGCCGGGTTTCTCCGGACAATGTACTGCTGACCGAACGGTTGCATGGACTGGGCAATATTGTTGAGATTATGGACGAATCCAGACCGGCATACAATATAGAGGAACTTTACCGACAGTATCGAGGAACGTTGATCGGTGATTATATAAACAAATTTCTGAACAAAGATCTGACCGTTGTAGAAAAGAAGGCACTGTATTACGGATTGCAGGCCCTCTTAAGTACACAGGTTCTGACAGATGACAGGAAACGATTATGAAAATCAGACAGATAGAAATCAAGGATTTCGGATCAATAAAAAACAAAACACTGAAATTTACATCCGGTCTGAATGCACTGTACGATGAAAAAGAACAGATGCGGGAGGAAGTACGCACATTTATAGAAAAAATGCTTTTTGGCAATGCGGAATTTCCATATGCCGGTGTTCTCTGGTTTGAAAGCGGCGGAAGAAATTACCGTCTGACACGTGATCTGCACCGGGAGACTCCGTACAGCGAGCTTCTCTGTGAAACAAGCGGAGAGCTGATGGATGCGGACCGAATCAGCGATTCAAAGGTAGCTCAGGGAATCAGTGAATCCGTTTTTGAGAATGCAATCTGTATTGCACCCCTTAAAGGCAACACCGGATCAGAGATCGTACGTGAGGTGCAGCGACAGATTGCGGGATTCCAGTGGAGCGCGGACAGGACAGTGGACCTTCGCCGTACTTCTCAGAGACTTAAGATGACCCGTAAAGGATATCAGGTGCAGGTAGAGCGCCGCAAAAAGGCAGATAAGCTTGAAAAAGGCAAAGTAAGCACGGCGATTCGCCGCCTGCGCGAAGAAATCAGCGATCTGGAGGATCAGAAGCAACAGATTGGAGAGCAGCAGAGTGCGCTTAAGACAAGTGGAGACAGCAATGGCTTCCAGATGCTGGATGGACGTATCAGTGAACTGGAAAAAAAGAACCGCACGCAGATCATTATAATGTGCGCTACCGTTATTGCCGTTTTTTCAGCAGCAATTTATATGGGAATGAACATGCAGACAGTGGTTCCGGCAGTCCTGGTGGGAATTGCGGGAGCGCTTGTCTTTATGGCAGAGACTAATTTTGAGATGCGTACCGTGCGTGAGCTGGAAAAACGTAAACGTATGAAGAGCAGATGGCTGGCGAAGCAGAATAAGCTTCAGGACGGCAGGAATGAACTGGATGATGAGCTTCACGAAAAGAATACGGCACTTGCCAATCTGACAGAGGAACTTCAGGAGATGGAAGAATATGCATATCTTCCTCTGATAGATGAGATAAAGATCGATTCTATTAATTATGCAATGGATACGATCGAGAAATTATCGGCCAGAATTTACGAGAAGACAGGAAACCGTCTGGTTGAGACCATGTCAGAGATCCTCCGCGGAATCACAGGCGGAGAGTGCAGAGAGCTTTTGATTGATGAAGACTTCCATATCCGCGTAGATACGGGAAATGATCTTGTAGCGATAGAGAATCTCCGGCTGATCACAGTAGGACAGATATATCTTTCTCTTCGCCTTGCTATGGGTGAGATCCTGTGCGGTGCAGAGAAGCTTCCTGTACTGTTGGAAGAAATGTTTGGAGCATATGACCTTGAAAATGCTGCTCAGACTGTTACATGGCTTACCGGAGATCAGAGACAGGTGATCGTAAGCACCGGTAAGAAAAAAGAACTGGAAATATTGAAGAATACAGGCATTGCCTGCAATACAGTAACGATATGACAATAAAGAAAACCCCTGTGGAAGAGATTCTGCAGGGGTTTTCTGTCGTCAAATATCCGGCTGCATAAACTGCTGACCGGGATATCTGAAAAATTATTTCTCGTACTGAGCCATATAGTTGCTGACACAACGTTTGATTCTGTCTGCAGGGTTCAGAAGGTGGCTGACAGACATATCATGATTCAGTGTATCAATGATCAGTGCGATGTATTTGCTCATATCGCATGTGATGTAATACGGTTTGGAGAGAAGCTCCGGTGTCTGATAAACAAGGTTTGTAGTAAGAAGTTTATCAAAGATACCGTTCTGGTAAGCTTCGTCAAATTTTTCCATTCCTTCGGTGAAGAGACCGAAAGTGGTACAGATAAAGATCTTGCCGGCGCCGCGTTTCTTAAGAAGAGATGCGATCTCAAGGATGCTCTTACCGGAAGAAATCATATCATCGATCAGGATGACATCTTTGCCTTCAAGCTTTGGTCCGAGGAACTCGTAAGCTGCGATCGGATGACGGCCTTTGACCATTTTGCTGTAGTCAAGACGGCGGTAGTACATACCCATGTCCACACCAAGGACGTTGGCAAGATAGATGGCTCTGCGCATGCTTCCCTCGTCCGGGCTGATGATCATGAAATGGTCATTGTCAATATGAAGACCTTCCACATTGTGGAGAAGGGCTTTTATAAACTGATATGACGGCTGGATCGTCTCGAATCCGTGAAGAGGAGTTGCGTTCTGTACACGGGCATCGTGTGCATCAAATGTAATGATATTCTCTACACCCATGCCGGTGAGCTCCTGAAGTGCGGAAGCACAGTCGAGAGATTCGCGGCCGACACGTTTGCTCTGGCGGCTTTCATAGAGATACGGCATGATGACATTGATTCTGCGGGCTTTGCCGCCGATTGCAGCAATGGCACGCTTCAGATCCTGGAAGTGATCATCCGGGGACATCAGGTTTGTGAAACCGCTGATTCTGTAGGAAAGACTGTGGTTGCATACATCCACCATAAGGTAAATATCGTCACCACGGACGGATTCACCGATCTCACCTTTACCTTCACCGGAACCAAAACGTGGTGTTTTGACATCAACGATGTAAGAATCACGTCTGTATCCCTCAAATGCAAAAGAATCTAATTCAGGGCTGATGCGTTCTTTTCTCCATTGTACAAGCCACTCGTCAACTTTCTCGCCAAGTGGGCGGCAACTCTGGAGGGGAATCAGTCCAAGTCTGCCTACCGGAAGTGTTGTCAGTTCTTTGCTGTTAAGCTGTGCCATCGTTTATTTTCCTCCTAAAAATATTTTCTGGATTCGGATATCTTTGCCAATAAGTTTCAACATCTGATAATTGCTTGCTATCCGGGAAAAAGTTCTCTCGGAATAGGTGGCTGAAAAGTCTTCCAGTTTCAGGTTCGTCGAAATGATCGTGGATTTGCGGCGTGCGATACGCTCGTTAATACACAGGAACAGCTGCGACGAAACAAAACTGTTGGTCAGTTCAGTCCCGAGATCATCTATAATAAGAAGATCGCAGTTAAAAATAAAATCATCGCCCATATCTGTCTCGGGTTTCTTCGAGAAAGCTGTCTGCGCCAGACGGTCAAACAGGTCAAATGCAGAAAAGTAAAGAACACAATGTGCGCTTTCAAGAAGAGCATTGGCTATGCAGTGTGAGAGGAAGGTCTTTCCGACTCCGGTGCTGCCGTACAGAAACAGGTTTTGTGAGCGTGTATCAAAATCCCGGACAAAGTTTACTGCGGCATCGTAAGCACGTTTGGCGGTCTCGCGGGCAGTCAGTCCGGTAGCTTCATTTTTTATTGTATCAGAATACCAGTCAAAAGAAAAGTGTTCAAAGTTCTCTTTTTTGAGAATCTCGGTGAGATTGGACTGTGTATAGAGCAATTCGATCTCAGCTTTCTTAAAACAGGTGCATTTCTGACCACCAGTATATCCCGTGTCCTGACAGATCGGACAGAAGTAATGCGGTTCAAGATAATCTTCGGAAAAACCGTTTTTCTTAAGAAGGGAACGGCGTTCAGCAGAGAGCGCAGCCACATCTTTCTTAAGGTCGTCGACAGATCCAGGCTCACCCTGAAGCAGAGAACGGGCTTTCTGCGCGCTTAAAGCTGCTACTTCACTGTCAATCTCCAGAAGCCTCGGCACACGTGCAAAAGCCTCGGCACGGCGTTCTTCAAGGTCATGCTGTACCTGAGACTGGCGGCGGTTATACTCTCTCATGATAATATCGTACTGAAAATTCTGCAGTGCCACGGTTTTCTCCTTTTACTGGTTCAGCAGGTGCTTTTCGTATTCGTCGAAATTATATTCACGCTGCTGGAAATTGTTGAATCGGTTGTTGGATGCCGGTGCCGGACGGGAGTCTCGGGCAGCCTTTTTTTCCTGACATTTTTTCCTGTGTGCGCTGTCCAGAGAACGGATGTCGTCCATCGTGCGGACCTCTTTCTGCTTCCAGCCTTCAAGAATCTTGTCGGTGTACTGGAAACTTGCCTGTCCGGTCTGGAGGACGGTTCGGTTACATGCCTCCTGAATGATCTCCATGGAAAAACCATAGGTCTTGAGCCAGGTGTCCATCAGTGTGATTTCTGTCTCGACCGGATTACGGTTGGTGATGCCCAGTGCCTTCAGAATGGAAAAATAATCCTTATTATATCGGGAACCGGACTGTTTTGCCTCTTCAACGGATGTGATGCCTTCCTGTGCCCAGGCAAGAGCAACCTTTTCGATGTAGCGGATGCTCTTGTGATTGTGTCCGACGCAGTACTCGATCAGATAGTCGATCAGGTCTACGGACATACCAAGGCCGTCATAGAAAAACAAAAGCTTCTGAACCTCTGTAGGAGAGAGGGTCTTACCGAGATACTGTTCGGCAACGTAAAGAAGCTGGATGATGTCCTCGTTTTGTTTGAGTTCACTTACACGCTCCGGAGTAAGCGCTTCCGGGCGGGCAGAAGACGGATTTGCAGATGCTTTTGTCGGAACCGGTTCGGCAGTGCCGCTGATCTCTGCCGCAGCGCTGTCAGAAGGCGTAGCGGAAGGGGCGAGCAGGGCAATCCCGCATAATTTATTATTGTCTGTAAAATCGAGAGTCAGAAGCTCCTGCTTTGCCCAGTATTTCAGCGCGCGGAGAATGTCGCGTTCTGTACAGAGAAGCCGGTCAGCCATCTGCTCCAGACTGAAAGAAACCGGAGCACTGGAAAGGGCACGTAAAAGATAGATATAAACTTTTACAAATTCTCCATTGGCCTCCGGCATATAATTGTCGATAAATGTATTAGATAATATTGTTACCTCCGGATGGGAGGTGTTATGTAATGTGATCATTGACATGATAGATCGCTCGCTTTCTAAACGAAAATATCTGCGTGAACAGACATTACGGGTACCGCGTAAACAGCGGTATATCTGGAACACTAGGATTATAGCACAAGATTTTTCAAATGAGAATAGGGTATTTTTCTACAGGAGATTTCCACAAAGAAATGTGGATAATGTGGATAATGTGGAAATCGAATTTTGTCGTAAATTATTTGTAACCTCATAAAATGACGAAGTTTGTTGTATTTCCGCGAAAATTGCGATAAATCGACAGGATATTATGTAAAGTAAAATGGCAGAAAAAATCCACATGTCATACACGGTAAAAAATGTGTATAAACATGTGGATAATGTGGATAACTTATTTGCCAAGGAGCTGTTCGCCAATGTTTACAACGTCTCCGGCCCCCATAGTTATCAACAGGTCGCCCTGTGTACAATTTTCGAGTAAAAAGTTTTCAATTTCATCGAAAGTCGGGAAATATTCGCACGGAGTGCCGAGTTCCCTGATATGTTTCTGAAGATCTGCAGAGGAAATTCCGAGGTTATCGGTTTCGCGCGCTGCATAAATATCTGCAAGGACTACGTGATCCGCAAGTGTCAGAGCCTTTGCAAATTCCGGAAGCAGAGCTTTTGTACGTGTATAAGTGTGAGGCTGGAAGACACACCAGATCTTTTTGTGTGGATAATTATGTGCTGCATGAAGTGTAGCCTCGATCTCTGTCGGATGGTGTGCGTAGTCATCAATGATGGTGACTTCACCGACTTTGCCCTTGTACTGGAAACGACGGTCTGTACCACCGAAATCTTTCAGTCCGGCGAAGATCACTTCATTATCAAGACCAAGAAGTCTGCCTGCTGCGATGGAAGCGAGGGCATTGGATACGTTGTGGATGCCCGGTACTTTCAGGGAACAGGTACCGATGTCTTCGCCATTATGAAGAACATGGAAAGTCGGATGTCCGAATTCGTCATAAGTGATGTCAGAAGCGGTATACTCAGCATCGTGTTCAAGACCGTAGGTGATCACTTTACATGGAAGGTTTTCGGCAACCATTTCGTATTTCGGTGTATCTGCATTGATGATGAGCGCACCGTCAGCAGGAAGAAGCTCTGCAAATTTACGGAAAGAATGACGGATGTCATCAATATCCTTAAAGAAATCCAGATGGTCGGCATCCATATTTAAAATGATTCCGAGTGTCGGGAAAAAGCTGAGGAAGCTGTTGGTGTATTCACATGCTTCTGTCAGGAAGGTCTCGGACTGTCCGACACGGATATTGCCGCCAATTGCAGGAAGGATACCGCCGACACTGATCGTCGGGTCGCATTCGCCCTTCAGAAGAATGTGTGACAGCATAGAAGTGGTTGTGGTCTTTCCATGTGTACCAGCAACTGCGATAGAAGTATCGTAGTTACGCATGATCTGTCCGAGAAGCTGGGCTCTTGTCAGCATCGGGAGACCTTTTTCCTTCGCGCAGGCGAATTCCGGGTTGTCCGGATGGATGGCAGCTGTATAAACAACAACCTGAACAGAATCGGAAATATTGGAAGCGCGCTGACCATAGTAGATCTTTGCACCTTTGCTTTCCAGAAGACTGGTCAGGGGGCTTTTCTTGGAGTCAGAACCGGAAATTGTGAAACCCTCTTCCAGAAGTATTTCAGCAAGTCCGCTCATACTGATACCGCCAATACCGATAAAATGGATAGAGAGCGGTTTATGGAAGTCTATCTGATACATAATATAATCTCCTTATCTTTAATATTTCTATTATAACGCGGTCGGCTAAAAATGAAAAGTGTTACTTTTGGGGGTATTACTGTGCATTTGTTCTGAAACAGAATGATGAAAATTGTCGAAAATGCACATAAAAACAAACATATTGAAACGGTATGAAACAAAAACGTGTGCAATAGATATAAAAAAAATGAAATACTCACAAATTATTTGTAAAAAATGTTCACTAATATTTGGAAGTATGGTATAATGGGACATCATAATATACAAGAGGTGATTGCGCGATGATGAAGAAAGAAATGATTGCCATGCTTTTAGCTGGCGGTCAGGGCAGCAGACTGGGCGTATTGACACAAAAAGTAGCAAAACCAGCAGTCGCTTTTGGTGGGAAATATCGCATTATTGATTTTCCGTTGAGTAACTGTATCAATTCAGGAATCGATACAGTCGGTGTTCTGACACAGTATCAGCCGTTGCGGCTGAACACCCATATCGGCATTGGTATTCCGTGGGATCTGGACAGAAACGAGGGCGGTGTGACCGTACTTCCTCCATATGAAAAGAGTACCAACAGCGAATGGTATACCGGGACGGCCAATGCAATTTTTCAGAATCTGGATTATATGCAGCAGTACAATCCGGATTATGTACTGATTCTCTCGGGAGATCATATTTATAAAATGGATTATGAAGTTATGCTGAACTATCACAAAGCAAACAAGGCTGACATAACGATTGCCTGTATGCCGGTTCCGATAGAAGAAGCAAGCCGCTTCGGCATCATGGTTACAGATGAGACAGGACGCGTGACGGAGTTCGAAGAAAAACCGGAGAAACCGAGCAGTAATCTTGCTTCCATGGGTATCTACATATTCAGCTGGCCGGTGCTCAAAGAAGCACTGATCGCGCTGAAAGATCAGAGCAGTTGCGATTTTGGCAAGCATATCCTTCCTTATTGTAAGGACAAAGGACAGAGACTTTTTGCCTACGAATATAACGGCTACTGGAAAGATGTCGGCACACTGGGATCTTACTGGGAAGCAAATATGGAACTGATCGATATCATTCCGGAATTCAATTTGTACGAAGAATTCTGGAAAATCTATACAAAGGGAGACATTATTCCACCACAGTATATTGCTGAGGATGCCGTGACAGACCAGTGTCTGATTGGAGAAGGCGCCGAGATCTATGGTGAAGTATATCATTCTGTGATCGGGCCGAACGTAGTGATCGGCAGGGGTACTGTTGTGCGGGATTCGATCATCATGCGTAATTCGCAGATCGGGGAAGATACTGTTCTTGATAAGGCAATCGTAGCAGAGGATGTTGTGATCGGAAATAAAGTTACACTGGGCTTCGGAGAAGAAGCAGCAAACGTACTGAAACCGGCAGTTTATGCATTTGGTCTGGCGACAGTCGGAGAACGGAGTGTAATTCCTGATAATGTAAAAATAGGTAGAAATACTGCCATATCCGGGGTGACTACAGCAGAAGATTATCCGGGAGGAATCCTGGAGAGCGGACAGGTGATCAAAGCAAAGGATGGTGAGCAGGCATGAGAGCAATAGGTATTATTCTGGCTGGCGGAAACAACAGCCGTATGAGAGAACTGTCGGATAAGAGGGCTATCGCAGCGATGCCTGTAGCGGGAAGTTACCGCAGTATTGATTTTGTACTGAGTAATATGGCGAATTCTCATATTCAGAAGGTCGCTGTACTGACACAGTACAATGCCCGTTCACTGAATGAACATTTAAGCTCCTCGAAATGGTGGGATTTTGGACGTAAACAGGGCGGTCTGTTTGTATTTACACCTACGATCACGAAGGACAATGGCCTGTGGTATCAGGGAACAGCAGATGCCATCTATCAGAACATTGATTTTCTGAAAGAAAGTCATGAACCATATGTAGTTATCGCATCCGGTGACTGTATATACCGGATGGATTATAATAAAGTGCTTGAGTATCATATCGCAAAGCGTGCGGATATCACTGTCGTCTGCACCACCTGCGAAGATCAGAAAGAAGTAGAACGCTTTGGTGTGGTACGTATGAATGATGACGACAGAATCGTAGAGTTCGAAGAAAAACCAATCGTTTCTTCCTATAATACAATTTCTACCGGTATCTACGTAGTACGAAGAAGACAGCTGATCGAGCTTCTGGAGCGCGCGGCACTTGAAGGCAGACATGATTTTGTAAACGATATTCTGATCCGTTACAAAAATCTCAAGAGAATCTACGGATACAAGACAGATGCTTACTGGAGCAATATTTCTACTGCAGAAGCATACTATCGTACCAACATGGATTTCCTGCGGCATGATATCCGGAATTATTTCTTTAAGCAGGAACCGTCGATCAAGACCAAGATTGACGATCTTCCACCGGCTAAATATAATCCGGGGGCAGTTGTTAAAAACAGTCTTGTTTCAAGCGGATCGATCATCAACGGAACCGTCGAGAATTCTGTTTTGTTTAAGGATGTCTATGTAGGCAACAACTGTGTGATTAAGAACTCTGTGATTCTTAATAATGTTTATATTGGGGACAATACACGTATCGAGAACTGTATTGTTGAGAGCAGGGATACCATTCGTGCGAATTCCTGCTACTGCGGCGAAAACGAGATTAAAATCGTCGTTGAGAAAAATGAGAGATACGCATTATAATGCGAACTCATAAATGCGTATGAAAATGAAAGGGGCAGACACGATGAATATTACAGACGTACGTGTAAGAAAAGTAGCAAAAGAGGGAAAGATGAAAGCAGTTGTTTCTATCACGATTGATGAGGAATTTGTAGTTCATGATATCAAAGTGATCGAAGGCGAAAAAGGACTGTTTATCGCTATGCCGAGCCGCAAGGCCACAGACGGAGAGTACAGAGACATTGCTCATCCGATCAATTCCGGTACGAGAGACATGATCCAGACACTGATCCTCGGCAAATATCAGGAGATGTTGGATGCAGAACCTGCCGAAGCAGTTGAAGCAGCAGAGTAAACCGGAACAGAAGGTATGGGCTGGGATTAAATAAAGAAAATACAAAAACAATAAAATAAAGAGAAGGTATGCCCGGATGGAGAAAATTACTTACAATTGAAGTGAGAGATGTTTCCCGTCCGGGTATTTTTTTCTATGTGGAAAATTATAAATACGATTGGCGTGTTAATACTGACCGGAGGTGCTTGTGTTAGAACGGTGCCGGTATGTTGGCTTTGGTTTGAGTTAGTCATACCAGAATCATCTGATTTCGATGCAGTGACTAGATGAATTTTGATGCTTTTTATGCCAACGCAAAAAAACACCGAAAGCCTTATCTCTAAAGCTTTCGGCGCCCCTGCCAAGTAGTCGAAGTGACAGGATTTGAACCTGCGGCCTCTGCGTCCCGAACGCAGCGCTCTACCAAACTGAGCCACACTTCGTTATTTGATTTTGCTTCGTCGCTTGACGCAAGACATATTATATTATAGTGAAATGCAAATGTCAACAACTTTTTTGAGATTTTTTAAAAAAAATTTAAAAGTACATTCAACACATGTTTTGTCGGTGTTCTTTCTTGCAAACGAGTACATAATACGTTATATTTATATCAAAGATCTGTTCAGGATGATTCGATATGAACATCAGAACAGAAAGGAGTTTTCTCATGATTGATGTAAAAAGTATCAGTACACATTGTACACGGACAGAATTTGTGGGGACCACCGTTCTTGACACGATTGGACTGGTGATTTCCGGAATTGATGATACATTATTAAAAGAAATGAATGTGGGTACCAGGTATCATGCGCTCGGACTTTTCAGCTCAAGGACAGGCGCGGCAGGACAGATCACAGCGATCGATGATGCGGTCAAAGCAACCAATACGGATGTGCTTTCCATCGAATTTCCGCGTGATACCAAAGGCTGGGGTGGCCACGGAAACTATATCGTGATTGGTGGTAATGATGTTTCAGATGTACGGCATGCGATTGAACTGGCACTGGAACTTACAAAGAAAAATGCCGGTGAACTTTATATCAGTGAGTCCGGTCATCTGGAGTTTACTTACTCAGCCAGTGCTGGCGCTGCATTACAGAATGCATTTCATGCAGTTCCCGGTGAAGCATTCGGATTCATGGCGGGTTCCCCGGCTGCAATCGGTCTTGTAATGGCAGATACCGCAATGAAGGCATCAGCAGTAAATATTACCTGCTATATGACACCAAGTATCGGAACCAGTCATTCCAATGAAGTGATCCTTGGTATTTCCGGCGATGCCAGCGCAGTTAAGGCAGCTGTACTTGAGGCACGTCAGGTTGGCCTGGAGCTTCTGATCGGTATGGGTTCATATCCGGAAATCCCCGGTACACCATATCTCTAAAATAACGTAACGCAAAACAGCAGACCTTCATGGTCTGCTGTTTTTATGCCAAAGTGGCAAGTTCTCTGTATATATTAAATTCCCCTTTAGTTTAACTGGTACACATCTGCATACTGTAATCCGAAGCTCAGTGCCTCGCTATGGCTGCCGCAGTAAATATCAACATGTCCATAAGGAGTTCCAAGGTCTTCTACGGTATAAACAGTACCATTGATCAGAAGCTGTGTTCCAAAAGGTACACCAGCCATTGCTACGGTATGTCCTGCTGTTGGCATAACACCGCTTGCTGTTGCATTTCCTGCTGTTCCGCAGCACTGTGCGCAGTTACAATATCCTGTCAGCATAAAGTTTCCAAGGTATGTTCCCTGGCTGGAAGAACCGGAATCGGAAGAACTGCTGTCAGAACTGTCTGAAGATGTGTCCTCAGCGGATGAAGTATCCGCAGATGTATCGTCTGAAGTGCTGCTGTCTTCTGCACCGGATGTATCCTCCGTCGCATCAGAAGATTCAGAGCTGCTATCGTCTGTAGAAATTTCTTCTGCATCTGTTGTCGCTTCCTCAGAACTGTCGCCTTCATCAGCTGCACCAGTATCTTCTGTATCCCGGGCTGCGGCTGAAGCTGCCACAGCCGCTTCAGCCGCAGCTTCCTCTGCTGCACGTTCCTGCTCTGCCTGTTCCATCAACTGTGAAATGCTGCTGTCTGCACTGTTTACCTGTGCCATCAGTGCACTTGCCTCTTCCTGACTTGCACTGATCTGGTTTACATAGGAACTGATATTATCGTTGGTAGTGGATACCAGATTCTGAACTTCCTGCTGCTTGGAGCTTTTTTCTGTAAGAAGATTGCTGATGGAAGTAGATTCTTCCGCCACCTGTGCCTCCTGAGTTTTGATTGCTTCCTGTGTTTCTTCATATTTCTTAAGCATATTTCTGTCATATGTAGAAATAGAAGCGATGTTGCTTGCTTCATTTAAGAAATCTGAAAGGTTGTTCGAAGAAAGAAGGAGCTCAAGCATTGAGCTTCCGCCATTTTCGTACATATATTTAATACGGATCTTCATGGCTTCATACTGATCCTGTGCATCCTGTTTTGCTTTTTCAAGCTCCGCCTGCACATTTTTCAGTTCTTCTTCTTTTTCAGCGGCTTCTACACTAAGCTGTGAAATACTGTCTGTAAGTTCTGTATATTGAGTATTCAGTTCTGACAGGTAGGATTCAAGTTCCTGTTTCTTGCTTTCCAGATCACTGATGTTCGCCTGTGCCTGAGCAAGTCCTGCCTGCGCCTCCTGCTTCTGTTCCTGTGCTGCTGCAATCTGATCTTCTGTGGAAGCAAATACGGTTGTTCCCATAGATACGGTCACTGCACATGCAAGAAGCAGTGAAAGAACTTTTTTGCTTTTCATAAAATAACACCTCTTAAATATTTTGTACGCTAAGTATAACACATTTTCGTAAATAATCAACACTTTCATTTTAATTTTGTAACAAACATGTAACATTTCACATCTTAAACACATCTTTCACAGCAGAATGCCACATGAAAATTCCAAATTATTACAAAAACATTTCATTTCCAATCAAAGTTCAAATTTCCGGTCTCGTATTATAGTGCTAAAAAGTACTAAATATCTACTGGTCAGATCGACGATTTACTGGTATAATATACAAAAATGTGTGTATATTCATTCAGAGAGGTATCTGACATGAAAGAACATAAGCGATATACTATTGGAATTCTGATTGGTGGTGTACATACATACTTTCCGAAGGAACACATTCTTGGAATTGCAGAGGCAGCAGAAGAACTGGATGTCAATGTCTGTTTTTTTCTCGGAACGCAGACAAAAGACTTTTTCGAGGATATGCTTGGCGGAACACATAAGAATTCTTTTGACTATCAATTTAATACAATTCACGATTACAGTCTGATTGGTGGACTTGATGGTCTGATCATCAATTATGGTACACTCGGACTTCAGCTGAAAAACGAAAGCGCCGAGCAGTTTGCATTGAAATTTAATTCCATTCCGACAGTATTTCTCACAGAAATCGTGCATGAGCCAAACTGCCATTCGCTGATCTGTGACAACAAACAGGGAATCCGGCTGGTTATGGTGCACCTGATTGAGGAACATCATTGCAGCAATATTCTTTTTGTATCCGGACCGGCACAGAATACCGATGCAAAAGAGCGAAAAGCCACCTATTTTGAAATGATGGAAAGATATCATCTTCCGGTCAGTGACAAGATGATTGCACAGGGTGATTATTCCGAGTTTATTGACCGTCAGGTAGATCAGCTTCTTGATGATAATCCGAATGCCGAGGCAATTGTATTTGCCAACGATGAAATGGCATTTGCCGGTTACCGTGTATGTGAAAAGCGTGGACTGAAAGTAGGAAAAGATATCCTGATCACCGGATTTGATGACTGCGAGCGAGCATCGGGCATGGATCCTGCACTTACAACTGTTGTGCAGGATGGTGTTCTGATGGGCAGAATGGCGGTCTACGATCTGATTTATAAGCTTGACGGAAAGGATGCACTGTCAAGACGTGTCCCGATTTCTCTGTGTGTCAGGGAGTCCTGTGGATGTCAGGAAAAAAACGGCAAAACACAGAATACACCACTGAATCTTGTCGATCAGATACATAAATTAAACCGTACCATTACAAATATGAAACTGGAACTGATCAATTTTCAGAGAAAGTCCTGGTTTATTCCGTCTCTTGCACGAAATTTAAATGACTGCATGGATGATGAACATGCTTTTCTTTTGGAAGCGATGGAAAATATGCGGGAACTTCGGACTAAATGTACTTATCTTTTCCTTTTGGACGAGCCTGTTGTCTATCGCAAAGATGAGGAGTGGAAATGTCCGGAGAATCTGCGTCTTGCAGCATATTACAAAAAAGAAGAAGTAGATGCATTTCATCTTTATGACCGTCCGTCGGTTTCAAAAGAAGGTGGAATCTGTCAGCTTATGGAGGATGGAGAGAGACATCAGTTTATGATTTTTTTGCTGTTTTCCGGCGAAAGACAGTACGGCTTACTGGCATGTGATATTCAGCAGGAAGAATTTCCGTTCTTCTATGTGATCAGTCTGCAGATCGGGCTTTCTCTCCGCTATCTTGAAATAAGTAAGGCAGAAGCGGCGAGACGCCGTGAGATGACGAAAGACCTTGAGGTGATCCGGGAACGTAATCGGATTCTGGGTATCATGTCTGCGAATGACGAGCTGACTGGCCTTTTGAATCTCAGAGGATTTACAGAAGAAGCAAAAAAAATCTGTCATGAAGAACAGGAACAGCGTGCTTATATGATCTGCGGAGATCTTGACCATCTGAAAGAGATCAATGATAACTGGGGACATCCGGCAGGAAACTTTGCACTTCGAAGTGTGGCGGAGATTCTGAGAGGATGCATTCGAAGCGATGACGTTCTGGCGCGTGTGGGTGGAGATGAATTTCTGATTCTTCTGAAATGTACCGAAGAAGGGTATCAGGAAACATTCCGTAAACGTGTGAAAGACGCCTGCATATATTTTAATGAAAAATCAGATAAACCGTTTCTGGTGGAGATCTCTCTCGGAATCGCTGAGTTTTGCTCCGGGCCGCAGACGGATATTCAGCAGGTGATCGCGACAGCAGATCAGTTTCTCTACGAAGCAAAGAAACATCGGCGGAAGTCGATACGGCGACCGTAAGAATTTAGATCAGTTTTGATATAACAGACATTATCTGTGTGCAAACAGGTAGTGTCTGTTTTTTATGTAATAGGAAATTACTCCGTAATGTTCCAATAACGTAGAAATTTGATGACAGAAGTCCATAATGGACTAAGGAAAAAGAGAAAATTATAAGAAGCAAAAAAGAACGAAAAAATTATTTTAATTTAATCAGATCTTTGAAAAAGTCCCCCACTTCGCAGTGAAAGATATCTGCCAGTGCCATCAACTCGCTTACCTTGATGTTCATGCGGTTGGTTTCAATCTTGGCATAGCTGCTTTTGGAGATTGGGAGACCCATCAGATTCATGCGGGCAATTACCTGCTCCTGTGTGAGTTTATTCTGGTAGCGCATCTTCTGGATGTTGCTGCCAATGCTCATGTCCATTCTGATTTTCTGTATCATAATTATCCCCATATCCTGATATTTCGTAATAAAGAAACATCTATGTATTGATGATATCGAGGAATTTCGTTATAATGTTTCGTAATAAGGAAACATTTGCCGCTATAGCACAAAGGAAAAGCTAACGGTGAAAGTTTTTTTGTATGGACGTGTGGAGGAGAAAAAATGAATAAGGACTGGGGAAAAGCAATTGCACAGCTTTGCGTCATAATACAGAACAATACGGACTTGAAAAAGCCTGTATTACAGTATGTGGAGTTTATGAAAACAATATACGGTATAGATGGAGCGGATTTTCTGGATATCTACAGAGAATGGGAACGAAGTGGAGAGATTGTGGATAAACGTGAAAAAGTGAGCTGTACCGGTCTGGGAAATATGGAAAAGAACTTGTACCCGAAGAGTATGGACGGACTGTGTCGGCTATATGATGAAGGAATACTTGAAGAAGACGCATTTTGCGAGACTTTGTTTGAAGAAGATTATGAGATAAAGAATGGGGCTGATGGAAAATTTATTGGATTTTATCCGCAGTATCCAGGATGTATCGGCTTTGCGGATAGCAGAGAAATGCTGGATATGAAAATGCAGAAATCCCTGAAAAACTGGATCAGAGCGGCATATATTCTCTGGAAAGAGAATAAGATTCTTGTGAAATAAAAAGCAGGAGGGAGCTGTTTGGCAGCGTATCGGCGTTTTGTAGCATATTTGTATGAATACCGAAAAGACAAAAAAGGGGTAAACTGTGGATTCGTGCGGATTGAAGCATGGAGGAATGTATGCAGGATAGAACTGCATCTTCTGTGTCCGGGACTGGTTTCGGGCTCAGAATGCAGTGTTTATGGATTTGTCCGGAAAGATGAAAGTATAGACGGAATCCTTCTTGGTGTGTGTGAGACAGCAAAAGAAGAGATTAATTGCATACTGGAGAGCTCTGTTGAACATATGGGGGACAGTGAACATTCCCTGGAGGAAATGGGAGGAATGATCATTACGACTGACCAGGGTGGATTTTTCGGAACAGAGTGGGATGATATGCCGATTCGGCCGGAAAAATTCCGGGTTGTTCCGAGAATACAGGAGGATACGTCGGAAAGTGCAGCGTCAGATGGAAAGGTAGAAACTGATGAGATGGTGAAATCCGGCAAAGATGAAGAAAATAGCAGAACAGAAAGCAAAGAAGATAAAGAACATCCGAAGAAAGATAAGTCAGCTGCAGAAATAGCAGACACAGAGATGCAGAAAGCAGAAGCTGCACAGACAGAAGTGAAGACACCGGAGAGTCAGGAACTCCACACACAGTCAGTGACAGAGCCGGACAGTACATTAGTTCAAAATTCTGAAACAGTATCGCCGGATCAGGAAGTGATGAATGTGCAGGAGAAGAAATCACCGGATCGAAAACCACAGGAGCAAAAGTCTCAGAACTATCGGAGATGCGGAACTCCGTGTGAAGTGTTTCAGGATGGGGAATTGCATGACTGCCATAAAATATCTCCACAGGATCTTTGCAGTATGGGACGGCGGACCTGCCTTCTGCGAAATAATCGTTTCGTCCAGTATGGCTATTATCATTTCGGACATCTTCTACTGTGTCAGAACCACTGTGGTCAGCCGGTACTCGGTGTACCGGGAAGATATGATCAGCAGGAGAGGTTCATGGCGAATATGTTTGGCTTCCCATATTTCAAAGAAAGCAGCGAGATTCAGGTGCCGGGCGGTAAAGGCGGCTACTGGTACCGCCTAATCGATTCCACGAATCCCAACAACGGGAATGGTTGTTAAAAGAATTTTACGAAAATGTTCCAGTTCTTCCAGAGAATAACTGCTGAAACCGGGCTGCAGGACTTCTTCGGAGTCCTTGTATGCCTGGAGATAGTAGCCCCTGGCTCCTTTTAACCACTGACCGATGCGGACGAAATCTTCTTCATTGTGAAGCTCTTTGACAACGGTTGTCCGGAATTCATAATCAAGATTTCCGTGAAGCAGAAAATCAACTGTCTCACGTACAGCATCCAGTGGAGGATGCAACAGGCCGGACAGAGAAGGATAATTTTCCGGACAGGCTTTGATGTCCACAGCAGCTTTCTGGATCAGACCTTTATCAGCAAGATTTTTCAAAACTTCCGGATGCGTGCCGTTTGTGTCAAGCTTGACAGAATAACCGAGATCGTGGATTTTCTGTATAAAGTCTTCAAGGTCAGGAGAAAGTGTTGGTTCGCCGCCGGAGATACAGACACCTTCAAGGATTCCCTGACGCCTTTTTAAGAAAGAAAGAACTTGTTCTTCCGGAATCTCAGGTTCTGCTGCCGGATTTAATACGAGAGCGCTGTTCTGGCAGAACGGGCAGCGGAAATTGCAGTGTCCCAGAAAGATCGTTGCGGCGATTCGTCCGGGATAATCAAGTAAAGTTGTTTTGTTTAAACCATGTATTTTAGGCATGTTCATACTTCCTGTCTATCTGAAATTTATAGGTCTATTCTAATTTTTATTCATTGATTTTGCAACCGGCATTTACTATACTGGATAAAACAGGACGATAGTTCGAAAGAATTGCGATTTGGAGGAAATCCCTTTGACAGAACAGGAAAAATATATGAAAGAAGCCATCCGGCAGGCCAAAAAGGCACGCGTGCTGGAAGAGGTGCCGATCGGATGCGTGATCGTTTCGGATGGTAAGATCATAGCAAGAGGTTATAATCGGAGAAACACAGACAAAAATACTTTGTCTCATGCGGAACTGAATGCAATACGAAAAGCAAGCAAAAAACTTGGTGACTGGCGTTTGGAAGGGTGTACCATGTATGTGACACTGGAGCCATGTCAGATGTGCGCCGGAGCGCTGGTGCAGTCGCGAATTGATGAAGTTGTGATTGGCAGCATGAATCCGAAGGCAGGATGCGCCGGTTCGGTGTTGAACCTTCTGGAAGTGGACGGTTTCAATCACAAAGTAAAAATCACACGGGGAGTTCTGGAAGAAGAGTGTTCTGCAATGCTGTCTGATTTTTTTAAGGAACTCCGTGAAAAGAAAAAACGCCTGAAAATGCTGGCAAGACAGCAGGCGCAGGAAGCAGCGGACGGGGACAGATAAACGTCTGAACACTTGTTTTTTGACGGAAAAGTGATATGATGATAACAGTTTAATGAACGAGGAGGAATCTTGAAATGACACTGGAAGCATTAAGAAAAGATATGGTTGCAGCCATGAAAGCAAAAGATAAAACAACAAAGGAGGCAGTTTCTTCTCTTGTATCCGCAGTCAAAAAAGCTGCCATCGACGAGGGATGCCGTGACGATGTACCGGAAGCACTTGTTGACCGTGTGATCCTGAAAGAAATGAAAACTGTAAAGGAACAGCTGGATACCTGCCCGGAAAGCCGTGATGACCTTCGTGCAGAATATCAGGCAAGATATGATGTAATTGCGAAATATGCACCGCAGCAGATGAATGCAGATGAGATCCGTACTTATCTTGAGGGAAAATTTGCCGAAGTTCTTGCAACAAAGAACAAAGGACAGATCATGAAAGCTGTTATGGGAGATCTTAAAGGCAAGGCAGACGGCAAACTGATCAATCAGGTCGTTGCTGAAATCTGCAAATAAAGGCCGGCAGGCCGCTGAGCCGCCAATATGAATAATACCCTCCTTACCGGGAAGAACCGGCCGGGAGGGTATTTTTGCTTTATAGGAAATTACTCCGTAATGTTCCTATAAAGCAAAAAATGGATAAAAAAATACTCCGTGGAAATGATATCCACAGAGTATGAAATAATCTCTTTTTCCGCGCGCCGCACCTCGAAATGTTCCCATGGACGTTACCTTTACAGTTAACTCGGCCCAGGCACCCTCACGGCACACAAGAGCTTCTGCTTAGTGCTGCTGCATTCCTGCCCTGACACGGTTCACAGATTCCTGTTGCGTGAGACCCAAACGTCAACGCCACTTATAAAGGGCAGCTCCACAGGAGACAAACCTCAGATTGGCATCACCCCTGCTGTAGCGGATTGCAGGTACAGGGCACCGCTATCTCCCCGGCTGCGCGGACTTTAAGTATAGACGATTTTTGAATACTTGTCAAGTAGGGGTAAAGTATTATATAATAGTAGACAAATATGGTTGCTGTGAACGGAGTGAACAGTAACCAAATATGGCTGCTGTCTTTAAACGGGCGGTAACGTCATACCATTTTGTGCAGATGAGCACAGTGAGGAGGAAATGTACTATGATCAAAAGAATTGGTTTATTAACAAGCGGTGGTGACTGCCAGGCTCTGAATGCTACAATGAGAGGCGTGGTAAAGGCACTGTCAAACGCAGTAGATGACCTTGAAGTTTATGGATTTGATGATGGATATAAAGGACTGATCTATGGCAAATACCGGATGCTGAGTTCGAAGGATTTTTCCGGCATTCTGACTCGTGGAGGTACGATCCTCGGTACATCCCGTCAGCCGTTTAAACTGATGCGTGTACCGGACGAAAAAGGTCTCGATAAGGTGGAAGCCATGAAGCAGACGTATTACAAACTGTGTCTGGACTGCCTCGTGATCCTTGGTGGCAATGGTACACAGAAGACTGCAAACCTTCTCCGCGAAGAAGGGCTGAACATCATCCATCTTCCGAAGACCATTGACAATGATATCTTCGGAACTGATATGACTTTTGGTTTCCAGAGCGCAGTGAATATTGCTACAAATGCAATCGACTGCATCCACACGACAGCTACCTCACACGGCCGCGTATTTATCGTTGAGATCATGGGACACAAGGTTGGAAGCCTGACACTTCATGCAGGTATTGCAGGCGGTGCGGACATTATCCTGATTCCTGAGATTCCTTACGACATCAAGAAAGTCTGCGAAGCCATCGAGAAACGTAACAAAGCAGGTAAGCGCTTTACGATCCTCGCTGTTGCAGAAGGCGCAATTTCCAAAGAGGACGCAGAACTTCCGAAGAAAAAATACAAAGAAAAACTCGAAGTAAGGGCAAAGAAATATCCGTCTGTTTCCTATGAGATTGCAGATCAGATCAATCAGACCATGGGAAGTGAAGTCCGTGTAACAGTCCCTGGACATATTCAGCGAGGCGGAGAACCATGTCCGTATGACCGCGTACTTTCTACCAGAATTGGTGCCGGTGCAGCAGAAGCAATACTTGACGGAGAATACGGAATCATGATCGGTGTCATCAACGGCAAGATCAAGAGAGTTCCGCTTGCAGACTGCGCAGGCAAACTTAAGATGGTTTCACCGAAAGACCAGATTGTCAAAGCTGCCAAACAGATCGGAATCAGCTTCGGTGACTGAGGCACTTAAGATCAATTTGTTAAAAATAAATTCCTGCAGTGACAGGAGAGGAGTGTATTCATGAGCTATACTGCCCTGTACCGAAAATTCAGGCCCGATAATTTTGAAGATGTCAAAGGGCAGGATCATATTGTAACGACGTTAACGAACCAGATCAATGCAAACCGCATCGGCCACGCGTATCTTTTTTGTGGTACGCGTGGTACCGGTAAGACCACAGTGGCAAAGATTCTCGCGAAGGCCGTGAACTGTGAGCATCCGGTTAATGGAAGTCCCTGCAATGAATGCGAGATGTGCAAAGCCATTCAGGCAGGTACATCAATGAATGTGATCGAGATCGATGCCGCTTCCAACAACGGTGTAGATAACATCCGTGAGATCCGTGAGGAAGTAACTTACCGTCCGACAGAAGGTAAATACAAAGTGTATATCATCGACGAGGTGCATATGCTTTCTACAGGAGCATTCAATGCCCTCTTGAAAACTCTGGAAGAGCCGCCGTCTTATGTCATCTTTATTCTGGCAACGACAGAGGCACATAAGATTCCGATCACCATTCTGTCACGCTGTCAGCGGTATGATTTTCACAGAATCTCGATCGATACGATTGCGGCACGCCTGAGTGAACTTCTTAAGGTGGAAGGTGTGGAAGCGGAGGAAAAAGCAATCCGTTATGTGGCGAAGGCCGGTGATGGCTCTATGCGAGATGCACTCAGTCTTCTGGATCAGTGTATTGCTTTTTATCTGGGGCAGACACTGACTTATGATAAGGTTCTTGATGTTCTGGGAGCCGTGGATACCGAAGTGTTCAGTAAATTACTGCGTAAAGTTCTGGCGGGTGATGTGACTTCTGCGATCAGGATCCTTGAAGATCTGATCGTCGGGGGCAGGGAACTCAGCCAGTTTGTGGGCGATTTCACATGGTATATGCGAAATCTGCTCCTTGTAAAGACTTCTGACAATCCGGAGGAGGCCATTGATGTCTCCTCCGAAAATCTGAAACTTCTGAAAGAAGAAAGCGAGATGACCGACAGCGATACGCTGATGCGTTATATCCGCATTTTTTCAGATCTTTCCAATCAGATCCGCTTCGCAACACAGAAACGCGTGCTTGTTGAGATTGCGTTGATCAAACTGTGCCGCCCGGCAATGGAGACAAATCTGGATTCCGTGCTGGACCGTATCCGTGTGCTCGAACAGAAGATTGATGAACATCCGGTACAGCAGGTGATCGTGCAGAGTACAGGTGTGGGAGAAGGCAGTGCTGAACAGCCAAAACCGGCAGAGCGGCCACCACAGAAAGCAGCACCGGAAGATCTGCAAAAGATCGTGGCAGGCTGGAAGATGATCGTCGGACAGACGACAGCTGCTTTCAAACAGGCACTTTTGCAGTCGGTGCCAAAATACAACGGAGAGACTGGCGAGCCGATTCTCTATGTGGAGTTTCAGACTCCACTTGGAAGGCTTTATCCGGATGATTCCGAAGCCAAAAAAGAACTGCAGTCCATCATTGAGCAGAAGCTTGGCAAAAGTATCGAGCTTCATATGCTGGTTGCGGAAGACCATCAGCAGACGAACCTTTCGCAGATTACGGTGGATCAGGCAATACGTGACAATATTCACATGGATGTTGTAATAGAAGAAGATTAATTTTTTATCAGGAGGATATCACCATGGCAAAACGTGGAGGATTTCCGGGCATGGGAATGCCGGGAAACATGAATAATTTAATGAAACAGGCGCAGAAGATGCAGCGTCAGATGGAAGAAAACCAGAAAGCACTTGAAGAAAAATCATTCACTGCAACGGCAGGCGGCGGTGCTGTAGAAGTTACTGTATCCGGTAAACGTGAAGTGACCGGCGTGAAACTTGCCGAAGAAGTTGTCGATCCGGATGATATCGAAATGCTGGAAGATCTGATCGTTGCGGCAACCAATGAAGCACTTCGCAAAGTAGAAGAAGAAACAACAGCAGTAATGTCCAAACTCACAGGCGGACTTGGCGGCTTGGGCGGAGGCCTTCCTTTCTGATGGAATACTACAGTACGCACATCAATAAGCTGATCGAGCAGCTTTCGCATCTTCCGGGGATCGGACCGAAGTCGGCACAGCGTCTGGCATTTCATATCATGAACATGCCGAAAGACCAGGTGGAACAGCTTACTTCTTCGATCACCGGCGCGAGAGAAAAGATCCGCTACTGCAAAAAATGCTGTACGCTGACAGATCAGGAGCTTTGCCCGATCTGCAGCAACCCCAAAAGGGATGCAGGTACGATCATGGTCGTGGAAAATACGAGGGATCTTGCGGCATACGAAAAAACAGGAAAATATGAGGGTGTCTATCATGTGCTTCACGGTGCGATTTCTCCGATGCTTGGAATCGGACCGGATGATATCCGACTCAAAGAGCTGATGCAGCGTCTTCAGAGTGAAGATATCAAAGAGGTGATCATTGCGACGAACTCTAGTCTGGAGGGCGAGACAACCGCGATGTATATCAGCAAGCTGATCAAGCCAACCGGAATCCGGGTAAGCAGGATCGCAAGTGGTGTACCGGTCGGTGGCGATCTGGAATATATTGATGAGGTAACACTTCTGCGTGCACTGGAAGGCAGAGTGGATCTCTGATATAGACTGCAATGACAGAAGGAGGATGTGAGAGTGGCAAAAAGAAAACCAACCTCTTCGCAGGTTGCACAGAAAGCAGGAGTTTCTCAGGCGACAGTATCTATGATACTGAACCGGAGAAATGATGTTTCTTTTTCTGCGGAAACTGTAGAAAGAGTGGAATGCGCCGCGCGGGAACTCGGATATGAGCTGCCTCACCGCAAAAATAAAAACAGTACCAAAAAAGAAAAACTGATCGTTGTGATCTGTCCGACACTGACCAGCCCATATTATGTTCTTCTTTTACAGGGTATCGAATCCGTAGCAAATGAAAAAGGCTACGGTGTTTTTATCTGCAATACTCAGAGGGATGCAGGGCAGGAAGAAAAATATCTCCGGATGATCAGTACGATCGATCCACAGGGAATCATTTATGCATGTAATCCCCATCCGGATTTTCAGAAAAAAGTTGAAGAACTGGCACACAGAATACCACTTGTTATTATCAGCAATAAAGAAAAGACAACGACGGTAGATGCGATCAATCAGGATAATACAATGGTAGGACGCCTGATGGCACGTCATCTCCTTGAACTTGGTCACAGGGAAGTGGCCTTTATTACACCGCCGCTCACGCGCCGGCAGTGGCAGCGTTCCAGAAGAATTGATGGCTTTGTTAAAGAATACGAAAAGGAAGGGCTTGGCGGGCATGTTCTTATAAAAGCAGCAGATGAGTCAGTCGATCATAGATTACCGAGGATGGATTCCGAGTATTCGATGGGGTATCAGCTTACGATGGAGCTGATCAGAGAAGGCAGGGAATTCACTGCAATCGCAGGTCAGAATGATATGATGGCGCTGGGCGCGATCGATGCGCTGGAAGAATCGCGTATCCGCGTACCGAAGGACGTGTCGGTGATCGGTTGCGATGATATTTTTTATTCTGGTATTCGGAGGCTGTCACTTACAACGATCGATCATTTCGTTGCGCTGAAAGGGCGGGATGCCTGTGATATCATCATTCGTAAGATTGCGATAAATGACCAGTTTTATACGGGATTACAGCCGACAAGTATCTATAATATTGAGTATACGCCGAAGCTGATCGCCAGAAAAACAACTGCATATGCAAACACGAAAAAAAGAAAATAAATTTGTATATCTAAATTATTATTAATAATTTCAAACGAAAGCCTGGAAGAGAACGCGGAAAACCGTACTTTCAGGCTTTTGATATTCAATAAAGTAGAAAAAATAAGATAAATAATTAATAAAATAACATATTATTAATAAAATAATAATTAATAATTTCTTCCCTTCTTGACCTGGAATTTTTGTTTGCTATAATAAAATTATCAAGCAAAAACGCAGAAAACAGGAGGTATTTTACAATGAAATTTTTTATTGACACAGCAAATGTAGATGATATCCGTAAAGCAAATGATATGGGAGTTATCTGTGGCGTTACTACAAACCCGTCCCTGATCGCAAAAGAAGGCAGAGACTTCAATGAAGTAATCAAAGAAATTACAGAAATCGTAGACGGACCGATCAGCGGTGAAGTAAAAGCTACTACTACAGACGCTGAAGGAATGATCGCAGAAGGCCGTGAGATTGCTAAGATCCATCCGAACATGGTTGTTAAGATTCCTATGACAGTAGAAGGCCTGAAAGCCGTTAAAGTTCTTTCAAAAGAAGGAATCAAAACAAACGTTACTCTGATCTTCACAGCAAACCAGGCATTGCTTGCTGCAAGAGCCGGTGCTACATATGTATCTCCATTCCTTGGAAGACTGGATGATATTTCTACAGATGGTGTTCCGCTTATTCGCCAGATCGTTGAAATGTTCGAAGTAGCAGGAATTACCACAGAGATTATCTGTGCAAGTGTTCGTCACCCAATCCATGTAACAGAGTGTGCTCTTGCCGGTGCTGATATTGCAACAGTTCCTTACAAAGTAATCGAGCAGATGACAAAACATCCTCTGACAGATGCCGGAATCGAAAAATTCCAGAAAGATTATAAAGCAGTATTCGGTGACAAATAAAAATGCAATAAAAAGCATTTTAGGTACATATTACTTGACGAGTGCGGAAATTAATTGTAGCATAAGTTTGTTGCAAATTATTAAAAGGAGAAATTGAACATCATGGAGAAATTAGAACTTCAGAAAATTGCGAACGAAGTCCGCAAAGACATCGTTACCGCGGTTCATGCTGCAAAAGCCGGTCATCCGGGCGGTTCCTTATCAGCAGCAGATTTATTCACATATCTGTATTTTGAAGAAATGAATATCGATCCGAAAAATCCGAAGAAAGCAGACAGAGACCGTTTCGTTCTTTCTAAGGGACACACTGCACCGGGACTTTACTCTGCACTTGCTGAGAGAGGATATTTCCCGAAGGAAGACCTCAAGACACTTCGTCATCTCGGCTCCTATCTGCAGGGTCATCCGGATATGAAGCATATTCCGGGCGTTGATATGTCCAGCGGTTCTCTTGGACAGGGAATCTCTGCGGCAGTAGGTATGGCACTTTCTGCAAAACTCAGCAACGAATCTTACAGAGTATACACTCTTCTTGGCGATGGTGAGATTCAGGAAGGACAGGTATGGGAGGCTTCTATGTTTGCAGGGTTCCGCAAACTGGACAACCTTGTTGTAATCGTAGACAACAATGGACTTCAGATCGACGGACAGGTAGATGAAGTATGCTCGCCATATCCGATTGACAAGAAATTTGAAGCTTTTAATTTCCATGTGATCAATGTTGCAGACGGAAATGATATGGATCAGCTTAAGGCTGCATTCGACGAAGCAAAAACTGTAAAAGGAATGCCGACAGCCATTATCATGAAGACCGTAAAAGGTAAAGGAGTTTCCTTTATGGAAAATCAGGTTGGATGGCATGGCAAAGCTCCGAATGACGAGCAGTATGCACAGGCAATGGAAGATCTGGAGAAAGTAGGTGAAGCATTATGTCAGAAGTAAAGAAAATCGCCACAAGAGCCAGCTACGGAAGCGCTCTGGTAGAACTTGGTAAAGAACACGATGATCTTGTTGTTCTGGATGCTGACCTTGCTGCAGCTACTCAGACAGGAATGTTTAAGAAAGAATTTCCGGATCGTCACATCGACTGTGGTATCGCAGAGTGCAATATGGTAGGTATCGGTGCAGGTCTTGCGACGACCGGTAAGGTACCTTTTGTCAGCACATTTGCAATGTTCGCAGCAGGACGTGCTTACGAACAGCTTCGCAACTCTGTTGCATATCCGCATCTGAATGTAAAGGTTGGCGCAACTCACGGCGGTATTTCCGTTGGTGAAGACGGTGCGACTCATCAGTGTTGCGAGGATTTTGCCCTTATGAGAGCAATTCCGGGTATGGTTGTCATGAGCCCTGCTGATGACATTGAAGCAAAAGCTATGGTCAAAGCTGCATATGAATATGTAGGACCTGTATATATGAGATTTGGACGTCTGGCTGTTCCGGTAATCAACGACAGACCAGATTACAAATTCGAAATGGGGAAGGGAATCGTTCTTCGCGAAGGAAAAGACCTTACAATCGTTGCGAATGGTCTCTGCGTTGCTGCATCTCTTGAAGCGGCAGAAAAACTTGCAGCAGATGGAATTGATGCAAAAGTGATCAATATTCATACCATCAAACCACTGGATGAAGATCTGATCGTTGCCGCAGCAAAAGAAACAGGCAAAGTTGTAACTGTAGAAGAACATTCCGTAATCGGTGGTCTTGGCGGAGCTGTATGCGAATGCCTTTCCGAGAAAGCACCTGTACCGGTAAAACGTATCGGTGTGAATGATGTATTCGGAGAATCCGGTCCGGCGGTAGCTCTTCTTGAGAAATATGGTCTGGATGCAGAAGGCATCTACAAACAGATTAAAGAATTTGTATAAAACCACATTTTGAGATCAGCGGTATCATATACAGAATACCATCAGTGATCTGATCGGCAATAGAGATCACGGTGGAGAGACGTGTTGTCTGAAGAGTCAGGTGTTCCAGGACACCTGAGATATTGACGATTCCTGTAATATGGATATGTCCGACAGGCGGTAGCTTTTTATGAACAGCGGCACCCGGGTAGAGTGCACCATTTGAAATGGTCACATACCCGAGGTGCTTTTTTTGTCCCAATGAAGAATCAATCGCGATGATCAGACAGCCGGGATGGCGGTTTTGGATTTCCTGCAGGGTGTCGGTGAGATTAAGTGCATGAACCGGATCAGAAAGAGTACCGTATACGTGAATCATCGGAAAGGTGTGGCTGCTGAGCTGTGCACCGATATAAGGGCCGAGACAGTCGCCGGTAACACGGTCTGTGCCGATACACAGAAACACGATTTCAGACCAGTTTTGCGTTTGCTCAAGAATACATGTTTTTAAAAGCCTGCAGATCTCACGGGAACAGTTTGCATGGCGCGTATCTACATAAAAAGTCATGGTTTTATCTCCGTATCTTTTCCTTTCTATTTTATCCCTCTGCGAAAGAAATATGCACTTTGCAAAATATGTCGCTAAATTCTTTTGCACTGCTCTTAGATTCTGCTAAAATCCGCGACTTTCCTGTGCTATTCTGATGCCTGAAGGGGTGATATGACATGATAGAGGTTGTCTACAAGGATGAAAAGCAGCGTGCAAAAGGAAATGAAGGGATTTTTCAGTTGCCCAGAAATGTACGGCAGATAGGAATGACGGATCAGAATTACAGGATCTATATGGAGGACTATGTATATACATTTCTGGAGCGTGCTGCGGCTGCCGGAGAGGGTAAAGAGGAAAAAGAACGCCGCCTGGCTGTTTTTATGGGGGAGACGAAATGGGATGCCGGGACAGGCTATCTTTTTATCAGAGGTGCAGTGCTTGTTTCGGGTGAAGAAATTTCGCAGGAACACGTTGAGTTGACAGATGCCATGTGGCAGCAGATTCATGAGGACGCTGAAAAATATTTCGAAGGGGAAGAGATTGTCGGGTGGTTTCTGGGCGGCAGGATGCAGCCGATGGAAGTATCGGAAATGCTTCTTCGTATACACCTCAAGCATTTTGGCGGAGAAAAAGTGCTGATGCTGATGGATCCGTCGGACAACGAAGAAGCTTTTTTTCGCTATGAAAACAGCTTTATGGTAAAGCAGAGCGGATTTTATATTTATTATGAAAAAAATCCGCAGATGCAAAATTATATGATAGAAAAAATTCCGGAATTGTCCGTGCCGCAGGAGGGAGAAGTGCATGATGATGCTGTACGGGCATTCCGGCAGATTATTCAGAAGAAACATTCGAATTATTCAAATGAAGACGGGGGCAGGACTTCGGTGTTCTCTTATGCGGCGACAGCATGCCTTGCGCTGGCGGTGCTGACAGTCGGAGTGCAGTTTTATCAGAATTATTCGAACAGTAGTAAGATGCCGCAGGAAGTGACGGAAACTGCATCTACTGTTATTAAGGAGAAAACTAAAGATGTGAAATCGACAGTGACGCAGATGCCGAAGATTACAGAAGTGCCAAAGACAACAACGAAACCGAAAATAAGCGCAACACCTCGGATGGAGGAAAAAGTGAAACCAACACCGACATCAACGATGGAACAACATATTTCGCCGACGCCGGGAAGCAGAACAGAGAGTGAGATATACAGAGAAGAATCTGATGACAGAAAAGCGGAACAGCGTGTGCGGCAGGAACTGGCATCAGAAACAGGGGTGGCATCAGAAACAGGGGTGGCAGCAGATGGCTCGGACATTGCGGAAGCAGGTATGACTGAGACGACGGCAGGACGCGGAAACTCCTATGTGATTAAGCCGGGAGATACATTGTATCAGATCAGTATAATGAAATATGGTACGATGGAAAAAGTGGCGGAAATCTGTCAGGCAAACGGACTGGCGGAAGATGAAATTATTTATCCGGGACAGATAATTGTACTGCCGTAATTGTATTGCCGAAAAAAATTTGATATAATAAAAATGCTGACATTCTGCAGAGGCAGAATGCGCAAAAAGAAAATGCACAGAATACCAGTTTATAAGGTAAGGATAAAAATGGCAAATATAATCAAAAAAATAAAAAGGAAATACAAAAAGAGAAAGCTTCAGGCAGAACGTGCAAAGATGGAACAGAGCCGGCAGCGCAGAACACCGGAAGAGGTATATCAGGAACGGCTGTCAAAGCATCGGAATGCGACGATGCGCCGTGCAGTGATGACTATTGCGGCGGTGGCAGCAGTTGCAGCACTTTTTTTCTTTTACATGGAAAAAAGAAGCTACCATAATTACAAGATCCTGTCTGCGAGTGAGCAGGAGGATGTTGTAGCGACTAACTATGTGGAGATGTCGGGCAAAATTTTACGCTATAGTCCGGATGGTGCTTCGCTTGTGAGTGATACTATGGATGCTTACTGGAGCACATTGTACGAAATGCAGAATCCGGTGGCGGATGTCCGGGGTGACCGGGCTGTTATAGCTGATCAGGATGGCACGCTTCTGGAAATGTTTGATAAAGATGGCGAGACGGGAAGTGTGACAACTTCCTACAATATCATAAAAGCCAGAGTGTCATCCAGCGGTATGGTTGCGGCAATTCTTGATGGCGGTGATGCAACGTGGATTAATTTTTACGGATCAGACGGAACTCTGATCGCAGAGAATCAGACACATCTTGCAGATCCGGGCTATCCACTGGACGTAGCAGTATCAGGCAGTGGCGATATTATGATGGTTACCTATCAGTTTGTTGACGGAAGTGAAACGACAAGTTATGTTGCTTTTTATAACTTTGGAGATGTCGGACAGAGTGAAGATGATCGTATCGTCAGTGGCTATACGTATGATGGGGTGGTGATTCCGCAGATCATGTATCTGGACGGAGACCGTTCGGCGGCTATTCGGGATGACGGTTTTACTCTTTATAAAGGAAGCCAGGTTCCGAAAGAAGTTGAAACGATCAAAGTCGATAAAGAAATCGTCAGCACATTTTATGACGATAATATCATTGGACTGGTATTCAAAAACGGAGATAAAGATAAACCCTATACAATGCGCGGTTATTCGACGGATGGAAGCCTGAAGTTTGAAAAGAAATTCAATATTCCATATACAACAATCAAGGCCAGCGACGGAAATATACTTCTGTACAACAGTTCTCAGATCAGTGTGATGAACAGCAGGGGCGTCGAAAAGTACAGCGGCACAGTGGATGGCACGATCAGCGATTTTATCAAAACGGGATGGAACAGATACCTTCTGATTCTTGATAATGGAGTTGATGTGATCAAGCTCAGCTAAGAGGTGGACTATGAATGTGACTTGGGCTGGCATTGCTGCGATCGGAGTGTTGCTTTTTACTGGATATACGGGATACAGGAGAGGATTTATAAAGGAGATTGTTTCATTTTTCTTTGTCTTTCTTGCACTTGCGCTTGCATGGATGCTTAATCCGTATGTAAATACATTCCTTATGCAAAAAACCTCGCTGTATGACAAAATACAGGAGAGCTGCCGTGAGTTGCCCGGCGGCCAGAATGTGGTAGAGGGTGATGAAGGGGATGAAGAAACAGAAGGCAGCCTGATAAGTCAGCTTCCGCTTCCGGAAATCCTGCAGAAAAACCTGACCGTAAATAATACAGAAGAAGCCTATCAGTATCTTGCTGTTGATACATTTGGGGATTATATTTCGGAGTATCTTGCTCGGGCAATCATAAATGGACTGTCGTATCTGATTGCCTATGCACTTGCGAATCTGGTGTTGCGTGTAGTGCTGCTTGTATTGGATATGATTGCGGGATTGCCGCTTATCAGTGATGCAAACCGGCTGACCGGAGGCATTGTCGGTGTAGCAAAGGGAATTCTTTTTATCTGGATTGCACTTTTGCTTCTGACGATATTGTGCAGCAGTGATATTGGAAAAAGAGGTCTGGAACTGGTCGAAAAAGACAGTGTTTTACAGGTATTATATAAGCATGATGTACTGGTAAACTTCTTTATGAATATATTTTACAAAAATTAACAAAAAACACTTGACGCAGAGAAAACATAATGATATACTTTAATCCGCTTCGGTATGAGGCGGATTTTTCTTTTTAGTACTTTTAAAAAGTTAAAAGAAAATGAAAAAACTTGTTGACATTCCTTATTGAATGTGATAAAGTAAACGAGTTGCTGATGCAACGACGAATCACAAAAAGTCATTTAAAAAAGTTTGAAAAAACTTAAAAAAAGTTCTTGACAAACGAAAATGACAGTGATAAAATAAATGAGCTGTCGAAAGACAGAGAACCTTGATAACTAAACAGTGAAACACATACGATTCTCGAAAATT
>NZ_QRXT01000004.1:304700-304976 GCF_003460065.1 Ruminococcus sp. AF17-22AC
AGAACCTTGATAACTAAACAGTGAAACACATACGATTCTCGAAAATTCTTTAACGAATCATCATTCAACAGAATGAACTTTTAAAAACAGTAATGACGAGAGATAACTAAGCTAGTTGGTTGTCTTGAGTACATCAAACACTTTATCAGAGAGTTTGATCCTGGCTCAGGATGAACGCTGGCGGCGTGCTTAACACATGCAAGTCGAACGGGAAACCTTTTATTGAAGCTTCGGCAGATTTAAATTGTTTCTAGTGGCGGACGGGTGAGTAACGCG